>JBIOKD010000139.1:0-8221 GCA_044451485.1 Candidatus Eiseniibacteriota bacterium | reverse complement strand
TTGGTGATCAGCACCCGGTCGCCCGGTCGCGCCATGGTGGGCGCGATGTAACGGCCCTCGTCACCCACGCCGAGCAGCGTGGCGGCGCCGACGATCGAGTAGTCGCAGCCGGCGTAGCGCCCGGTGTGACCGGTCACCACCGCCACACCCAACCTCTCCCATTCGCCGCTCATCGCGCTCCAGTAACGCTCGAACTCGGCGTCGGTGATCTGCGGCGGCAGGTTGAAGTCCACCGCCGCGTAGGCCGGCGGGATGCCGGTGGTCCACAGGTCGGAGGCGATCAGGTGACACGCCAGCACCGCCGAGCGCTCGAAGCCGAGCGCCGGGATCACCGACAGCGGATCGGTGGTCACCGCCATGACGCGGCCGGCGCCGATCTTCATCACCGCGCCGTCGCAGCCGGGACGCGGTCCGACCAGCACCTCGGGTCGTGCGGCGCCGAGACGCGACGCGATGATGCGCTCGAACACCGCCGGGTCGATCTTGCCCAGCCGCGCGCTCAACCACGGCTCCGATCGAGCGTCACGATCACGACAGCGGCTCCGCGGTGAACCCGGCGGCGCGATGACTGCCGTCACAGAACGGCTTGTTCTCGCTCCGCCCGCACCGGCACAGCTCGGCGCGCACACCGCGGCGGCGGGTCTGCCCGTCCCCGGCCAGGAACTCGATCTCGCCCTCGATTCTCACCGGTCCGTTCTCGGTCGGCTCGACGATCACCGGGCCGCTCGGTGGCTGCGTGGTGTCGCCGTCGCCCGGCTGCAGTCCCACCTCCGGCAGCCGGCCGGCGTCACGGAACTGGACCTCCCAATGCTCGCCGTCGCAGAACGGCCTGTGTTTCGTGGCCCCACAGCGGCAGAGCGCGAGACGTGTCTCGCGCGTCACCTCACGGCCCTCGGCATCCACCAGACGCAGATCGCCGCGCAGGTAGATCGGACCGGCGCGTCCCACGATCGCGAAGTTGCGCTCGGGCGCGCCCTCGGCCGGGCCACCGTCGAGCCGGGTGAAGTGCAGCGCGCCGGTCGGGCAGCGACGCACCACCGCGGCGACCTCGTCGGTCGAGGCGTTGGCGGGCATCACCCACGGCCGTCGCCCCGGCTCGAACACCTCGGGCAGACCCTGGATGCACGCCGCAGCGTGGATGCACCGCGCCCGACTCCAGGTGACCGTGATGGCGTCGGTCTCGAACTTGTGCAGCTTGTCGTCCATCGGGCACTCCTCGCCGGCCGGGGTCACGACCACGACGGGGGGCAGCATACGCGAGCAGACCGTGGACGTCATGGATTCGAGCGCGACCCGATGGCCTCGTTTCGCCGCCCCAACGCCTCGCGCGTGCCGGCGGCCGCGCGAAACTCTTCTCCCGCTCCGCCCCCTCTGCTACCGTCGCGACGCGCCCGCCCCCGGCGACCCAATCGAGCCATGGAACCCACCGCCGACGCCCCGAGCGACATCGCCACCCTGTACGAGATCGCGCGTGCGCTGCTCGGCTCACGTGACGCCCGACAGGCCGCATCGCGTCTGGTGCTGTCGGGCATCGGCACGCTCGGTGCGCGCTCGGGCGCGGTGCTGCTCGCGGACGATCGCCGCAGGTTGAAGCTCGTCTACTCGGCCGGTCTCGACGACGCGCCGCCGGGCGAGGTGCTTCCGATGTCCGAGGACGTGCGGACCTGGCTCGAGCAAGCGGCGCCGTTCGCGCTCGAATCGGCCGCCGCGGCACGCGGGCTGGGCAGGCTGCGCGACCAGCTGCGCGACGAGTTCGACGCCGCGTGGGGCGCGCCGATCCTCGCCACCGAGGGCCTGCTCGGTCTGCTGCTGCTGGGCCCCAGCGTGCTCGACGCCAGCGACACACACGTGCCGCCGCAGCTCATGGCATCGCTCGCGTCGCTCGCCGCGCAGTCGCTGCGCCCGTTCACGCACCAGCCCGCGGCGGCGCCAGCCACGGTCGCCGCGTCCGTGGTACGCGCGCCCAGGACGCGTCGACCGGCGAAGAATCTCGAGGGCCTGCGCCGCGACCATCCGCCGCTCGAGCGTCTGGTGGGCGAGAGCGCGGCGCTGCTCGAGACCGCGCAGGATCTGCTGGCGGTGGCCGGGCATCGCTTCCCGGTGCTCATCCAGGGCGAATCGGGCGTGGGCAAGGAGCTGGCCGCGCGCGCCCTGCACGAGCTGTCCGATCGCGCCGAGGGACCGTTCGAGGTGGTGGACTGCGGCTCGATCCCGAGCGAGCTGATCGAGAGCGAGCTGTTCGGACACGTGCGTGGCTCGTTCACCGGCGCGCACCGCGATCGACGCGGCGCGTTCGAGCTGGCGCATCGCGGCACGGTGTTCCTGGACGAGATCGGCGAGATGCCGCTCCAGCTCCAGACGCGTCTCCTGCGCGTGCTGCAGGAGTCACGCTTCCGACGTGTCGGCGACGAGCACCTGGTCGAGGTCGATGTGCGGGTGGTGGCGGCGAGTAACCGCGACCTGCGCTCCGAGGTGGCGCTCAAGCGCTTCCGCGAGGACCTGTTCTACCGTCTCAACGTGTTCTCGGTGCGGGTGCCGCCACTGCGCGAGCGGCTCGACGACCTGGTGCCGCTGCTGGTGCATTTCCTGAGACAACAGGGACACGAGCTGGGCGTGCGCGAGTGGGACGTGCGTCCCGAGGCGCTCGCGGCGCTGGGCCGGCACCGCTGGCCGGGCAACGTGCGCGAGCTGGGCAACCTGTGCGCCGCGTTGTGCGTGCGCACCCGCGACGACGGCCGGATCACGCTCGAGGATCTCGATCACGTGTGGCGCCGGCAGCACGCGGGCGAGCGAGCGCCGTGGTCCGCCGAACCGGTGCGTGCCAAGGACGGCGGGGCGCTCGGCGCGTGGGTGCTCGAACAGGCGCGCGCGGCGCGCTTCAACCTGATCGAGGCGGCGCGTCTGCTGGCACGCCGGCGCCGGCGTGGCGAGGAGGTGCCGATCGCCGAGCGTTCGGCACTCGGCTACTACCTCACCGCGGAGATCCTGCGCGCCCTGGCCGAGCACGGGGGTGACGCGTCGGCCGCGGCCGCGGCGATCGCCGGCGACGAGGACCTCGCCGCCCGCGTGCTCCCCCGGGTGCGCAAAGTGCGTGACGCGGTGGCCTCGGCCGCCGACGCCGATGCGCTCGCGAAGCGGCTGGCCAAGCTGCCGGCCGGATACGACGAGGTGCTCGAGCGCGCGTTCGAGGCGGTCCGCGCGTAGCGGCCTTCGCGATTCACGCTCGCACGGCCCTCGCACTTTCTTTCACAACATGCCCCGGGGCATGTTGCATCACGGTTTCACAAGGTAGCTTGGTGTCTCGCGCTCCATCCGCGCTGGCGCGGATCGCGTCTCGATTCCGGAAAGTAGCTCGAGTGCGCCTCGGCGGTCAGCGAGCTGCGCCGGTCGTTGCACGCGCACGGGAGCCAGGCTCGAGAGCGCCACGCGCACCCGCTCCTCAAGTGACGCGCCGGGGATTGACTCGCACCGCACCGCCGCCCGGCGCGCCTCGTCGGCGCGGAACCCGAGCGCACGCAGCCACGGTGTCACGTCGTGCTCCGGAGCCGGAACGGCGCTTCTCGGCGCCGGCTCTGTTGAGAATCCGCGTACGCCCGTCCGGGCGCCACGGGGCGCGCTCGCGCTGTGCGCGCCCTTCTCGGTGCCGCCGGGCGTGTTCGCGCTCGCGTTCTCAACAGCGGCGCCGCGCGCTCGTCTCTCGGCGGCCCCGGCTCTGGCGTTCTCCCGCTTGCCGCGCATGAACGCCTCGCCGAACATGCGCTCGGCCGCGTACTGGTTGTGCGCCCGACAGCGCAGCCGCATGCCATCCACGGTGGATCTCCCCCCACGCGCGACTGGATCCACGTGGTCGAACTCCAGCCGTGTGCGGGCCTCGCATCGATGCCCGCTCTCCGAGACGAACGTGCACTGGCCGCCATCGCGCTGCCATACCGCGCGGCGAACATGAGCCGGGATGCACCGTGCTCTCGTGGATCGGCGCCCCGGCCGTGTGCGGGCAGTGGCGGCGAAGCGGCGCTGCTCGAGCCGGGGGATCAGCGCGTCCAGCGCTCGGTCGAGCACCGCCGCCAGGTCTCCGGAGGGGACCGCATGGCCGAGCAGGGACTGCGCGTAGAGCAGCTTGTCGTGCGTCTCCTGACCGATCGTCACCTGCACGGCGAAGCGCTGCGGCGAGAGCGGCGTGAGCCTCGCACCTTCTTTCACAACATGCCCCGGGGCATGTTGTATTTGTATTTCACAAACAGCTTCCGAACATGTCGGGCCGCTGGGAGCCGGGATCGGCTCGACCGAAGCCACCAGGTCGGGCTGCGGAAAGCGCCGCGCCAACAGAAGCTCGATCTCGGCCTTGGTCTTGTGGGTGGCCGACTCGATCAGCTCGCTCGCGTTCTCCGGGGTGAGATTCGGCGCCAGCAGACACACCGCGGCCAGATGCAGCCGACCTTCAGCCAGCGATGGGAAGATGGCCGGGAAGCGCCGGGCGACACGCGCAGCTTGGATACGCTTCGCCGCAGCGTCTTCGGAGAGCCGCAGCTCGCCGACACAGTAGGCGTACATCGAGGGATACGCCGCAGGCAGGTAGAGCTTGCGGGCATCCACCTCGGCCAAGTGGGCCAGCATCGAGGCGGTGGTCTGGTGCTCCTGGGCGACAAGGCTCGCCAGGTCACGCAGGAGGACGTGATCGGCGAGGTGCGACAGCGAGTACGACTTCATCACGGGACTCCGCGACGGGGGCGTGCCGCGGGGGCAAGGTCATTTCTATCACGCGTGTTTCGGACGCTCGTGGATGCGCGCTGATCGTGCCGAAGCTGGTCGGATGCGTTTGCGTGCCTGTCGGGTGGCGAGAGGCCGCCAGCGCGCAGTTCACGCACTCAAGGCACACGATACGTGCACGCCTCGCGCTCCGAGGCTGATCACCTCTCATAGCCTGTCAAGATAAATCGCAACGCGGGCAGTGATTCGGCGTTCGACATCCGCCCCACGCGCCTCGATTCGCTGCTCTCGATATCGACGCGGCGGGCTCGAAGTCGCTCGTGTAGCCCCGCTGCGTGTCTACGCCGGATTCGATGAGCCATCCCGAGCCACCAAAGCTCGAAGACCCGGAGGAATCCCCCGGGCCTTCGTCGATCCTGAGCGCGGGAGCTCCCGCGTTACATCGAGAACTTCACGATCGCGAACACCGCGCCCTGCGGGTCCGCGATCACCGCGAAGCGTCCGGTGCCGGGAATATCCATCGGCGGCACGAGCGTCTTGCCAGCGAGCGTCTGGGCCTTGGCGCTGGTGGCGTCCACGTCGGCGCTGCCGAAATACAGCATCCAGTGAGCGGGCGCATGTCCTCCCGGGGGCATCGGCATGCCACCACCGGTCGGCTGCCCACCGGCCAACCAGGTGACGTACTCCCCACCCTGCGGGATCGGGTCACGACGGTGCGACCAGCCGAACACGGCCTGATAGAACATCGCCGCCGCGCCGGGATCGCCCGCGTTGAGCTGCACCCACGACAGCGCGCCCGGCTCGTGCGCGCGGGCGATGCCGGGATGCGTCCCGGGCTGCCAGATCGCGAACACCGCGCCCAGGTTGTCCGCGCACATCGCCATGCGGCCGTAGTCGTTCACGTCGAACGGCGGCGCCATCACCTGTCCGCCGTTGGCCTTCACCTTGGCCGCGGTCTGGTCGGCGTTCTCGACCGCGAGGTAGGCGAGCCAGAAGGGCGGCGTCCCGGGCGGGGTCATCTTTGGATTCTGCTGGTAGAGCGCGCCCACCGGCCCGCCGCCCATCTCGAGCATGGTGTAGATGGTGCCGTCCGGCATCGGCGATTCGTTGGCGGTCCATCCGAACAGCTTGGTGTAGAACGTGGTCGCCGCGGCCTGGTTGCTGGTGGCGAGCTCGGCCCAGCAGAACGTGCCGGGCGCGTGCTTGGCAATGACGGTCATGGTGTTCCTCCTCGAAGGCACCCGTCGATCGATGGGCCGCGCATCCATGCGGCGGCGGGACGACGCGGGTGGCCCGGCTCGAGCCACCCGCGGTGGATCAGTGCTTCCGCGCCTTGGGGCCGCGCGGCCGCTGGTCGTACTTGTGGAACAACCGGGTCTGGCGGGTCTCCATCGAGATCGCCTTGCCGTTGATGTAGACCTGCTCGACCTGGGTCTCGGTCTCGAGCGGATCGCCGTTGGTCACCATCAAGTCGGCGATCTTGCCGGTCTCGATCGAGCCCAGCTTGTCGGCGACGCCGAGGATCTGCGCCGGATAGAGGGTCACCGCCTTGAGCGCCTCGTCTCGTGGCAGCCCATAGGCCGCCGCCATCGCGGCCTCGTAAGGCAGGTTGCGGGTGTTCATGCCGTCGCCGCCACCGTCGCTGATGCAGAACGGGACGCCGGCGTGCCACAACCGGGCCGCCAGACTCATCTCCTGGTCGTAGGGCTCCCAGCTCCGCCGTGGCAGCTGCAGGGCGCCGTCACAGATCACGCTGATACCGCGGGTCTTGAGCTCGTCGGCGATCTTGTCGGCGTCCTCGCCACCCATGAACACGATCTTCTTGAGGCCCTGCTCGTCGCAGAAACGCAACGCGGCGCGCATCTGGTTGAGCGCCGTGCACTCGATCACCACCGGGATCTCGCCCTTGAGCGCCTTCACCATCGCGTCCCACTTCACGTCGCGGTCGTGGCGTGGCACGCCGGTCCGGCCCTCGGCCTCCTCGGCCTTGAGATAAGCACGCGCGTCGTCGAAGGCGTTGCGAATGAGCTGGAGGTTCTTCTCGCGCTCCTTCTTCTGCTCTTCGTCACTCTGGGTGATGAACCAGGCGTGCACGATGGACATCGCCGGCCACTGGATGTGCAGGGCGAACGGCGCCTTCACGGTCATGTCCTCGTACGTCCAGCCGTCGAGGTGCATGAGGGCCGAGGTGCCGGCGATGACACCACCCTGCGGCACCACCAGCGCGCTGGTGACGCCGTTCACACGCGTCACGGGAATGCGCTCGCTCTCGGGATTGACCTCGACCTCGGCGCGCACGTTGGGGTTGATGCTGCCGGTCTCGCGCGTGTCGTTGGTGCCGAGCACGCTCGAGACCTCGATCAGGCCGATGGTGGTGTTGGCCGCGATCATGCCCGG
Source organism: Candidatus Eiseniibacteriota bacterium (assembly GCA_044451485.1). Lineage (GTDB taxonomy): Bacteria > Eisenbacteria > RBG-16-71-46 > RBG-16-71-46 > RBG-16-71-46 > JBIOKD01. The sequence goes on along the minus strand of JBIOKD010000139.1, from coordinate 1,117 downwards.
GTAGATCTGTTTGCCGGCGCAGGGCACGACCGTCGCCCCCTCCGGCACGGTGGCGTCGGCGCCGACCGCGGCGATCCTCCCGTCGCGGATCACCACCGTGGCGTGCTCGAGGGTCGGACCGCTCACCGTGTGCACCGTGGCGTCGGTGAGCGCCACCACGTCGGCGTGCGCCCCGGCGCCGGGCAGCATCGCCAGCGTGACCACCATCGCCAGCGCGCGGCCGATCCTCGCCGCGTCGCGCATCGGGACCGGGCGGCTCATCGCTGCACCTCCCCGTTCCGCAACGCCTCGCGCTCGGCCTCGCCCATGAACGGCAGGTCGCGATGCACGCCGTTCTCACTGCCACACTCGTTGCCGTCCAGGGCGGTCTCCTCGAGATAGCGTGGCGGCCACTTGCCCCCGCCACCGGCACCGCCGTCCTTCTTCGAGTCCCGCGCCTTGGCGATCAGCCGGTCGCGCTCGCGCGTCAATGCCACGCGTCCGACCAGGTCGGCGGCGCGATCGAAGTACTTGCGGCCCTCGATCCAGGTCTCGAGACAGGCCGAGGTGGGGGACATCGGCGGTCCGCTCCAGATCACGAAGTCGGCGTCCTTGCCGGGCTCGAGCGATCCGACGCGGTCGTCGATCTTGAGCGACTTGGCCGGGTTCAGGGTCACGAACTTGATCGCCTCTTCGGGTGGCACGCCACCGTACTTCACCGCCTTGTCGGCCTCGCTGTTGAGACGACGCGCCAGCTCGGCGTCGTCCGAGTTGAAGCCGGTGTTCACGCCACGGTCCCACAGCAGGTAGCCGTTCCACGGGATGGCGTCCATCACCTCGTACTTGTAGCCCCACCAGTCGCTGAATCCGAGCGCCGAGGCGCCGTGGGTGGCGATCTCGTCGGCCACCTTGTAGCCCTCGAGGATGTGGGTGAAGGTGTTGATGCGGATCCCGTACGACTCGGCGACCCGGATCAGCGCCAGGACCTCGTCCTGCCGGTACGAGTGCACGTGGATGAAGCGCTTGCCGTCGAGGATCTCGGCGATCGCGTCGAGCTGCAGGTCGCGGCGTGGCGGCAGACCCTTGTGGGTCTTGTTCCACTCCGCCCACTTCGCCTGGTAGTCGCGTCCGCGTGTGA
>JBIOKD010000138.1:0-8242 GCA_044451485.1 Candidatus Eiseniibacteriota bacterium | reverse complement strand
GCCGTGGCGGGGGTGGGATCGACGTGGTGCAGCATGTCACGCGCGCGCACCCGCAGGGTGTGGACGCCGTCGGGGAGATCCTTCTCGAACCAGGTGTCCTCGGGCCCCCAAATCGACCACGGCGCCGAGTCGAGCGAGGTGGAGAACTCGATCCCCAGCACCTGGTGGTAGGCCGCCGCGAAGTGCACGGTCTGGAGCCGGTTCGCCGACAGCGGTGGAGGTGGGGCGGTGATCACCGTCTGCGGCGGTACGCGCGCGGGCTCGTACAGGGCCGCCCCCGACGCGGTCCCGAACCACAGGTTGCCGGAGTGCTCCACGGTCGCTGCGCTCACCGTGCCATCGGGCAGCCCGTCCGTGGTCGAGTACGTGCGCCACAGGCCCCCGTCGAAGCGGCTGACCCCGCCGCCCGCGGTGCCGACCCACAGCACGCTGTCCGGGGTCTCGGCCAGCGAGAGGACCGAGGCCGAGCCAAGGCCGTCCGCCGTCGTGTAGGTGCTCCACGTCGCGCCGTCGAAGCGGCTGAGACCGGCCGGGGTGCCGAACCATAGCGTCCCCGCATGGTCCTCGAGGATGGCGTACACGCTCGGGCCGGCGAGGCCGTCGGCCGTCGTGTAGCGAGTCCAGGTGGTGTCCCGCAGGTGACCCACTCCTGCGTTGGTGCCGCACCAGAGACTGCCGGCGCGGTCCACGAATAGCGAACGGACCCAGTCCGCCGGCAGGCCGTTGGCGGTGGTGTAGGTCTTCCAGGTCGATCCGTCGAAGCGGCTGAGCCCGGTCCTGGTCCCGAGCCAGATCGCACCGCTCGAGTCGCGCGCGAGCGCGCCGACGTTGTTGCCGGCCATGCCGTCCGCGGTGGTGAACGTGCGCCACGTGGTGCCGTCGAATCGCGACGCCCCGGCCGACGTGCCGAACCACAGAGCGCCGGTCGAGTCCTGCAGCAGGGAAGACACCAGGTTGCTCGCCAGCCCGCCGCCGGTTGAGGCCACGGTCATACTGTCCCACGTCGACCGGTCGTAGCGGGCGACGCCCCCGCCCGCGGTGGCCGCCCAGACGTCCCCGGTGCGATCCACGAGCACCGCCTGCGCTCCGTACGTGCCGAGTCCGGCAACGGTGAACGAAGTCCAGCTCTCGCCGTCGTAGCGGCTCACGCCATGCTCGGTCCCAGCCCACACATTGCCGGCGCCGTCGATCGCGAGCGCCGACAGCATGGTCCCGGAGAGGCCGTCGGTGGTGGTGTAGGCCCGCCAGGCCAGCCCATCGAACCGCGCCAGGCCCGTGTCGGTTGCCACCCACAGCCCACCGAAGCGGTCTTCGCGCAGGCCCGTGACGTCCGAGAGCGTGAGGCTACCGGCGGTGGTGATACGGCTCCACGAGGTTCCGTCGAAACGGCTGAGTCCGCCATACTTGGTTCCGACCCAGAGCGCCCCGTCACGCGTCCCGAGGATGCATTCGATCCAGTCGTTCCCCAGCCCCCCGGCGGTCGTGACCGTGCTGTATGTGGTCCAAGTCGTGCCGTCGAACCGACTGAGGCCGCCGTCTTCGCTCCCGAACCAGAGGTTCCCGGCGTGGTCCTCGTACAGGCAGGTCAGCCGGTTGGACGCGAGCCCGTCGCTCTGTCGGTAGGTCCTCCAGGTCACGCCATCGAACCGGCTCGCTCCGAACGGAGTCGCGAACCACCAGACGCCGGTGCGATCCTGGAGCAGGGCGCGCACGTCGTCGTTGACGAGGCCGTCGCTCGTCGTGTAAGTCACCCAGGCCGCGCCGTCGAACGCGCTCACACCGCCCAGGGTCGCGAACCAGATCCGCCCGGTGGTGTCCGGCAGGATGGCGCGGACATCCTGGTTCACGAGTCCGTCGGCCTGCGTGAAGGTCTTGAAGACCGCGCCGTCGTAGCGGCTCGCGCCATTTGGAGTGGCGAACCAGATGTTCTCGGCGTGGTCCTCGACGATGGCGCGTACCTGGGTTGCCGGGAGCCCGTCGGCGAGTCCGAATGTCTGCCACAGGCACCACGCGGGCTCGGCGATGACCAGCGCCAAGACGGTGGCGCAGGCGGACAGCACTCGGGCACCGGCCGGGCCGGAAGCGCGCGGCGCCCGGGCAGCAACGCCCCGGGCGCCGGTCATGTGAGCCACCAGGACATGCGACGCTTCAGTTCAGGAGCCTCGCCGAGTAGATCTCCGTCGATCCTCCGACCGGAGCGAACCAGACGATGACGGGCTTGCCCTTGGCGTCCAGGATGATCTTGGCGCCGCGGGGCTCTCCGACCAGCGTGGAGCTGGCGCTGCTCACGTCCACCGCGGGTCCCCAAGTCGCCCCGCCGTCCGTCGAGGTCGTGTAGTAGAGGGCGGTGCCGCAGACCCCGACGAGTGCGTGGATGGTGCCGTCCGGCCCAACGGCGAAACTCTTGGGACAGATACCGGTCAGCGCCGGCGCGGTCGGATGTCCGACCAGCGCGAAGGTGGTGCCGCCGTTGGTCGAGCGGAGGAACGCGACGCTGTCGTTCGGACCGCCCGCCTGCAGCCCCATCACGTACACCGTGCCGTCGGGGCCGACCTGGGCGTCGCCGAGGAAGGCGAGCTTCACCACGCTGGTGAGCGGGTTCCTCTCGTCTCGCACCAGTCGCGGCGCGGAGAACGACGCCCCTCCGTTGAGCGAGCGACTGTAGAGCACCTTGTCCACCGCCGGGTCGCCGGGCAGGTGGTACTGCCAGAACAGGTATACGCTGTCCCCCTTCGATGCGCAGATCCGCGCCATCGAGTTCGTTTCCGACGGCAGGCTGTCGAGTGCGATCCGGATAGGGATACTGAAATCGGCGCCCCCGGTCAAAGACCGGGCGTAGAAGATGCCGGACCCCGGTCGTTCCCACGCGGCGTGAAGGTGCTCGCCGCTGCCCACCGCGAGCGCCGGACAGCGCGTCGGTGACGCGTCCACGGTGACGACCAGTGGGTCCATCTGGAACCCGCCGTCCGTGGACTGCTTGAAGAAGAGGGAGTCGGTGCTCGAGGCAAGGACGCAGAACTTGTTCGATGGGGTGACCGCCAACGCGGGTTGCACTCCCTGGTGCATGATCGGCGCCGCGTGGGACCAGTTCAGGGTGTTGTCCTGTGAGAGCGAGTGCACGGACTCGTTGAAGATGCGTCCCCAGGCCATGAACAGTTGGCCGTTCGCGCCAAGCACGATGTCCGGGTCGCGCGAAGCCGTGGCGGCCTTCGAGACGTCGAGTGGCTGGCTGAAGGTCGGGACGGGCCCGAAGTCAACGAGGTCCGTGTCGCCGCGCGGGAATACGGCGAACGCGCCACCGTCGCGCCCGAGGACGCCGGTGATGGTCACGATCCGCCCTGAGTCCGACGCGAACGAGAAGTTGCCGCCCAGCGCCGCTATCTCGATCTGCTCGGGCGGCCCGGCATTCAACGAGGCCCCGTGCAAGCGCGCCGCCGCCGCGAGCGCGGTGGCGGATGGGGTGGCGACAAAGAACGAGTGCCCGGGCGGCTGGCTCCCGGTGACCACGACGCGGTTGAGCGTGACCAGCATGCCGTCGAGGTCCTGGCCGTTGAGGAAGAGCTGGGCGAAGTCGCAGGTGTCGTCGAGCAGGAGGTGCACCGACTCGACCAACGGCACGGGCACCGCTGCGCTCCCCAGATCGCGCGCGTAGACGATGTTCGTCGCCTGGGTCTCGCCTCCGACCTCCGCGAGCGCTCCGGCGAGCAGGTAGGCGTGGCCCGGGGTCAGCGCGAATCCCGTCGCATGGGCCCACAGCCCGCCACGCGCGGGCGTGGTCCCCTGGAGCGTGTAGAAGTCGCCGAACGCGCCGGTCACGGTCCCGACCAGCGAGGCGCGTGGGCCGGGATCGGATCCGGGGCCCGAGAAGCGGGACCTGTCCTCGCACGGGCTGCCCGCGAGCGCGCCCGGATCGGGTGCCTGGATCTTCTCCAGCTCGAGCACGCCGTTGAGGAAGCCGAGGGTCTTGGGCGCCGCCATGGGCGTGCCATCGGCGAGGCTCGCCACGTCCTTCACGGTGATGGATTCGTGGTCGCCGTCGTTCAGACCGTTGTGGACCTGCAGCACCACGCGGTCGTCGTCTGGGGCATCCAGCCGGCGGGCGCCGTCGATGGTCCCCAGCGAGGCCAGCGAGTAGTGGGTGGTGTTCTCGGCGCTGGTCTTCTCGACCGGGCGGTCGAACACCACCACGACGCTGTCCAGACGCGAGGCGCCCGTGAGGTCGTTGTCGTACGTCGGGAACGCGTCCAGCGCGACGGGTGGAGTGCCCAACCCGATGTCGGTCGGCCCGCGCATCATGATGCGGTGGCGATCGTCGCGCTGATCGAGGCAGCCCTCAACGAACGAGAGAACGGTGCCCACCGGCGGCGGGGTGAAGCTCGTGAGCGTGCTGCAATCCACCATCACGGTGTCGCAGACCGGGCCGGGGCAGCCGGGGTCGACCACCAGGAAGCCGCGGTTGAAGTGGTTCTCGTCGGCGCTGGTGGCGATGTCGGAGTCGATGTCCCTCTCCTCGAGCAGCCCCACCACCTCGAGCGGCGCGTTGACCCGCACCAGCATCCCATCCCAGGGCCTGGCGGCCGGGTTCGGGACCGATTCCCTGAGCTCGGCGAGGGAGCCGACGTGGAACGGCGGCAGGGGGTTGCCGTGAGACACGACGCGCACGATCAGCGGCTGGGAGTTCTCCACATTGTCGACCCCGAGTCCCGCCAGCAGATCGTCCTCTCCGCCGAAGCTCCCGATCACGACCGCGCCATCGAAGGACTTCACCTTCCCGTAGACGACGACCGAGTCCCCGAGCTGGAGGTTGTACGGCGTGCCCGGACCTTGATTCACGTTGCCGGTGAATACGCCGACCCCGCTGTACGCGAACCCGTTCCTCATCTGCATATAGAACCCGTACGGTCGGTACTGGTCGGCGAACGCGGTGATGACGCCACCCACGCCGAGCACGACGTCACCGGTGGTCGGGTGCGGCGTTGCCAGCGGGTTCTGGACGTTGATGATCGTGAGCGTGTCGGGGCAGCAGCCGTGCGGTCCCGGCGGGTACTGCGCGGCCAGCACGTTCGTCGCCAGCCCGAGGGATACGAGGCATGCCCCGAGGGCGGCCGATCCCAGCCTTCGGCTTGCCAGTTGGCGGCTCATCGCAACCTCACGATCCGCTGCGTCTTCTCGAATCCGGGCCACTGCACCCGGAGCAGGTACACGCCGGGCGCCGCGGGCCGGCCCCGGGCGCTCGATCCGTCCCATGACAGCTCATGGACGCCGGCCGGGAAGCTCCGCGACGCCAGCGTTGCGACGCGACGCCCGGTGACATCCAGGATCTCGGCCCGCACGAAGGTCGGTGTCGTGAGCGTCAACCGGATTTCGGAGGTCCCGCGGAACGGGTTCGGCCTCGCAAAGCCCAGCTGCACGGCGGGGAGTTGAGTTGCGTCCACCCCGGCCACCGCCCCGCTCGCCGCCTGCTGCGCGAAGATCGCGGCGGTGGTCAGGCCTCCTGAGCGCAGGTCCTGCCAGGAGATGACCGTGGTGCCGGCGTTGCTCGTCGCGAGCACGGGGAACTGCTGGGTGTTGGGTGCCAGGCACACCGCGAGGCCGTCCTTGTCCCAGCTCGGGTTCAGCATCCCGCCTCTGTTCACCTGGTGAGCGAAGATGTCGTTGGTCGCGCCGTTGCGGCTGTCGTACCAGGTGATGAAGGCCCCCCCCAAACCATCGGAGACGATCTCCGGGGAGAACTGGCCGTTGATCGCGGTGCTGACCGGAATGCCGTCGGCGACCCAGCTGCTGTTCCCGGCCGTCAGGTGCTGCGCGTAGATGTGGTTCGTCGTTCCGCTGCGGTAATCCTGCCACGCGACAAAGACCCCGCCGGCGCCATCTCCCGCCACCACGGGGAAGTACTGGGAATATTGCGCCTGACAGACCGGGCTCCCGTCCACCGGCCAGCCGGTGGCGACGACGCCCGCGCCGCTCAGGTGCTGGGCGAAGATGTGGTTGTCGGTGTTGGATCGGAAGTCCTGCCAGGCGACGAACACGCCGCCGGCGCCGTCACTCGCGAGCACCGGGTAGAACTGGGATTTGGAGGCCACGCAAACCCCGAGTCCGTCGGTGACCCAGTGCGGGTCGGCGAACACCGATCCGTCGGCGGTGAGATGCTGGACGTAGATGTCGTACTCGCTGCCCTTGCGATAGTCCTGCCAGGCGATGAACGCCCCGCCGGCGCCGTCGGCGACGATCGTGGGATTGATCTGGTTGTCCGTGGCGGTGCACACCGGGATCCCAGCGGGCGCCCATAACAGGTTGCCGTCACCGTCCACCCGCTGGGCGTAGATGTCGTAGTTGCCGGTGCCGTGGCGTCCGTCCTGCCACACAATGATGCCGCCACCCGCGCCGTCGGAGACGGCCATCGGCAGGTACTGACTCCCCGTCGCGGTTGAGATCCCGATCCCGTTCGAGACCCAGTTCGAGGTCGAGCTCGAGAAGATCTGTCCCGTGGAGTTGATGTGCTGGGCGAAGATGTCGTAGTCGGATCCGTTTCGGGCGTCCTGCCAGAAGATCAGCGCGCCCCCCGCGAGGTCGGATACCAGGACCGGCTGCTCCTGGAGACCGGTGGCGTTGCAGACCGTGAGCGGCGTCGTGGTCGGCCAGCCCGGAGCCGTCGAGCCGTCCGACAGCAGCCGGCGGGCGAAGATGTCCGAGCCCGAGCCGCCGTACCAGCCGACGATCGAACCGGTCCCGCCGTCCGAGATGATGAACGGCTTGTAGTTCGACCCATCGGGGGACAGCGCCTCGCCATTGGAGACCCACGCCGACTGGGCGTCGGGGATCATGACCACCGAGACGCCGATCCAGAGCCCGAATAGAAGGAAGGATGTTCTCTGCCGTTGCATGCTGCCCCCACGACTCGGATGAGCATCGGCCCGGACCAACCACGGCCCGGCCCGCCATCATGGCCCTCCGTCGGGGTCGGGTCGGGCTTGCGTCGAGACTGACAAGCGGATGATGAATGCGGCCGCCGCCGCGACATGAGAGAACCCTGCACCATCCGCCGAACCGACTAGCGGTACAGCGTCTTGATCTTGCCCCAGGTCACGGAACGGGAGCTCACGATGCCTCCGTCGTGACAGATATTGACCACGCCGATGCCGCTCGGGTCGGTGTTCTGGATCAGGATGCCCGCGATGCTCGGCGTCGCGTCGGCAGTCGCGAAGCCGTATTCGAGGTCGGCCAGCCCGGACACGACGACGTCGTCGATGAGCGAGCCGTCCCCGCGATAGAAGCTCAGCGTCGCCGACCCACCGTTTCCACCCACGAGCATGAAGCTCACGCGGGACTGCGGAGCGGGGAAATACACGGCGATGGAACCCTCGCCGATCGCATCCAGATCCGGATAACCCAGATGCCCGAGCCCGGCCAGCACGTTGGTGGTGTAGGCGAACACGTCGAGGTTCTGTCCGGGAGATCCCACTTGAAGAGCGAGCGGATCGACGGGAGTTCCCGACACCGCGTCGAAGTCACCGGCGTAGCCCAGTGTCTGACCCACGAAGCGCTCGGCGAACTGCAGGCCACCGGAATAGACGAAACCGTCGTAATTGGTGCCAGGCGTGTCTCCGCCGAGCACGTCGCTGAACGTGGCGATCTCGGTGCAGGGCACCAAGCCTGGGTCGATGGGCACGATCGTGCCGTCGACGGGGGCGACGCTGCTGGCGGTCGTGCTGTGCATCGCAGCTCCCGAACCCACCAGCGGAACGCGATCTGCGTGGGCCGTTCCGGAAAGCACGAGAATCAGTGCCGAAACTGCGGCAGCAGAGGGCACGACCCGGAGGGTGCTTTGAGCGAGGTGCATGCGCGATTCCCAGGTCCGGCCGCATCGCAAGACGGCCGCGGCCAAAACGCTTGGATGACTGGACTCGAGCCGGAATCAGCGGATGGCGGCTCCCGTGGAGCAGAGAGACTAGCAGCCTTACCGAACGTAATTCAATCATTCGCGTACGCTTGGGCGTCCGGCGGGCATGATTCGGTGAGGGCGGAGCCGGGCGTGTACAGGGCGGGTGGTGGGGCCGACCGGGTCCGCCGAGGCTGCCCGGTGCCGGATGAGCCATTGTCGACAATCAGCCCTAACCCGGCAGCGGGACGGATGGCGCAACCTTTGGCGGCCCCAATCTCGCGCCGCGCCCGGGGGTCCGGTATGGTCTTCGCCCCATGTCCCGCCACCGCAGCAGCGGTCCGGACCCCGGACGCCGGCCTC
>JBIOKD010000137.1:0-8251 GCA_044451485.1 Candidatus Eiseniibacteriota bacterium | reverse complement strand
GGGCCAGGAACGCGTCGTTCTGGAGTCCGATCAGCGCCAGCGGGCGCTCACGCGCCAGCGCCCGCAGACGCGTGATCTCGTCGTCCGGCACCGGCAATCGGCTCATGACCGCCACGACCTCGCACGCCGGTGACGCGCCCGCGTCGACCGGCACACCGAGCCCGGCGAGCGTCTCGCGAAGCGTGGGGCCGTGTGGGAACGCCGGCTCGGTGATTCGCCACGCCCCGCTCGCCACGACGCGTGGCAGGGCGCCGCGCTCGATCAGACCCCGCTCGATGATCGCGGTGAGCCGAGTCTCCCAGTCGGGCGGGGTGAGCGTCTCGAGCGGCCGCGCCAGCTCGTCGGCGGTCGGCTCGTGGTGCGTCTGGTCAAAGGCCGCGAGCCGTGGCCGTGCCTCGTCGAACGCGGCGTGATCGAGCCCGCCCTCGACCAGCAGACGCGCCAGGTCGAGCCGCACCCGTCGCACCGCCTCGTCGTGGAACGCATACAGCAGGAGGTCGTTGCCCGCCTCGAGCGCCAGACGCGCGAGCTCGGCCGGGGCGCGATCGGCGGTGGCGCCCTTCATCTCGAGCGCGTCGGTGATGGCGATCCCGCGGAAGCCCAACCGCTCGCGCAGCAGGTCGTGGGTCACGAGGCGGGACAGGGACGCGGGCGCCGACGGGTCGAGCGCCGGATAGACGACGTGCGCGGTCATCACCGCGTCGGCGTCGGGATGGGCGCGAAACGGCGCCAGCTCGCGCTTCTCGAGTGTGGCGAGGTCGCGCTCGAAGCGCGGCAACGCGACGTGCGAATCGAGCACGGTGTCGCCGTGCCCCGGAAAATGCTTGAGACACGACGCGATCCCCGCGGCCCGGAACCCGTCGAGCCAGTCGCCCACCGCCGCACTCACCGCCTCGGGTGTGGTGCCGAAGGCGCGGGGTCCGATGACGGGATTGTCGGTCTCCGAGTGCACGTCGGCGACCGGTGCGAAATCCCAGTCGAAGCCGAGCGCGCGCAGCCGCTCGCCGGTGACGCGCGCCACAAACTCGAGGTCGCCGGGTGCGGCGCCACGCGCGAGCAGGGTGGCGTTGGGGGGCACGGTGAGATGACCGGCGAGCTGCGACACGAAGCCGCCCTCCTCGTCGAGGGCCACGAACACCCGTCGCGGTCGCGCCAGCTCGCGCAATCTGTGGGTGAGCCGGCGCAGATCGTCGAGGTCGCGGAAGTGGCGTCGGAAGACGATGAAGCCCGCGGGGGCGTACATGGTCACGTCGCGCTCCCATGCCGGTGACGGGCCCTCGTCGGGGATGCCAATCACGAAGCGCCGGGCGATGCCACGTTGAGCGTCCATGGGCGCGCAAGGTGGGGGAGGTGCCCGGCGCTGTCAAACCCGGCTGCGCCTTGCCGTTCGGGTCGTGCAAAACGCCCGTTGGGGGGAGCCCGCGCGCGCGTTAGACTCGACGGACCCCATGCGCACCCCGACCTCCCAGCGCGCCAGTCGCTTCACCGAATCGGTGATCCGCGAGATGACTCGTCTCTGCCAGCAGCACGGCGGGGTCAACCTGGCACAGGGCTTCCCCGACTTCGCGGCCCCGGAGGAGATCAAACAGGCGGCGGCCGATGCGGTGCGCGCCGACGTCAACCAGTACGCCATCACCTGGGGCGCCAAGCGGCTTCGTGACGCGCTGGTCGCCAAGCAGCAGCGCTTCACCGGTCTCGTCTTCGACCCCGAGACCGAGGTCACCGTGTGCTGCGGCTCGACCGAGTGCATGGTGGCCACCCAGATGGCCCTGGTGGATCCCGGTGACGAGGTGATCGTGTTCGAGCCGTACTACGAGAACTATGGCCCGGACGCGGTCCTGTGCGGCGCCACGCCGCGCTTCGTGCGGCTGCGCGAGCCGGACTGGCACATCGATGCGGCCGAGCTCGAGGCCGCGTTCGGCGACCGCACCCGGGCGATCGTCATCAACACCCCCAACAACCCCACCGGCAAGGTGTTCACTCGCGCCGAGCTGGAGCACATCGCGGCCCTGTGCCGGAAGTGGGACGTGATCGCCATCACCGACGAGATCTACGAGCACATGGTCTACGAGGGCGAGCACGTCCCGCTCGCCACCCTCGAGGGCATGCGCGAGCGCACCGTGACGATCAGTGGGGCATCCAAGACCTACAGCGTGACCGGCTGGCGGGTCGGCTGGTGTCTGGCGGCACCCCGGCTGACGGCCGCGATCCGCAAAGTTCACGACTTCCTGACCGTGGGGGCACCGGCGCCCTTACAGGAAGCCATCGCGGTGGCGCTATCCTTGCCTGAGAGCTACTACGAGCGCCTGGTCCAGGGCTATCGCGAGAAGCGCGCGTTCCTGGTCCCCGCCCTCGAGGCGGCGGGCTTCGGAACGTTCGAGCCGCGCGGTGCGTACTACGTGATGACCGACATCTCGTCGTTCGGCTTCCCGGACGACGTGGCATTCGCCCGGCACCTGGTCGCCACCATCGGCGTGGCGGCGGTGCCTGGCTCGAGTTTCTACTCCGATCCGGTGGCGGGGAGGCAGCGACTTCGCTTCCACTTCGCGCGCCGGAAAGAGACCCTGGAAGCGGCGGTGACGCGGCTCGCGAGATTGCGGACCGGCGCCCCCGCCGCGTGACCCCTCACCCTCGGGATCCTCGACGCATGGCATTCCTCCGACGCACCTCGACCGGGCCGCTCCTGGTCGCCATGGCCCTCTCCCTGCTGCTCGGCTTCGGACTCGCACGCGGCCTCCAGGCGACCGACGACCTGCGCAGCCAGCTCGACCTGTTCTCGCAGGTGCTCTACCTGGTGCAGAACAACTACGTCGAGCAGCCCGACAACCCGAAGATCATCAAGGGCGCGATCGACGGCATGCTGCGCACGCTCGACCCTCACACGCTCTATCTGCCACCGGTGCGGGCCAAGCAGATGGACGAGAACTTTCAGGGCGAGTACTCGGGGATCGGGGTGCAATTCGACATCCGTGACGGCGCCATCGTGGTCATCTCGCCGATCGAGGGCACGCCCAGCTACCGGCTCGGGATCCGCGCCGGGGACCGCATCACCGAGATCGACGACAAGCCGCTGCCGAAGAGCATCACCACCGACGACGTGTTCAAGATGCTGCGTGGCCCGTCGGGCAGCACTGTGAAGGTCACCATCGACCGCGAGGGCGAGGAGGAGCCGATCCACTTCACGATCGAGCGCGCCAAGATCCCGATCGAGTCGATCCCGTACAGCTACATGATCCGTCCGGGTGTGGGTTACGTGCGCATCGTCCGCTTCGCGCAGACCACCGGGGACGAGCTCGAGAAGGCGGTCGCCAGTCTCAAGGCTCAGGGCATGAAGGACCTGCTCATCGACCTGCGCTCGAACGGCGGCGGTCTGCTGTCGCAGGCGGTGGACGTGGCCGACCAGCTCGTGCCGGCGAACAAGAAGGTGGTGTACACGCGCGGGCGCATCCCGTCGGCGAGCGCCGACTACTTCAGCAGCGACCGGCCCAAGCTCGTCACCGGTCCGGTCATCGTGCTCGTGGACCACGGCTCGGCGTCGGCGAGCGAGATCGTGTCGGGCGCGGTGCAGGATCTCGACCGCGGTCTGGTGGTGGGGCTCAACACGTTCGGCAAGGGGCTGGTGCAGAACCAGTTCAACCTGACCGACGGCTCCAAGCTGCTGCTCACGATCGCCAAGTACTACACACCCAGCGGGCGTCTGATCCAGCGCGACTACACCAAGTTCAACAGCGACGACGACGAGTACCAGATGGAGGCGTTCAAGGAGGACGCCCCGACCGACTCCGAGCTGGCGGCGCGTCCGCAGTTCAAGACCGCCGGTGGGCGCACCGTGTACGGCGGTGGCGGCATCCTGCCGGACGTGGTGGTGAAGTCGCCGCCCAACCTCACCCGATTCGAGGCCGACCTGATCCAGAAGCGGGTGTTCTTCGAGTGGGGCACCCACTGGCTGGTGCAGCACAAGGGCGCCACCTGGAACGAGACGTCGTTCGGCAAGGACTTCACGCTCACCCAGAACGACTGGATCAACCTCCGCAAGATCGCCGACAATCGCAAGGTGACGACCGTGAGCGATTCGCTGTGGAACGCGGAGCAGCCGTTCATGCAGCGTCAGATGCGCGCCGAGCTGGCGAGCGCCACGCTCGGGGCCCTGCCGCGCTACAAGATCCTGGTCGAGGACGACACCCAGCTCTCGACCGCGCTCGACCTGTTCCCACGCGCCAGCGCGCTGCTCGCCGGCAACTTCGACGAGGCGGCGGGCAAGGTCACCAAGGGCGACAAGGTGGCCGGCACGCACGACGAGAAGAAGGCGGCCACGACCGGCGGCAAGCGCTGAGTCGACGAGCCACCGCGAAACATGCGGGCCCCCGGAGCCACGCGCTCCGGGGGCCCGTTCGCTTCCACGGTGCGGTCTAACGGGTGACGACCAACCGCTTGGTCGCCGTCTGACCGCCACACGAGATGCGTGCCAGGTAGAGTCCCGCCGCGAGGGAACGCCCCGGCGCGCCGGCGTCGAAGGTCAGCGGGAAGACCCCCGCGGGGCGATCGGAGTCGAGCAGCGTCGCCACCAACCGGCCCTGCAGGTCGAAGAGATCAAGGCGCACGTGGCCGGTCTGGGGCATCTCGATCCGCAGTTCGGCCCGGCCCCGAACCGGATTGGGTGTCACGGCCGCGATGGCCAAACGAAGCGGCGGCCTCGCGGCGCCCACCTGTGTCGGGGCGACGACGTGGAGCACGCCGTTGTTGGTCACGTGCCTCACGTTTCCGGCCGGATCGCGGGCCACGAGCTTCACCACCACGCTGTCACACAGCGTGTCGCCGACCGCCCAATCGGTCTCCCCGGTGTTGGGCAGCCCGAGCGCCACCGGCGAGAACGGCCCGCCCGGGCCATGCCGTGACACGAACAGGTCGATTCCCGTGACACCCTGGACATCGCTGGCGCTCCACAGCACCGGGATGGTGGTGCCGAGGACGAGCGGCGTGCCGCTCTGGGGCTGGATCAGCGTCAGAGTCGGAGCGACCACGTCGCGGCCGTAGGCCACGCGCGCACCCAAGGGGTCGGAACCGAACGCGATGTCGAGCCGGCCGTCGTGGTCGAAGTCGCCGTGGGCGAAGCCGTATGCGCCGAGTCCTCCGTACCCGGACTCGAGTGCGAACCCGCCCGCGCCATCGCCGCGCCACACGTTGACCGTCGAGGCCTCGAGGGCCATCCGATCGGTCCTGCCATCGCCATCGATGTCGCCGAACCACACCCCCGAGCCCTCCGCGTCGGGGCGGGCGGTGACCACGGCGGCCCCGAGCGTCCCATTGGGCTGTTGGAGCTGGACCGAAATCGACCCCGTCATCAGGCCGTACGTGGAGCCGGCGCTCTCGACGATCCGGTCCATCCGGCCATCCCCATCGAGATCCGCGATCGACACCGCGCGTGGGTTCGCTACGGCGGTCACCGATCGCTGGATGAAACGGCCGTCGCCGAGTCCCCTCTCGCTCACATCACCCACCTGGTCATCGAGCAGCTCCAGATCAGGATGACCGTCGCCGTCGAGATCCCCGGCGGCCGAGAAGAACAGATTGGGCAGGGACGTACGCGTCGCAATCGGGGGGCCGAATCCCGCCGCGCCCTGCCCGAGAAAGACACGGATCGAGTCGGTCGCCGGGACGACCAGATCGAGATGTCCGTCCCCGTTGACGTCGAGACACTCGACCAGGCCACGGTACGGCGCGGCCAAGTCCTGCTCCGGGCCGAACGTCCCGTCGCCATTGCCGTGCAACAGGCCCAGCGTGGTCGAGCCGCGGAGCAGCACGAGATCCAGGTAACCGTCCTCGTCGAGATCCCACGCTCCGGGCAGAAACGAGTCGAGGGAAGGAGTCGAGGCAAGGGGCCGGGGCGGCAGGACCTGAAACGCCCGCCCCGGCCGTCCCATCGCGACCTGCAACTGACTGCCCGGGCCCGTCCATCCGATGGTGATCAGATCGGTGGCGCCGTCGCCATCCAGGTCCGCGCCGAGAACCGCCCAGGCGGGGGCGGCGAGCGCGATATCGGTTGCGCGGCCGCCGAAATGGCCGGATCCGTCGCCGAGTGCAACCCGCACGCCGAGATCGGTCTCGTCGAATGAGAACAGGTCCATCCGCTCGTCGCCATCGAAGTCGGCGAGCGTGAGCGATCGCAGAGATGCGTCGATGGGGCTCGGGATCGGGGTCGAGAAGGTGCCGTCGCCATGACCGGCGAGGGTGAGCACCGGGCCTCCGGTCTGGGCAATGACGAGATCGAGTCGGCCATCGCCGGTCACGTCCCCCAACGCGATGCCGCCATAACCGCCGGGTGCGTTCATGATCACCTGGGTCGGTCCAAAGGTGCCGTCCCCGAGACCGGGCATCAGGTCGAATCGGAGGGTCTCGTACGCCACCAGGTCAGGGATGCCATCGCCGGTGACATCACCCACCGCCATGTCACGCAGATCCGAGATGAATCCACTGAAGTGCGGTGCGACGTCGAAGGTGCGGTCGCCGCGGCTCAAGTAGGCGACCACGAAGGCTTGGTTCGCGGGAAGCACAACGAGATCCGGAATGCCGTCGCGGTTGAGATCGGCAACCTCCATCACCACGGCCTTCGCCCCGATCACCACCGGCGCGGTCAGGACGTCGTCGAAGTCGCGATCGGCTCGGCCGAACAGCACGTGAATCGTGCCGTCGGAGCCGAACGTGGCGATGTCATCCCGCCCGTCGCGGTCGAAATCAGCGCACGCGATCCCCATCGAGAACGAGGTCCCAGTGTAGCGCGGGTCCCAGTGGTGCCCGGTGCCGTCGCCGAAGTCCGCCCACACCGGCGCGTACCAGGAGGAGACGAGGTCGGTCGCGCCGTCGCCGTCGAAGTCCCCCATCGCGCACCACGACCCGCCGATGCTCTGCAGGTTGGTGACCGGGACGGGTGCCGAAAGGGTGCCGTCCTCGACCCCATAGAGCATCACCGGATTGCCCAGGGGGCCCGGGGCGAAGACGTCGGGGACACGATCGCCGGCCACGTCGCCCACCGCGGCCCGGACCGGGTTCGCCGGCGTGGGCATGCCACCCGAAAGCTGGGTGAGCAGCGGCGCATCGAAGCGGCGAGCGGCCGCCGCGGGCGTGGCGCCGAACAGCGTCAGCAGCGCGATCGCCACCATCCAGCGGCGGGATCCGCCTCCAGGGGATCGCATGCTCCATTCTCCTTCCCGGTCGGCTCAGCCCATCATGGGCCGATCGACCCGGGAATTCCACCCGCTACCGCTCGAAGCGCGCCCGACCGGTGTCGTGCGAGATCCCGTCCGGGTGGCCGGCGCGCACCCGGATCTCGTCGCGCACGCTCAGCCCCAGTCGCTGCGAGGCGTCGCCACGCGACTGCGCGATCTCCAGCCGCCCGCTCGAGCCCACCACCGCCACCAGCGAGCCGACCGGCGCGTCACCGTAGGAGCCCGCCAGTCCGCGGATCACGCGGCCACCGGCCACCACCTCGATCGCGCTGCGTGGCACCCGCACGAACGCGGCCTCGAGATCGGCGAGCGTCACGTTGGTGAGCACGTTGCCGAAGCGGTCGACGTGCACGACGTGTCCGTGCAGCTCGCCCTCCTCCACGCGTGGTCGCGCGTCGGGGATGCGCACCGGGTCCTTGACCACCGGGCCGATCTCGGCGAAGCCGAACCCGCCCGCCAACGCCGCTGCCACCGGCGCGAACACGTCGCGTCCGTGAAAGGTGCGCGACACCGGCTCGCGGAAGAGCTTGCGCGCGGTGATCTCGCGCACCTCGGCCCTGGGATCGGCGAGCGCCCACTCCAGCACCCCGTTGTCGGGGGCCACGAACAACGCGCCCCGCGCGCGCACCGCAATGGCGCGTCGGGTGGTGCCCACGCCCGGATCCACCACGACCAGGTGCACCGCCGGTCCGTGCACGTCGGGCATCGCGGCCTCGAGCACGAACGCCGCGCGCTCGACCGCGCCGGGTGGCACCTGGTGCGTGAGATCGACGATGGCCGCTTCGGGGCAGCGCTCGTGGATCACGGCGTGCACCACGCCCACGAACCAGTCGTCGAGACCGAAGTCGGAGATGAACGTGACGAGGGGGCGGCTCATGGGACCCTCGGGGTCGTGCGCGATCCCTCGCGGCGCTCGGATCACCCCGCGACCGGCGCTCCCTCGCCCGGGCCGCGTGGGGCGCCGGTCCGCCCGGCGCCACGCGCCAGCATAGCCGACAGACGCTCGAACGCACCATCCACCTCGAGCC
>JBIOKD010000136.1:0-8266 GCA_044451485.1 Candidatus Eiseniibacteriota bacterium | reverse complement strand
GCGTCGGAGACGGGTGCTCAGACGCCCGGACAGGATGCCGGCGTCGAGGACCTTGAGCGCGACCTCCGCTTCCTCGCCACGCCGCGCGCGGTAGACCGCTCCCATGCCACCGCGTCCGAGCAGCGCCAGGATCCGGTAGCCGGCCACCATTTCGGGCAGCCGGTCGGGACCCGGCACGGCCAACGCGTCGAGCGCGGCCCCGTCGAGCACGTCACCACTCCGGTCATGAGCCCCGAGAAGACCGAGCACGTCTTCGAGCAGGGTGCGGTTGGGTCCCGCCTCGGCCTCGACGAACGCGTCACGCTCCCCCTCGGGGCGGTCGAGGGCGGCCATGAAGAGGCGCTTGGCGGCTTCGTAGCGCTCGCGGTCCAATCGGCTTCTCCGCAGACCATGCCCCGGGAGGGGACCGGGTCCACCAGCGTAACACGCTGCGGGTGGCTCGGGTACGGATGCTCTCCGGGTCCAATCGGCCCCCTGGCCGATGCGGTGCCGGTGCGGCGTTCCTGAAAATGACTTCCGGTTTTCAGGCGATTCTTCGCTTACTCTTTCTGAGGGGGGGAGTTCCACGCGAGCCGTTTGCCCCGGGATGGGCCACGAGCCAAGCCCTGGGCCTCCTGCTCGCCCAGGCCGTGCGGCACCCGTCCGACGATCCGGTATCCCCCGCGCCCCGCGATGGGGCTGAGCTGCACGTCCGGCGATCGGGGGATACCGGCGTGTGCGCGAGGTCCCATCGCGGCGCTCGGTGTCGATTTCCGCGGCGCCCGCGGCCCCCCTGCGTGGCCGAGTGACGCAAGCGGCTCGGCTCCCGGCGTTGGCAAAGCGCGACAACGCATCGCGCCGCCCTTCATCCGCCGCCGCTTGCCCCTGCCTGCAGCTCGCGCGTACCTTGGCGTGGCCTCCGTCCCGTGGGGAAGGCGCCATGGGACGACTCCTCCGGACACGTACATCCCTCCAGCACACCGTGTCATCGTGGCACGGCCCGAAAGACGAGCCATGGCTGAGCGCTTCCTCAACTCCATCGGTGGGCAGTGGATTCCCGCCCGCTCCGGCAAGACCTTCCGCAACCTGAATCCGGCCAACGGCGAGCTGCTGGGTGAGTTCCCGGCCTCCGAGCCCGCCGACGTCGACGCCGCGGTGGCGGCCGCCGCGCGCGCCTACACGACCTGGCGTCTGGTCCCGGCGCCGAAGCGTGCCGAGATCGTGTTCCGCGCCGGCGAGATCATCCGCGCCCGTAAGGATGCCCTGGCGCGGGTGATGACCCGCGAGATGGGCAAGATCCTCGCCGAGACCGGCGGCGACGTGCAGGAGGGAATCGACATGGCGTACCTCGCCGCGGGTGAGGGACGTCGCATGCACGGCGTGACCACACCCAGCGAGATGCCGAACAAGTGGGCGATGTCGGTGCGCTCGCCGATCGGGGTGTGCGGCTTCATCACCCCGTGGAACTTCCCGTTCGCGATCCCGTCCTGGAAGATCATGCCCGCGCTGGTGGCCGGGAACACCTGTGTGTTCAAACCGGCCGGCGACACGCCGGAATCGGCGTGGCACTTCGTCAAGATCTTCGAGGAGGCCGGTCTGCCGGCCGGGGTGCTCAACATCGTGTTCGGCTCGGGTCGGAACGTGGGTGACCCGATGGTGGTGCACCCGAAGATCGCGGTGATCTCGTTCACCGGGTCGACCGAGGTCGGGAACGCGATCGGTGGCAAGGGTGGCGCGCTCGGCAAGCGGATCTCGCTCGAGATGGGCGGCAAGAACGCGATCATCGTGATGGACGACGCCGACCTGTCGCTCGCCACCGACGCGATCGTGTGGAGCGCCTTTGGCACCACCGGTCAGCGCTGCACGGCCTGCAGCCGGGTGCTGGTGCACGAGAAGGTGCACGACGAGCTGGCCCGTCGTGTCGCCGAGCGGGCGAAGAAGCTGCGGGTGGGGGACGGACTGGACCCCGCCACCGAGATGGGTCCGGTGGTCAACGCCGCGCAGATCGAGACGGTCGAGAAGTACGTGGGGATCGGCCGGGGCGAGGGCACGCTCGTCGCCGGTGGCGCGCGTCTCGGCGACGGGGCCCACGCCAAGGGCCACTTCTACGCGCCGACCGTGTTCGCCGACGTGAGGGAGGGCTCGCGGATCGCGGTGGAGGAGATCTTCGGCCCGGTGCTGTCCATCCTCAAGGTGCGGAGTCTCGAGCACGCGATCCAGGTGAACAACGACTCCGCCTACGGGCTGTCGAGCTCGATCTTCACCCAGGACGTCAATCGCGCCTTCACCGCGATGCGCGACCTCGACACCGGGATCGTGTACGTGAACCACGGGACCACCGGCGCCGAGACCCACCTGCCCTTCGGCGGCAACCGCGGGACCGGAAATGGCCACCGCGAAGCGGGTCACACCATGCTCGACCCCTTTACCGAGTGGAAGAGCATCTACGTCGACTTCAGTGGCCGGCTGCAGCGCGCCCAGATCGACAACAACTGACGGGGGGTGCTCGCCCCGCGCGTGTCGGGTCGTCGACGCCGGGCCGGGCGCCATTCGGTGACGCGACCGGGTCGCGACCTGGGACGCGCTTGCCAGCGGGTGCGGGCCTCCGGTAGCTTTCACCGTCTTTCTCCGTGACCCCACGACCATCCCTCCGGCGTCCCGAGCGGCCCGTTCGCCGTCCGGGCGCACGGGAGAACCCATGAACCTGCACGAATACCAGGGCAAGGAGCTGTTCGCGCGTTTCGGCATCCCGGTGCTGCCCGGGCAGGTGGCCGCCACACCCGAAGAGGCGCGTGACATCGCGGTCTCGCTCGGTGGCACGGTGGTGATCAAGGCCCAGGTGCTGGTCGGGGGCCGCGGCAAGGCCGGCGGGGTCAAGCTCGCGCACACCCCCGATGAGTCCCACGATCGGGCCCGCGAGATCCTGGCGCTCAGCATCAAGGGATTGCCGGTGCGCAGGGTGCTGGTCGCCCAGGCCGCCGACATCGCGCGTGAGTACTACCTGTCGATCGTGATGGATCGCGAGCAGAAGGCGCCGCTCATCATGTTCTCCGCCGAGGGCGGCGTGGAGATCGAGGAGGTGGCGCGGACCCGGCCGGAGCGCATCGTGCGCCGTCACATCGGTCTGGACGGTCTGCGGCCCTACCAGGCGCGCGCGGTGTTCGCGGGCGCCTTCGCCGACTTCAAGCAGACCAGCCAGGCGGCGGACATCCTGCTCAAGCTCCATCGGGTGTTCATGGACGGCGACTGCTCGCTGGCCGAGATCAACCCGCTCGCCGTGACCCCGGACGGCCGCGTGGTGGCGCTCGACGCCAAGGTGATCCTCGACGACAACGCCGACTACCGTCACCGCGAGTGGGAGACCTGGCGGGATCCCGGCGAGGAGACCCCCGGGCAGCGGCTGGCGCGGGACAAGGGGCTCAGCTATGTGAAGCTCGACGGCGACATCGGCTGCATCGTCAACGGCGCCGGACTCGCCATGGCGACCATGGACCTGATCAAGCACTACGGCGGGGAGCCCGCCAACTTCCTCGACATCGGTGGCTCGTCGAACCCCGAGAAGGTCACCGCGGCGCTGAGGATCATCACCACCGAGTCGAAGGTGCGCGCGATCCTGTTCAACATCTTCGGCGGGATCACCCGTTGTGACGACGTCGCCAACGGGATCGTGGCCTCGCTCAAGGCATCACCGCTCGACGTGCCGCTCGTCATCCGGCTCACCGGCACCAACGAGGACAAGGCGCGTCAGATCCTCTCCGGCTTCGGTCTCGGCGCCACCACCAGCATGGACGAGGCGGTGCGCATGGTCATCGCCCGCGCGCAGGAGGTGAATGCATGAGCATCCTGGTCGACAAGAACACGCGTCTGCTCGTGCAGGGCATCACTGGCCGGGACGGGGCGTTCCACACCCAGCAGATGATCGCCTACGGCACCCGGGTGGTGGGTGGTGTCACCCCCGGCAAGGGCGGCGAGAAGGTGCACGGGGTGCCGGTGTTCGATTCGGTCGCCGAGGCGGTGGCCGCCACCAGGGCCAACGCCAGTGTCATCTACGTGCCGGCGCCGTTCGCCGCCGACGCCATCCACGAGGCCGCCGACGCCGGGGTCCCGCTGATCGTGTGCATCACCGAGGGCGTGCCGGTGCGCGACACGCTGGTGGCGTTCCACAAGGTGCTGGCGATGCGCGGTCCCGATCACCCGCTCGGTCGTCCGCGTCTGGTGGGTCCCAACTGCCCCGGTCTGCTCACGCCGGGACAGGCGAAGGTCGGCATCCTGCCCGGCCAGATCGTCGCCCCCGGTCCGATCGGCGTGGTCTCCAAGAGCGGCACCCTCACCTACGAGGTGGTCAAGCAGCTCACCGACCGCGGGCTCGGCCAGTCCACGTGCATCGGAATCGGCGGCGACCCGATCATCGGCACCGATTTCATCGACACGCTGGCCCTCTTCGAGGCCGATCCGAAGACCGAGGCGATCGTGCTCATGGGCGAGATCGGCGGCACCGCCGAGGAGCAGGCGGCGCAGTACATCCGGCGTCACGTCTCGAAGCCGGTGGTGGCCTTCGTGGCCGGTCAGACCGCCCCTCCCGGCAAGCGCATGGGACACGCGGGAGCCATCATCGCCGGTGGCACCGGCACCGCCGCCGAGAAGATGGCCGCGTTCCAGGCCGCCGGCATCCCGGTAGCGCGCATCCCCTCGGAGATCCCGAGTCTGATCGGCGAGCTGCTGGGCCGGCGTCGCGCGCGGCGCCGGAACGGCGCGGCGAAGGCGAAGCCCGCGGTCCGCAAGGGCCCGGCGGCCCGATCGGCGCCGCGGTCGTCGAACGGCCGCGTGAACGCGAAGACGTCCGGCGCGAACATCCGGAAGGGCGCCAGGCGCGGGACCAGGACCCGCTGAGGCGGGCGGCGGCGCTCGCCGCCGGCTCGCACCACCCCGGGCCGTCGCGCCCGCTCGAAAGGAAGGACCGATGGCCGTCGAACGCACGTTGTTCATCGTCAAGCCCGACGCGGTGGCGCGTCAGCTGATCGGACGCATCCTCGCGCACGTCGAGGACGCCGGATTCCGGATCGTCGAGGCCCGATTCGCCACCATGACCCGCGCCGAGGCCGAGGAGTTCTATGCCGAGCACGTCGGCAAGCCGTTCTTCGCCGGGCTGGTCGAGTTCATGACCTCGGGCCCGTCGATGATCACCTGTCTCGAGCGCGAGCAGGCGGTGAGCAAGCTGCGCGAGGTGATCGGTGCGACCGATCCCAAGGAGGCGGCACCCGGAACCATTCGGGCACTGTACGCGGAGAGCAAGGGACGCAACTCGGTCCACGCCTCCGACAAGCCGTCGTCCGCCGAGCGCGAGATCCGGATCTTGTTCGCGCCCAGGGCGGCCGCGCGCTGAACCTGGATTCACGAATGCGCCGTGGTGGGGGTGGGCGAGACCCCGGTCGACACTCCCGATCCGACGGTCTTTTCACCACCCGGGACCGGCTCGGCCGGGCTCCGGCGCCGCTGGACGCCCGCGGAAGGCCTGTGCTAGGCTGCCGCCGTCCCTGACTTGGGCCAGCGTGGTTCCCGTTTCATGTCTGGATTCCACATCAACTTAGCCACGCTGCCCGCAGGGACGAGTCGGCTCGAGGTCGACACGGCCCCGGCCGGTCTCGGGCTGCCCGAGGGTGAATGGCCCTCGCCGGTCCGTGCCGGGCTGTCGGTCGACAAGGCGGGTGAGCAGGTCACCGTGCGCGGCAACGTCCGCACAGCGGCCCGCCTCGATTGCGTCCGCTGCCTCAAGACTTTCGATCTCGCGGTCGAGACCGATCTGTTGGTCCACGCGGACCGGGCCGGCAGGTCGCGTCACGTCGTCGAGGAAGACGACCTCGAGCGTGACGACTACATGAAGTTCCACGACGGGCGCACGCTCGACGTGAGCGAGGAGGTCCGGGAGGCCCTCCTGCTCGAGATCCCGATGGCCCCGCGCTGTCGCGAGGACTGCCGGGGTCTGTGCCCGAGATGTGGCGCGGACCTGAACGAGGGGCCGTGCGGATGCGGGGGCGAGCGGTGACCCGGCCCCGGATCGCGACGACCCCGTAGCCGTATCGGCCCGGTCGGCCGAGACCGGCGCACACGAGCCGGATGCGCGGCGTCACGCCGCGAGCCATCCGTCCGGTGCGCGCCGGAGCGATGCAAGGAGGATTCACGATGGCGGTCCCCAAGCGGCGGCATTCAGCGACCCGTGGTCGCAAGCGTCGCACCCATTGGAAGCTGCGCAAGCCGGGTCTCAACACCTGCAGCCATTGCAGCAGCGCGAAGCAGCCGCACCGCATGTGCCCCAATTGCGGGTACTACGACGGCGAAGAGATCCGTCAGCCCGGGATCGAGTGATCTCCGGTCCGGTCTGAGGATGGCCTCCGTCCCACGCATCGGGATCGACGCGATGGGGGGTGACCACGGCGCTGCGGTGGTCGTGGAAGGCGTGGCGATGGCGTTCCGCGAGATGCCGGATCGCTTCGTCGTGACCCTCATCGGCGACGAGAACGAGATCCGCACCGCGCTGCGCCGTCATGCCGCGGAGCGGCTCCCGGTCGAGGTCGTGCACGCGACCGAACGCATCGACATGGCCGAGAAGGCGGCGGCCGCGGTGCGACGCAAGAGCGCGTCCTCGCTCGGAGTGATGACCCAGATGCACAAGGAGGGCAAGCTGGACGCCATCTTCAGCGCCGGCAACACCGGAGCGATGGTGGCGGCGGCCACACTCGGACTCGGCCGTCTCGAGGGGGTCTCGCGGCCGGCGCTGGCGGCCTTCTTCCCCAATCCCAAGGGTGGCGCGGTGGTGCTCGATGTGGGCGCCAACGCCCAGTGCAAGGCGGGATGGCTGGTGCAGTTCGCGCACATGGGATCGGTGTACGCGCGTCACGTGTTCGGCCGGGAGAGCCCCCGCGTGGGTCTGCTCTCGATCGGCGAGGAGGACACCAAGGGGAACGACCTCGTGTTCGAGGCGCTTCCCCTGATGCGGCGCGCGTCGCATCTCGAGTTCATCGGCAACGTCGAGGGCCGGGACGTGTTCAAGGGCACCTGCGACGTGGTGGTGACCGACGGATTCACCGGCAACGTGGTGCTCAAGACCGCCGAGAGCGCCGCTACGCTGATCGTGTCGCAGATGCGCACGCTCGTGAAGGCCGACCCGCTGGCGATGTTCGGCGCGCTGTTCATGCGCGGCGCGCTCCGCAAGCTGCGTCACGAGCTGGACTGGGAGGAGCACGGAGCCGCGCCGTTGCTGGGCGTGGACGGGGTGTGCTTCATCGGGCACGGCTCGAGCCGGGCCCGGGCGTTCCGCAGCGCCATCCGCACCATGACCACGTTCGTCGAGCGCCGTGTCAACGACCACATCCGCGAGGAGATCGAAGCCGACCGTGACACCGCCGCCTGAGATCCGCGGGGCCACCATCACGGGCACCGGTCACTACGCGCCCGTGAGGGTCCTCAGCAACCACGACCTCGAGAAGATGGTCGACACGTCCGACGAATGGATCGTGGAGCGCACCGGGATCCGCGAGCGGCGGATTGCGGCGCCCGACCAGGCGTCGTCGGACCTGGCGTTGATCGCCGCCCAGCGCGCCCTCGAGATGGCCGGGCTGTCGGCGACCGACGTGGACCAGATCGTCCTGGCCACCACCACACCCGACCGCTTCCTGCCCTCCTGTGGCTGCACGCTGCAGCAGAAGCTGGGCGCGTCAAGCGCCGCCGCGTACGACATTTTCGCGGCGTGCACCGGTTTCGTCTACGGGCTCGGGATCGCGCGTGGGCTGATCGGCTCGCACGTGGCGGACACCGTGCTGGTGGTCGGGGTCGAGACGCTGTCACGGATCACCGACATGACCGATCGCAACACCTGCGTGCTGTTCGGCGACGCCGCGGGCGCGGCGGTGCTGCGTCCGTGCGAGCCGGGACGGGGGCTGCACTCGATCCGCATCCGCAGCGACGGCGACCTGGGAGACGTGCTCGAGGTGCCCGCCGGCGGTTCGCGCGAGCCGGTCACCGAGCACGGCCTGCGCGCCCGGCGCAACTACATCAGCATGCGGGGCAGGAAGCTGTTCCCGTTCGCGGTGCGGAGCATGGAGGAGAGTCTGCGTCAGGTCGTCGAGGAGTCGGGCTGGCGGATCGACGATCTCGACCTGGTGATCCCACACCAGGCCAACCTGCGGATCATCGAGGCGGTCCGCGAGCGGCTGGGGCTCCCCGAGGCGAAGATGGTGGTCAACATCGACCGCTACGGCAACACCTCGTCCGCGTCGATTCCGTTGGCGCT
>JBIOKD010000135.1:0-8266 GCA_044451485.1 Candidatus Eiseniibacteriota bacterium | reverse complement strand
CGGTGACACGACACCGCCCGCCACACCTGCTCCCAGTACGCGTGCGTGTCGATGACGCAATTCAGCGCCCAATCCGGCCACGGCGAGCTCTCGCGCTCCACGCCGTCCACACGCGAGACCAGCTTGCGGAACGCTTCCTCGTAGGCGGCCATGGCCGCGGCCGGCCAGGCGATGTAGTAGAGCTTGGCGACCGCGTGTGGCGCGTGTGAGCGGTCGAGTGCCGCGGAGTCGTAGCCGGAGTCGGCGGCGGCGACCACGGCCGCGGTCGTGAACTGGCAGATGGCGACGTGATCGGGGTGCCCGTAGCCGCCGTCGTGCGCGAAGGTGAGCACCACGTGGGGGCGCACGCGGCGCAGGTGCGTGACGATCCGCCCGATGGCCTCCGCCGGCCGGGCGCGATCGAGCTCCTGGTCGCGGTAGCCGAGCAGCGACAGGTCGCGCACGCCGAGCACGGCGGCCGACTCACGCAGCTCGGCTTCACGGATCCGGGCCAGCTCCTCGGCGCCGGGGTGACCCGGAGCGCCCGGAATGATCCCCTGGTAACGGCCCGCCTCGCCGCGGGTGGCGGTGACGAGCGACACCTCGACACCCTCGGCAGCGTAGCGGGCCAACGTGCCGCCGAAGCCCAGCGACTCGTCGTCGGGGTGCGCGAGCACGGCCATCAGTCGGAGCGCGGTCACGGTCGGCGCGTGCCGGCTCAACACCCCGGCTTGGCCATCTCCATCGTGTCGGGGAGGTTCGGGACCACGCAGAGGAACTCGAACCGTTCTCCTCCCAGCACCTCGTACCAGTGTGGCGTGCCGGCGGGGATGTACACGACGTCACCGGCACGCACCTCGAGCACGCGCTCGCCGATGCCGATGCGGGCGTGTCCGCACAACACGTACTGCTCGTGCTCGACGGTGTTGGTGTGGGCCGGGATGCCGCCGCCGGGCTGCATGATGAAGCGGCGCAGCGCGAAGTGCGGGCCCTCCTCGGGGCCGATCAGCACTTGTCGGGTGGTGCTGCGCCCCGCCGCGACGGTTTCCTCGGCGACGTCGGATGCGTGCTTCACGGACATGGCGGACCTCCGGGTCGGGATCGATCGGTGCACCTTCACCATAGCACCGCCGCACGGGGTCGGACACCGCGGCAGAGAGCCAAGTGTTGCCGGGTCGCCACCCCGCGCCGGGCCCCCGGGCCCGCGCTCGCGGCTTCGAATTCGCCCCCCGGTCCGGTATCTTCCGCTGTCGCGGGCTGGCCGCCCACCCGTTCCACTCGCCGGTCGATCCACATCCACGCCTCCCATCGAGAGCCATGAAAGCCACCACCACCATGTTCCCGCGCGCGCGCATCCCGTACGGCACGTGGGGCAGCAGCTACTTCCCGGCGTGGCAGTCGAGCCCGCTGGCCGAGGTCAACATCGGGCAGTTCGCCGGTGAGGCGATGGCCCGCATCCTCGGCATGCGCCGGGTGCCCAAGCACGAGCTCGAGTACCTGGTCATCGGCTCCACCATCCCGTGGCACTGGAAGTTCTGGACGGCGCCGCTGGTGGCGAGCTGCATGGGGCAGCGGATCCCCGGCTATCACGTCGAGCAGGCCTGCGCGACGGGGCTCCAGGCGGTGCTGCTCGGCG
Source organism: Candidatus Eiseniibacteriota bacterium (assembly GCA_044451485.1). Taxonomy (GTDB): domain Bacteria; phylum Eisenbacteria; class RBG-16-71-46; order RBG-16-71-46; family RBG-16-71-46; genus JBIOKD01. The sequence goes on along the minus strand of JBIOKD010000135.1, from coordinate 6,651 downwards.
GTGCCGAGGTGGAATCCGGCTCCAAGGACGTGGTCGGTGTGCTCACCTTCGACCGCACCAGCGATTCACCGGTCGGCGTGTTCCCGGAGCGGCGCTCGCACCAGCGCACCCAGACCATCGCCGACGTGTGGGACAACTTCGGTTTCGATCCGGCCACCGGCAAGGCGATGATCGCGGCCGCCGGGATGACCGCGCGCAAGTACAAGATCGACCGGCGCGAGGTGGACGACATCGCGGCGCTGCGCTATCAGCAGTACTTCGAGGCGAAGGACTCCGGTTTTCTCGACCGCGTCCTGGTGCCGCTCGATCTGTTGAACGTGGCGGGCCGGCCCCTGGGCCGCGTCGACGACGACACCGGTGTGCGCCAGATCTCGCTCGGCGCCCTGCGCGCGCAGCGCGAGCTCGACACGTGTGTCACCAGCGGCACCCAGACCCACGCCTCGGACGGCATGGCCACCCTGCTCGTGACCAGCCCGGAGAAGGCCCGCGAGCTGAGCCCGCGGCCGGAGATCCAGATCCGCTTCGTCGGCAAGAGCGAGGCGCGCGCCGAGCCGAGTCTCATGCCCGAGGCGCCGGCGCTCGCGGTGCGGAAGCTGCTCGAGCGGCTCGGTCTCACGGTGCACGACGTCAAGGTCGCCAAGAACCACAACCCGTTCGCGGTGAACGACGCGGTATTCACCAAGGTCACCGGCTGGCACTGGAAGGATCTCAACCACACCGGATGCTCGCTGGTGTGGGGGCACCCGCAGGGCCCGACGCTCACCCGTGTGCTCATCGAGGCGCTCGAAGAGGCGGTCGACCTGGGCGGCGGCTACGTGCTCGTGTTCGGCTGCGCGGCCGGCGACGTCGGCATCGCGGCGCTGTTCGAGGTCTCGGAAGGAGGCCGCTCGTGACCCCGACCGCCCGTCACCTCGCGCCCGCCGCGGGCGCCACCGTCACCGCCACCACGAACGCCATGCGCACCCCCACGCTCGAGACCCTCGGGCTCGGCGGCGTGCTCGATCTCTTCCGACGCGGCGCGCTCCCCACCGACGCCGGCGCGCTGGTCGAGCGCGTCTTCGGACGCGCGAACGAGCGCGGCTCGATCGTCATCTCGGGCGCCAGTGGCATCGTCGGCGCCGGCAAGACCATGCAGCTCGGCTCGCGTCTCGAGCCGTACGGGGTGCGCACCGTGGCCCTCGACTTCCCGGGTGCTCCCGACGGCATCGGCCGTCAGTATCCCGGGCTCGTGCAGGCCTTTGGACGCCAGGGCGCCGCACGGGTGATGGCCAACATCATCCGGCTCACGTACGACGGCCGGCGTCTGCCCGACGAGCTCAAGGCGCTCAAGCCACGATTCCTGCTCGAAGCCATCCCCGAGATCCTCGAGATCAAACGCGAGCACTATCGTGTCTTCCGCGAGGCGTTCCCGGGGATCGAGATCCGCTCGGTCACCTCCGGGTTCCCGGCCCGGGAGCTGGGCGTGGGGATCGCGCACCCGGCCTTCCCGCACGAGATCAACAAGGTGTACGAGACCGTCGAGAGCGGCCCGTCGGCGGTGCCGCAGCTCCTGTGGTCGCTCGGGCTGATCCCGGTGCCGGTCAGCGACGACTGGTCGTTCGTGCTCGACGTGCTGTTCTGTGGGATCACGCTGGCGGCGTTGCGGGCGCACCGCGCCACCAACATGCCGTACTGGAAGGTGGACAAGCTGGTGCGGCGCCGGGTCGGTCCCAACCCGTTCCGCGCCCACGACGCGATCGGCGCCCAGGGCGCGGACTTCCTCACCTGGTCGTGTCTCCACCATCTCGACGAGACGTACGGCGCGCTGTTCACACCGACCCCCGAGCTGGTCGAGCGCAAGCAGACCGGACAGAACTGGTATCCGCCGGATCATTTCCGGCCGCTGGTGGACTGGACGCTGAGCGACGCCGAGCTCGATGACTTCGAGGTGCGGATCCTGGGACCGGTGTATCAAATGACCGCGCTCATGCTGAAGGAGCGTCGTGGCCACCTCGCGCACGTGAACGCCATCGGCGAGCTGTGCGCGCAGTTCCGGAAGGGCGTGCTGGTGATGATGCGCGAGGCCGGTCCCGAGCGCGTGGTGAAGACGGTCGAGGCGTACCACCGTCTCGATCCCGCGGCCGCGAAGAGCGCCTGGCATCCCGAATCACTCGCCGACATGGGCACACCCGAATGGCAGCAGCTCTACGTGAACGCCGAGCACGACGGGACGGTGGGCGTGGTGACGATCTCGCGCGAGAGCTACGGTTGGGACGTCGATCGCGAGCTGAACCGCGCGCTCGACTGGTTGAAGGGCGCTCGCATCCGCCGCGTCATCGTCACCGGGGACTTCCATCTATCCACGCAGATGGTGGGGGCCGACACCGCCGAGTTCTTCGACGCGCTCGACACCCTCGACGCCGGCCTCGCCATCACCAACGGCTGGTCACGCACCGCGCGCCGGCTGTGGGACGAGTTCGAGGTGTCGGTGGCGATGGTGCCCGGCAAGCGGTGTCTCGGCGGCATGCTCGAGCTGCTCATGCACTGTCATTACCTGGTCGCGGTGGAGGACGCCCGCTTCGGATGGCCGGAGATCACGCTCCCGGTGCTGCCCGGAATGGAGGGCTGTCACTGGCCGCTGCGTCGCTCGAAGCGGGACGACTGGCCGCGGGTGCTACGTATGCTCCTGACCGGCGAGGCGGTGCGGGCCAGGGATGCCCTGGGCTGGCTCGTGGATGCCACCGGACCGATCGACGAGGCGTTGCGCACCGCATGGGATCTGGCGAACGGTCGCGGCTCGCTGCCGCGTCGTGGGCTCGAGAGCGGCGTGTTGTCCGAAGTGCCGAACGACGTGCCCGGGCTCGAGCCGGCGGACTCGCCGGGGAGCGCGGCCGGACGCGCGGCGATCGTCGCGTGCATGATGCAGTCGTGCGCGGTGGACGCGACACGGGCGTTGCCGCTCCAGGCGAAGCTGGCGGCCGAGTTCCTGACGTCCAAGCCGTGCCGCGACGGACGGGTGGGCGCCGAGGCGGCGCGGTTGAGGGGAGCCTAGGGTCCATCCGGGTGCCGGACCGTTGGCGGTCGAAAGCGAAACGGAGGGCGTCCCAAAGGGCGCCCTCCGCTCGTTTCGGATCGGCCGCTGCGACCGGCGGGGTCAGCTCACTGCACGACCGGAAGGTTGCCCCGGATCTGCAGGTTGAGGAGTGATTCGAGCGCGCTCTCGACGTGCACGAACCGCATCGCGATCTTCGGCGACACCGCCTTGGAGACCTTGTCCGCGTACTTCTTGAGCAGCGTGGTGCGCTGGTCCTGGAGCTTGAAGGCCTTGCCCATGAGATCGGTCGCCATCTTGGCCGACATGGTGTCGGAGCTGGCCACGTATTGCTTGATCAGGGCGATCCGCTGGTCCTCGAGCTTGGACAGCTCGCCCTGGTACTCGCGCTGGATCGGCCAGAACTTGGCGCCATCGGCATCGTTGAGCGCCATGTTCTCGGTGATGAACGCGACCTTCTCGGCGCGCAGATCGGAGCGCAGCAGCTCGAGGTCCTGGTCGAAGGTCTGGGCGAGCGCGACGGCGGGCACGACGAGCAAGGCCAGCAGGAGCACGAGTCTCTTCATGGTGGACCTCCATGGGTCTCGGGAGAAGGAACACGACGGTGGGACGTTCGTGAGGCTGGGAGCATCGGCGACGCTAGCAACGGCATTCCGGGAGTGTCAATCGAACCGGGGCCCGCCCGGTCGTACCCCCGTCTCCGGCGGAGTCGACCTCCCGAACTCGACGATGCTCCGCCGGTAGATGTACTGGCCCAGCGCGAGACACAGGACGAGCGCCCCCATGCCCATCAGGGTGATCGGTGACGTCTCCTTCAAGTCCAGGTCGATCGTGTGACGGGCGATCGCGATCATCGCCACGCTGAACACCACCTCGACGTGGAGCACGTGTTCCTCGAGGTACATCGCCACGGTCTTCATCAGCTCGAGACCGATCAGGATGAGCAGGAAGGCCGCGAACACCTCGTGGAGGAGCTGGAAGCGGCTGAAGAAGTCGATGAGAGTCGCGACCGGCGGTGCGGGTTGCCCCGAGAGCCGCGCCGCCATGCGCGAGATGAGCTCGACCGCGAGAAGGCCGGTGCCCCACAGGACCACGAGCACGAGCAGCACCAGCAGGGTCAGCACCACGATGCGCTCGATGAACGCGTGGATGGCCAGCGCGATGGACTTGGCCGATGTCATGAAGCTCCTCGAGGGCGCGGGGAGGAGACGCCGGTCGGCCTAGAACGCCCCACGCAGATAGAACGACCAGCCCTGGATGTTGTAGTCGAAGCGAGCGGTGTAGCCCCCGGTGCTGATCTGGGGGATGTTGATCGCGATCTTGTCGTAGCCGGCGCCGGCGCCCAGGTTCCGGGTGAAGTACCAGTACAACCGGACGGCCGAGTCGTCCTGGCTGCCCCGGAAGCCGGCGTAATTGATGGCGAAGAAGCGGGAGTACGACTGTATGGCGAGGCGTGGGGCCAGCGCCCAATCGAGCTGGAGTCCGATCAACGGGATCGGAAGCGTGATCTTCCCCTCCTGGGATGCCTCGCCGCTCACCGCTTGGCCGTTCTCGTCGGTGACATTGCCCGTGGCCGACAACCCGGCGGCCAGCCGTTCCACGCTGAAGCCCGCCGAACCGGAGATCCGAACCCGGTCCTCCTGGAGGAAGTCGTACCGGTAGGCCGCATAGATGAAGCGGGACGCGAAGCTCCCCTGGACGATGGCCCCGGCGTGGAAGGTGTAGCGTCCAAAGTCGACGTCGGTCGCGATCTGCCGCTGCCCGACGCGGTCGATGTTCACGTATCCCGCGTCGAGATAGTGACGCCCGCAGAACTTCCACGAACCGTCGACTCGTCCGAAATCCTTGTGGACCGGGATGTCGAAGAAGTCCTCGAACACGATCAATCCACTCACCGCCCCGGACTTTCGGCCGAGCGAGGCGCCGGTGTCCATGATCGCCAGCGTGCCTCCGACCTGGATCTGGAAGCGGTCGGGGACGCCCGACGGGAAGTCGGCGCGCGCGATCGTCGGGGCGATCAGGGAAAGCGCCACCGCGATCGAGGTGAAGGGTGCGCTCTTTCTCACGTCGCCTCCTGGGAGTGTCACCAGCCGCGTCCGTCCCCGGGTCCCGGACCGCGACGCGTGGCAGGACATCGCGACTCGCGGGCGCGGCCTCACCGACCCTGCTTGCCATCAAGACACCGCCAGCATGCACGCAAGGCCTCGAATTGGCAAAGGAGGGCCGGTCGTTTGACTCTCCCCGCGACACTCCACTAGCCTCTGGCCACGATTCGGCACGTGCGCAGCAAACATCGGCCTCGGCGGTCACGAGGAGGAGGGGACAGGGATGCGAAGGCTACTGATCGGGACGTTGTCGGTGGGGCTGCTGCTCTCGAGTGGCGCGGCGTGGGCCCAGCAGAATCGGGGAGTCGAGATCATCCCGTTCGCCGGCTACCGCTGGGGCGGGGGCATGAGCACGATCCCGGGGGTGAAGAAGTTCGAAACCAAGGACAACTGGACCTTCGGTCTCGCGCTCGACAAGCGCCTGGCGTACAACAGCGCGGTCGAGATCTACTGGAGCCATTTCACCAGCGATTTCCAGGTCACGCTCAATCCGCCGCTCGCTGGATTCACCAACCCCATCAACCACTCGATGGGCCGCGACGACATCATGCTCAACGGTGTCTGGTACGCGGTGCGTGATCCCGGCGCACCGGCGGTCCCGTATTTCACCGCCGGTCTCGGCGCCTCCATCTTCTCGGCAACCGGACTCAGCACCGTGGGCCGGTTCGGATGGAACCTCGGCGCCGGTGTCCGGCGTCAGATGAACGACCGGGCGTCGCTGCGTCTGGACGCGCGGTGGCTGCCCACCTGGGTGACCACGGGCTCGTCGGTGTGGTGCGACTACTGGTACGGGTGCTACACGGTCGGATCGGGTGAGTTCTACGACCAGTTCGAGCTGAGTCTCGGCCTGATCTTCAAGACCGGCCACTAGACGCAGACGCAGGCGATTCGCGGCCCGGAGATGACCCGCGGCGGTCCTTCCACGTCGTCGCGGATCGGCTCTGGGCCGCTTCGTTTCGGCATTCGACCCTTCGAGGCCCGCATGGACACTCGCAGCCGTGACCGCGACGGGTGACGGTCGCACGCGGCGCCCGCCGCGGGACCCGGGCGCGCGGCGCGATGCCAAGGCCCGCCCACGTCGGGCACGCCGCGGCCTCTTCGGGATACTCGCGCTCGCGGTGGCGGTCCTGGCGCTCGTCATCCTCACACGCGTCATCCCGGGCGGGTGGGGTCGTGCGTTGCCGGACCCAAAGGGCGCGGGGGCGTCGCGGACCGACTACGCCGGCTCCGAGAGTTGCCGTGATTGCCACCCTGCCGAGTTCGCGCGCTGGCGCTCCTCGCACCACGCCGAGGCCGAGCGTCCGATCGGGACCGATGCGGACCGGCGTGCCTTCGATCCGCCGCGGCGCTTCGAGCACGGGACGCAGCACACCGAGCTGAGTCTCGAGGGCGCCCGTCACCGCGTCGTCGCGCTGGGGCCGGGTGGTCGATACACCGCGGTCGACGCCGAGCGGGTGATCGGCGAGGCGCCGCTGCGTCAGTTCCTGGTGCGTTTCGCGGGCGGGCGCTGGCAGG
>JBIOKD010000134.1:0-8281 GCA_044451485.1 Candidatus Eiseniibacteriota bacterium | reverse complement strand
TCACGAGGGCGTCCGTCGCCGTCGGTCCGGCGGAGATCCTCACGCCGTCGATTTCGAATGCCTTCCCCAATCCCACCCGTGGCGGGGTCGGCTTCTCGCTGGTGCTGCCCGGCCCGGCGAACGTGAGCGTTCGCATTCTCGACGTCCAGGGACGCCGGGTGTGGAGCGCGGCGACGCGCCGGTACGACGCGGGACGATGGTCTCTGGCGTGGGACGGGCGCACGGCGGGCCGCTCCGCCCCGGCCGGCGTGTACCTCGCCCGGATCCAAGCGGGTGGACGGGTCTGGTCACGATCGATCACGATCGTCCGGTGATCGCCGCCGCAACCTTGCGCGGGACCACGGAGGGCGTGTCGCCAAGGCGCCCGGAACGCCGATGAGCCGCCGGCTCCCGCCCGCCCCGGGGCCGTGCTATGCTTCCCGCCGCCTTTCCACCCCCGCTCCTTGAGGAGGCTCGCACCCCGTGAAGCGTCTTGCCCGCTATCTCGCCGTGTCGCTGCTCCTGTCGGCGCTCCCCGCCCTGCCGGCGCTCGCCGCGAACTCCTCGACCGCCGCCGCCCCCGCCAAGCTGGAGGCCGCCGGCGCCCCCGACAGCCTCGCGATGTTGGAGAAGGCGGTGGCCCGCGACTCGAGCAAGTTCGACAACCTCTACCGGCTCGGGGTCATGTACCTGGATCGCGACCGGCCAGCCGAGGCGGCCCGGGTGTTCAGCAAGGCGAACAAGGTGAAGCCCAAGAACACCAAGGTGCTGGTGAACCTGGGTGCCGCGTACGACGCGCTCGGCAACGCCGACCTGGCCCAGGACCAGTACCGGCAGGCGCTCGCGGTCACGCCCGGCGATTCGGTGGCCAACTGCCGGCTCGCCAGCTCGCTCTATTCGCAGGGCAAGCACCAGGAGGCGATGGACATCCTGCGCGAGACCATCGCCAAGAAGCCGAACTCCTACTGCGCCTACTTCACGCTCGGGGTGGCCTTCGCCGACGCCGGGATCTATCGCGACGCGGTGCGGATGTGGCAGCGGGTCATCGACCTGGCGCCCGATTCACCGGAAGCGGTGAGCGCCAAGGAGAGCATCGAGGTGCTCGAGAAATTCATCCAGCAATGACCGGCGCCCCCACGGCCGCGGGGCCCCGCCGGGGCGCCGCGGCCGCGTCGTTCCGGCCGCGACGCCATCACCCCCGGGCGCGCTGATCGGCCGCGACGCGCTCGCCGTACGTTCTCGAACGGAGCCTGGCGGAGAGCCGTGATCTACCTCGACCACAACGCCTCGACCCCGGTGCGTCCGGAGGTCCTGGACGCCATGCGCGCGGCACTCGCCGAGCACGGCGCCAATCCCTCGAGTCTGCACCAGCCCGGGCAGCGCGCGCGTGGCGCGGTCGAGCGCGCGCGCGAGCAGGTGGCGGCTCTGGTCCACGCCGACCCGGGCGAGGTGGTGTTCACGAGCGGCGGCACCGAGGGCGATCACCTGGCGTTGGTGGGTGGCGCCTGGGCGCGACGCGCCGAGGGCCGGCGGGTGGCGCTCTCGACGATCGAGCACCACGCCGTGCACGGCGCGGCGGAGTGGCTGGCCGAGCTGGATTTCGCGGTCGGGCACCTGCCGTGCGGATCAGAGGGGATCGTCGATCCGGACGCGGTGGACATGCTGCAGGCCGACACCACGGTGGTGTCGTTGATGCTGGCGAACAACGAGACCGGGGTACTCCAGCCGGTCGCCGACCTGACCCGGCGCGCGCACGCGCGTGGCATGCGCGTGCACTGTGACGCGGTGCAGGCCGCCGGCAAGGTGCCGGTCGACGCCGCGGCGATCGACGCCGATTACCTGGTGCTTTCGGCGCACAAGATCGGCGGACCCAAGGGTGTGGGCGCGCTGATCGTGCGTCGCGGCGCGCCGCTGGCGCCGCTGCTGCGTGGCAGCGCGCACGAGCGTGGCCGGCGTGGCGGGACCGAGAACGTGCCCGGCATCGTGGCGCTGGGGCTCGCGGCCGAGCTGGCCGGACGCGAGGTGGCGACCGAGGGCCCGCGTCTGCTCGCGCTGCGCGAGCGCTTCGAGCGCCGGCTCGCCTCGGGCGCCCCGGGCATGGTGGTGCACGGCGCGCGCGCGCCGCGGCTCCCGAACACGATCAACGCCAGCTTCCCCGGGGCGCGCAGCGATCATCTGCTCATGGCACTGGACGCCGCCGGATTCGCCGTGTCGGCGGGGGCGGCGTGCGCGAGCGGCGCGGTCGAACCCTCGCCGGTGCTGTCGGCGATGGGGGTGCCACGCTCCCTCGCGGTTTGCGCGCTGCGCTTCTCGTTCGGACGCACCACGACCGAGAGCGACGTGGACGCGGTGTGTGCCGCACTCCCCGACGCGGTCGCCCGCGCGCGCGGGGTGGCGGTATGAGCGGCGTCGCGCGCCGGGTGCTCGCCGCGATGAGCGGCGGCGTGGATTCGGCGGTGGCGGCGGCGCTGCTCGCCGAGAGCGGGCATGTGGTCACCGGGGTCACGCTCAAGCTGTGGTGTCACGGCAGCACGCCCACGAGCCCGCGCGCCTGCTGCACGCTCGACGCCATCGACGACGCGCGCCGGGTGGCGCAGCGGATGGGCTTCCCGCACTACGTGGTGGATGCCGAGGAGGTGTTCCGCGAGCGGGTGCTGCAACCGTTTCTCGACGACTACGCCGGGGGGCGGACGCCGTATCCGTGCGCGTGGTGCAACCAGCATCTCAAGTTCGGCGACCTGGTGACCCGCATGAAGCTCGTCGGCGCCGAGTGGCTGGTGACCGGGCACTACGCCCGCATCGACGGCGACGACACGGACGGCTGGCGGCTCCGACGCGCGGCCGACCGATCCAAGGACCAGAGCTACGCGCTGGCGCTGATCCCCTACGCCACGCTGGCGCACACCCGCTTCCCGCTCGGTGAGCTCGTCAAGGACCAGGTGCGCGCCCACGCGGCGCGTCTCGAGCTCTCGGTGTGGGACAAGCCCGAGAGCCAGGACCTGTGCTTCGTCCCCGACGGCGACTACGCCCGATTCATGCGCGAGAAGCTCGGTGAGACGCGTGGCACCACGCCGGGGGCGTTCGTGGATGCCGAGGGACACACGGTCGGCGAGCATCGCGGCATCGCGCGTTACACCGTGGGGCAGCGGCGTGGTCTCGGGATCGGCGGCGTCGAGCCGCACTACGTGCTCGCCATCGACGCGGTGCGCAACACGGTCACGGTCGGACCGCGGGTGGCGCTCGACGCGCCGGGTCTCGTGACCGACGCGGTGAACTGGCTCGTGCCCGTGCCGCCGGCCGATGGTGCACGGATCACCGCGCAGATCCGATCCACGCACCGCGCCGCGCCGGCGTCACTCGCGCACCGTGAGCGCGGCGGGATCGAGGTGCGCTTCGACACGCCGCAGAGCGCGGTCACCCCCGGGCAGGTGTGCGCGCTCTACGACGGCGACCGGCTGCTGGGCGGGGCGACCATCGCCGCGTCGTCGGTGCCGGCACGAGCACCGGTCGGCGCATGAGCCCCACCGGCGCGGCGGCCGCGCCGGCCGCGCCCGCGCCCCCGCCGATCGCCACCGTCGCCGTCGACCACTGCCGCGCGTGTGACGGGCGCGATCTCGCCCCACTGGCGATGCGCTACGAGTTCCGCGGCGGGCGCTTTCCACTGGTCGAGTGCCGGATCTGTGGCATGCGTTTCCTCGCCGTCCAGCCCGCGGCCGAGGCGCTGGCCGGGCTCTATACCGAGACCTACTTCGAGTCGGATTACCGATGTGGTCGCGGCACGGCACCCTATGCCGACGAGCGCGCGTTCCGCGCCGAGGACGATGGTTTGCTCGCCGGGTTCGCGAAGCTCGGCCCACCCGGACGGCTGCTCGAGGTGGGCTCGGCCGGCGGATGGCTGCTCAAGCACGCGATCGAGCGTGGCTGGCGCGCCGAGGGGGTGGAGCTGTCGGCGGCGGGTGTGACCCACGCACGCGGGCTCGGGCTCGAGGTGCATCATGGCGACCTGGTCTCGGCGACACTCCCCGCCGCGGCGTTCGACCTGGTCTACATGGGCGACGTGCTCGAGCACGTGCCCGACTGCCGTGAGGTGCTGGCCGAGGTCCGGCGGGTACTGCGATCGGGCGGTCATCTCTACCTGCGTGGTCCGATCACCACCCATTCGCTGGCGCGCTCGCTGGCGCTGGCGCTCTACGGGGCGCTCGGACGCGTCATCGTGCTCCGGGAGCCGCCGTATCACCTGTGGGAGTTCCGTCCCGCGCCGCTCGCCTCGCTTTGTCGCCGGGTGGGGCTGGAGCCGGTCTCGATCCGCCAGAGCAAGATCCCGCCCGGACGCGCGCACGGCCGGAAGAGCGCGCTCCAGGTGCTGGCGATGGCGGCGCTCGATGCCGTCAACCTGCCGCTGACCCGGGCCTTCGACGCGCGTGGCGACCGGGTGGTGCTGATCGCCCGAGCGATCTAGACTTCCTCGCGGAGGTCGTCCCCATGCTCGTAGCCCGCCATACACCCGCCCTCGGTGTGATCCTCGCCCTCGTCCTTCCCAGGCTCGCCGCCGCGAGCTGGCTTCCCGATGGATACCCGGTGTGCGATCAGCCCGCCATCCAGGTCGGCGCGGCGGTGACCTCCGACGGCACCGGCGGCACGTTCATCGCGTGGGCCGATCGACGAAACGGCAACCAGTTCGACATCTACCTCCAGCACATGACGTCGCTCGGTGACCCGGCTCCGGGCTGGCCGTCGAACGGCATCCCGGTGTGCACCGCGCCCGGCAACCAGCAGGGGCCCGTGCTTCTCGGGGATGACGCGGGTGGGGTGTACGTCGCGTGGCTGGATCAGCGCGCGCTCGATTCGGACGTCTACGCGCAGCACGTGACCGCCGGCGGCGGGTTCGCTCCCGGCTGGCCGCTCCAGGGCGTCCCCCTGTGCGTCGCGCCCGGTCTCCAGAATCCGCCCGTCCTGGTGCGCGACGACCACGGCGGCCTGATCGCAGTGTGGGCCGATGGCCGGGTCGGAAACGACGTGCTCGACGTCTACGCGCAGCATCTCACCCCGGGTGGCACGCTCGCGCCCGGCTGGGTGACGGACGGCAACGTGGTGTGCGCGGCGCCCGGCCTGCAGACGGACGTCGCCGCGGTCCCGGATGGCCTGGGCGGCGCCATCGTCGCGTGGGACGACGCGCGCGCCGGGGTGGCGCTCGGTGAGGACGTCTACGTGCAGCATCTGACTGTCGCGGGTGCCCCGGCCCCCGGCTGGCCGGCCAACGGCGAGGCGCTGTTCACCGACACCCACCGCCAGATCCAACCGCAGCTCGTCGTGGACGGGTCCGGCGGCGCGATCGCGGTGTGGGAGGACGACCGCGTCGACCCGGAGACCGATCTCTACGCCAAGCGGCTGCTCGCCGACGGCACATTTGACCCCGGCTGGCCCGCGACCGGCGCGCCGGTGACCACGGCGCCCAGCTCGCAGTTTCCGTTCACCGTCGCGAGCGACGACGCCGGTGGCGTCTTCGTCGCCTGGGACGACCGCCGCAGCGGCGTGGACGACGACGTCTATGTCCAGCACCTGGCGGCGACCGGCCAGCCCGCGTCCGGATGGGACGCCAACGGCAAGATGGTCGATCCGCGTCCGGGCTACCAGAACTCTCCGTTCCTCGCCCGCGACGGATTCGGCGGCGTCTTTCTCGCCTGGAGCTGGGGCACGTGCTGCGACGGCGATCTACGCGGCATCCGGCTCGGACCCGACGGCGCGATCGCGCTCGGGTTCGGTCCGAGCGGCGTGATGCTGCGTGGCGACACGCACGGCAGCGGCTCCGGCATGGCGTTGTCGCGCGACGAGGCGGGGGGAGCGGTGCTGGCGTGGAGCGAGGCGCGCGTGTTCGGGGCGAACCCCGACATCTACGCCTCGCGGATGACCCTCACCGGGGACCTGCCCACGCCCGTGATGCTGTCGCTGGTGAGCGCCGACGTGGTGGCGGGCGAGGTACGTCTCGCCTGGTTCACTGCCGAGCACGGTTCGTTCGCCGCCACGGTCGAGCGTCGCGGCGAGTCCTCGGACTGGACCTCGCTCGGGCGCATCGTCGCCGACGGCGATGGTCGACTCGGATTCGTGGATCGCGGGCTCGCGCCGGGGCGTTATGCCTACCGGCTCACCTACGACGACGGCGGCGTGCCGGCGACGACCGCCGAGAGCTGGGTGGTGGTTCCGGTCGCTGCGGGCTTCGCGCTCGCCGGCGCGCGCCCCAATCCGGTGAGTGGCGACCCGATGATCCGCTTCTCGCTGCCGAGCGGCGACCCGGCGACGCTCGAGATGTGCGACCTGGCCGGGCGGCGGATCGCCACCCGCGAAGTGGGCGGGCTGGGAGCGGGCGAGCACACGTTGCGGATCACCGGCTCGGCGAGGCTCGCTCCCGGTGTGTACTGGGTGCGGCTCACGCAGGCTGGGCGATCGGCGGCGATGCGGGTGGTGGTGACGCGATAGGCCCCGAACCTCACCGGCGACGGTGGGTCTCGCATCGGACAACCCCTATAGTGCCCCGGTGGCCGACCGTTCCGAATCCCCGACGACCCGACCACGGGCGCGATGGCTCTGGCCGTGCGTCGCGGTGGCCTACGCGCTCGTCGTGCGCGCCTGGCTTCCGCCGGTGGTGTGCGACGACGCTTTCATCACGCTGCGCACCGCATACCGGGCCGCGCACGGTGGGGGGCTGGCCTTCAACCCCGGGCAACCGGTCTACGTGGTGACCACGCCGCTGTGGGCGCTGCTGCTCGCCTTGCTCCAGGCGGTCGGTCTGCCGCCGCTCGTCGCATTGACGGTGCTCGGCGCGGCGAGCGAGGCGCTGCTCGCCGCCGTCGTGGTGGAGCTCGGGGTCGCGTGGACCGGGCGGGCCGCGGTCGGGCTGCTCGGCGCGGTGCTGTTGTTTGCGAATCCAGTCTTCGTCCTGACCAGCCATTCCGGTCTCGAGCTTCCACTCGACCTTGCCGCGATCGCGGCCGCGTTCCTGCTGCTGGCTCGCGGGCGGGATCGGGGCGCGCTCGTGGTGGCCGCGCTGGCGGTATGGGTGCGGGTGGATGCCGTCGCGCTGGTGTCCGTGGTTGCGCTGGCGGTGCTGTTCCGTCGACCGCGGGCACGCCTCGCCGTGTTCCTCCCCGCGCTCCTGGTGCTCACCGCATACCTGGTGTTCGGGCTGGCCGTGTATCACCAGGTGGTCCCCGAGAGCGTACATCGCAAGCTCGCGAGCGTCGCCGTCCTCCGGCCGTGGTGGCGGGAGGGGGTGATCCGGATCGCCGCCGAGTTCGTGAAGACGGCGTTCTTCGGTCGCTCGGCCTACTGGTACGCGGCTCCCTCGCCGATGCCGGTGACGATCCCGGCCTTCGTGGCGGGAGCGGTCGTGCTGTGGCGAACCCGGCCGCGTGGGCTCCTCTCTGCGGTGTTGTTCACGGTGGTCTACGTCGGAGCATTCGTGCTGAGTGGAGCCACTTCGGTCGAGAACTACCCCTGGTACTTCGCGCCGCCGCTGGTCCTGGTGGCTGTGCTCGCCGCGGCCGGGGGGCTGGCGCTGGTCGACCGACTCCTTGCCCGCCCGGGCCTGCGCCACGCCCGGTTGCTGGCGGGCGCACCGGCGTTGCTCTGGGCGCTGTGCATGTCTCCCGCGCTGGCGCGCGATCGGGCGCGGCTGATCGAGCTCTGGAGCTCCCGGGAGGGTCTGTACGCGGCGGCCAGCACCTGCCTGTCCAGGAGGCTGCCGGCAGATGCGGTGGTGGCCGCCAACGAGATCGGGACCATCGGCTGGTATGCGCGGCCCGACGTGAGCGTCCTCGATCTGTATGGACTCGCGCTGCCCCGAGCCGATCGTGCCCTCAGCCGCCCCCAGCTGATCGAGCGGCGCCGCCCACACGCGATCCTGATGCGTGCCCTCTTCGCACCCTACTACCCCGGGGTCTACGACGCGCCCGGCTACCGATGGGTCTTGGTTGACTCGCTGGCGATCGGGGCGCGGGCCGATCTTGCGGACGCGGTGCTGCCGAAGCCCGGCGAGATCCAGGCCGAAGCGGCGCGCGTCCGAATTCGGTGAGCGGGAGTCCGGTGATCCGCTTCTCGCTACCGAGCGCCGACCCGGCGAGGCTCGAGATGGGCGACCTGGCCGGGTGATAGGCGGCCACGCGCGTCGTGGGCGGGACCGGCGCCCCGGCTGGACCCGCCCACGATGATCCGACGGGCGCCTGTGATCTCCTGGAGTTCGATGCCTCCCTGGGGGTGACCGTAGCTCGCCCGCTGCGCGACCCGCCGCGGGACACCCGTAGGGAGG
>JBIOKD010000133.1:0-8385 GCA_044451485.1 Candidatus Eiseniibacteriota bacterium | reverse complement strand
GGACGCCATTCCCGGGCGCGCGTTGAAGGTCTCGCGGACGATGAACATGACGGGTCGGTTCCTTTCCGCCGCCACGGTTTGACCGGGCGGTTGGAGCGTGTGTCGTTGCGGCCTCGGACGATGCGGATCCGCGACGGGGTCGTCTCGACCGCGGCGCCGCGCACCGGCAGGGTAACGTAGCCGGGGCCCGGCGTGAACGGCCTCTCGCATGTCGATGCGAGCCAGGCCCGAGGCGACTCGAGGGCTCAGCGCCGGCACCAGCCCGGTCACGCGCCCCCCCCCGGAGCCGAGGGCCCGGGCTTGAAGGCCTAGAGCGAGTCCTGCGTTCTCGAGCGGTGCCTAGTGGGCGTCCATCCTCCCGGTCCGGGCCCACGCGGTGGTCTCCCAGTTGTAGCGGGCGCGCTCGGGCGGCAGCCAGGGCGGCAGCGGCATCACCAGCTGACGCGACAGCTCCTCGACATAGGGCTCGTAGAGCGCGCGCAGCTCGGCCAGCCGCCGGTCGGCGTCGGGCCCGGTGGCGAGCTTCACGCCGGCCGTGGCGAGCCAGGCCCTCAGCTCGGCGACGGGCTCCGCGCGCACCGCCACCCCGCTCGTGGTATCGGGCCGGCGACGCAGGATCTGGCTCACGTCCACCAGGGCGTGACGCCCGATGGCGAAGGTGAGACGGGGCTGGAACGGATCGATGCCCTCGACGCCGACGATCGCCAGCGCGCAGGTGTCGAGCACGGCGGTGAGTGCCGCCAGCCACGACTGGTTGTCGTGCTGCGAGCGGAAGAAGGCCAGGATCGGATAGGAGAGATGACTCTCCAGGATCTCGGCGGCGGCCACCTCCCAGTCCCGCAGCAGCGCCCGCAGCGCCGCGTCGGGCTCGGGGCTCTCGAAGCAGCGCCGGAGCAGCACCGCCGCGGTGGGTGGCGAGCCCCCCCACTCGTCGAGCGTGGTGATGCGGGTCTCGCGTCGTGAGAACGATTGGTAGAGGACCGGCAGATAGGCCAGCACCAGGGCCAGGAAGCCGAATCCGGTCCCCGCCTCGGTCACCGCGAGGAAGCGCGCCATGGCCGTGGTCGGCACCACGTCCCCGAGCCCGAGCGTGAAGAACGTGGTCCCGCTCACGTAGAGGTTGGTGCGGAATCCGACCGGCCCACCGGCCGTCATCAGATCCGACCCGCCGGCGCGAAACAGCAACGCGAATCCGACGATGAGCCCGCTCGCCCAGACGACCAGCAGCCCGATCAGCGCCAGCAGGGCGTAGAGACCGAGAAAGTCCTCGCGCTGGTTGCGTCGTTGGATCCGGCGTCCCAGTGTCGACCACAACCCCCACACGACGGTGAGGACGAGCCGCGAGATCCGCCAGCGCACCGCGGTGCGTCGCGGCAGCAGGACGATCTCGAACGCGTCCCACAACACGACGGCGATGGACACGACCCCGAGGATCCCGGCGAGCCACTCCATGGGATCACCATAGGGGGCGCGTGGCGGGCTCGCAACCGGCCCGACCCGGGAACGCTCCCGGGGCCAGGGCTCCGCGTCTGAGAACCCACGGCGAGCCGTACGTTCTCAAACAGGGCCTAGCGCAGCAGCGTGACGCGGACCCGTGCCACCCGCTCGCCGGCACGGACCACGGCGAGATAGACCCCCGAGGGCAGCGTCGCGCCGCCATCGTCACGTCCGTCCCAGGTCAGCGTGCGCACCCCGGCCGGCTCCCAGCCGCCCGCCAGCCGGCGCACCCGACGACCGGTGATGTCGTGCACCTCGAGCGTTTGCGTGCCCGCCTCGGTCGCGCGGATCACCAGCTGGACCGGCCCGCGCGCGGGTTCGGGGCTCGCGTGGAGCGCGAGACCCTCCGACACGCGACCATCTCCCACGCCGCTGGTGCCGCCGATCTCGACGTCGACGTCGGTGGTGGTCACCGGGGACACGATCAGACCGGCGTCGTAGAACCCGGCGCGCCGGATGCGTACGTGGGTGGTCTGCGGGATGGCGGTGGCCTTGAAGTGCAGACGATAGAGCTGCCCGGGACCGGTCAGTGAGAACTGGTCGCACAGCAGCACGTCGACGATGTCGAGGCTGTCGGCTGCGGCGGCGAAAGTGTGGAACGTGCCGCCACACGCGCCGCTGCAGCCGCCGGTCATGAGACAACCCTGCTGCAGCGTGGTCGGTGACGCGGGCATGAAGGTGAGCACCGACGGGTCGTAGCTGATCACCGCGTCGAAGCCGTTGAACGCCGCGTCCGCCACCGTCACCTGCAGGTCGAGGTCGAACTCGGCTCCCGGACTCACCGAGACCGGCGAGGCGCCGAGCGACACCGACACCCCGGCGGCGCGCGACGGCGCGGCCACGAGCAGGGCGGCCAGCGTCGCGACCAGGATCCCGTGCGCTCGTGGTGACGTGAGCATGATGCGGATTCCCCGTTTCAACGGATCATCACCAGCGTGCGGGTGAAGCGCCGCCCGCCGGCCTCCAGATGGAGGTAATAGACGCCCGAGGCGACGGCGTTCCGGCCCTCGTCGCGGCCGTCCCAGACCAGGTGATAGACGCCGGCCGCACGGGCCCCCGTGGCCAGCGAGCGGACCCGCCGGCCGTCCACCGAATAGACCGACAGATCCACGCTTCCGGGACTCGCCAGGGTGAACGCGAGCGAGGCCTCCCCCCGCGCCGGGTTGGGCTGCGGCGCCAGCAGCACCGTCTCGGTGGGCGGCGCCACACGCTCGGCCAGGGTCACGGCCGTCGGCGCGAGCTTGTGATTGACGCCGTCGCGCGCGTCGACCGAGACCAGTCGGAAGCCGGGATCACCGGCGTGGAGCACGCGGAATCGGACCGTCGCGACCACACCCTCACCGGAGATCCCACCACCGGCCGTCCCGAGACGCGCCGCGTCGATGACCCCGGGGCGTGAGGACAGCACGACGCCGCCCTGGCCCTCGACCAGCCCGCCGCCGCTCCAGCCGGCGGGCTCCACCACCGCGGCGTCCCACGCCAGCCGGGCGGAGAACCCCTGCATCGCACCGGCGGCCGCCAGTCGCAGCAGCGCCTCCACCTCCACGCCCGGTGTCACCAGCGACGGGGCGTCGAGTGAGAACCGCTCCGGCGACGCGGCGACGCCGGTCGGCGCGGGCACGAGATGCGCGGGGACGGATCGTGACGGCGGGGCCGACACCATGCCGACGTTGGTGCTGAAGATCATCAGGTCCTCGAAGTCGAGGACCCCGTCGGGCACCGGTCGCGAGGTCGGCGCCGAGTCGGTGGTGGGACCCACGTCGAGGTACTGGACGTCGCGCGCCGCGAGCACCGGGTCGGCGATCCCATAGTGCGCGCCGAGCAGCGACAGATCCACGGGCGTGACCTGGTCGTCACCCTGTCCCACGGTGAGCCCGTCGGACACGTCGCCGAGATGGTAGTCGAGTGCGCCGGCGCTGCGATTCGAACGGGCGACGAACCCGCAGGCGTCGGTGGTGATGGCGACGTACATCCAGAACCCGCGGGTCCCGGGGTGGTCGACCAACCCGCTCGCTGCCGCGCTCGCCGCCAGCGTCCAAGGCCCGCCGGGGGCCAGCGTCGGATCGGGAGGCGTCACCGGTCCGGCGTGATCGTAGAGCGGGTAGCTGCCGTAGGGGGCGCGGTACAGATCGGCGGTGACCGGGGCACTCCAGGTGAGGCGAATCCCGGTCGTCGACCCGGGGCCGTTGCCGGACAGCACCTGGGTCGAGACCAGATCGGCGATGGCGGCGGGACCGCTGTGGTCGATCGTGAGGGCGGCCGGCGCGCCGGCCGTCGCGGGAATCGCCGCCCCGTCGCAGTCGCGCAACTGGACCGCGTCGACGGTGATGGTGCCGGTACCGTCACCGGGGATCGCCGACTTGAGGTCCATCGTGAACAGGGTGCCGCCCACCGTCGCGCCACACGGCACGCCCAGTACCGACTGGTCCACGGTATACGAGCCGCCTCCGTTGTCGACCACTTCGAAGGCGATCGGATCGAAGGCCGCGAGCCAGCCACCGGGATGGATGCTGGTCGTGGGAGTGGCGGGCGCGCACAGCGTGATGCGACTGGTGTCGAGGTGGAAGGTGACGCTCACCGCGCGTGCCGGGGCCGACTCGCCGCGGGTCAGCATCATCGGGATCGCGACACACGGATGCGCGGTGGTGATACAGGACCCGGTGCTCAACGCCGCGACCGAGGTGAGCGGCGCGGTCGGGAACACGGTCATGGTGTAGCCCCGCACCCCGGTGCAGCCGGTCGCATCGGTGGCGGTGATCTCGAAGCTCACCGTGCCGGCGCTGGTCGGCGTGCCGTCGATCGCACCCGTCGCCGCGCCGAGACCGAGCCCCGCGGGCAGTGTCCCCGAGCTCACCGTCCACGTGAACGGGGCGGTCCCCGCGCCGGCGGTGAGGGTGGCGTGATAGGGGGCGCCGAGGACCGCGTCGACGAGCACCGGCGGGTTGGGCGCGAACACCGGACACGGTGGATCGATGACGATGGAGTAGACGCGGCTGCCGGTGCAGCCGGTGGAGTCGGTGACCCCGACCGTGAAGCTCGAGGTGCCGGCGCTCCCCGGCGTGCCCGAGAGGAGCCCGGTGCCACTCAGCGACAGACCCGCCGGCGGCGTGCCGACGGTCAACGCGAACGCGTAGGGCGCGGTTCCACCCGAGACGGTCAGGGTGCGCGAATACGGGACCCCGAGCCGTCCACGCACCAGAGTGTCGGGGCTGAACGCGAGCGTCTGGCAGGCGGGGAACACGATGAGCGTCACGGTCACGGCACCGGTACAGCCGATCGAATTCGTGGCGGTCACCGTGAAGACATAGGTGCCGAGCGCTCCCGGTGTTCCCGACAGCAGTCCGGTGTCGCCGGCCAGCGTGAGACCGGGTGGGAGCGCACCCGAGGTGACCGAGTAGCAGAAGGGCGCCGGCCCACCGGACGCGCCGAACGGGACCGAATAGGCGGTGCCCGCGCGTCCGGTCGGCAGGGTCGACGGGGTCACCGTGACCGGCGCGCACGACACCGAGCCATCGGCGCTGATCCCGGCCAGGTTGGCCTGGGAGAGTCCGCCGATCTGGGTGAAGCTGCCACCAGCATAGACCTGGCCACCCCAGGTCGAGATCGCACGCACCACGTTGTTGGCGTTGGGATCCCACGCGGTCGCGTTGCCGCTGATCAGATCGATCGAGGCGATGCGATTGCGCGTCTGTCCACCGATCACATTGAGCACCCCGCCGACGTAGAGCTGCCCGTTGCCGCGTGCCAGCATGAAGACCGGTCCGTTGGCGTTCGGGTTCCAGGACATCACCGCGCCGGTGTTCGGGTCGACCTCGGCGATCCGGTTCCGGCTCTGACCGCCGATCGTAGTGAAGAACCCGCCCACGTAGACCGTGCCACAGCTGATGCTGAGCGCCCGGACCGTGCCGTTGGCGTTGGGGTTCCACGGTCCGGCCAGACCGGTGGAGAGGCTGATCTCGGCGAGGTTGTTGCGCGCCGCGCCACCGGCGTTGGTGAACGAGCCGCCGACGTGGATGGTCGAGTACTCGAGCGCGAGTGCGAACACCGTGCCGTCGACGTTCGGATTCCATCCCGTCGCCACACCGTTGGCGTCGATCGCGGCGAGGTTGTTGCGCCCGGTGCCCCCCACGTTGGTGAACGTGCCACCGGCCCACACCGTGCCGCCCCGGGTCGCGAGCGCCGAGACCGAGCCGTCGAGGTTCGGGTTCCAGCCGGTGGCGAGACCGGTCGCGGTGGAGATCGCCGCCAGGTTGTTGCGGCTGGCGCCACCGATGCTGGTGTATCCGCCGCCGACGTAGACGTTGCCGTCACCGAGCGCGAGCGCGAGCACCATGTTGTTGCAATTGGGATTCCAGGCAAACGGCTCACCGGTGGTGGTCGAGAGGGCCGCGATGTTGTTGCGCGACACGCCGCCGGTGGCGTTGAAGCTGCCACCGGCATAGACCACGCCACCACCCGCCGACAACGCGTTCACGGTGCTGAACGTGTTGGGATCCCAGCTGGTCGCGACGCCGAGGGCGGCGTCGATCGCCGCGAGCCGGCTGCGGGTCTGCCCGCCGGCGGTGGTGAAGTCGCCGCCGATGTACACCGCCCCGTCCACCGCGATCGCCAGCACCTGGCTGTTGGCGCCCGGGTTCCAGGCGGTCGCGGCGCCGTTCAGCGTGTCCAGCGCGGCGATGCGGCCGCGGATCTGTCCGCCCACGCTGGTGAAGGATCCACCCACGTACACGGTGCCGTCGCTCAACACCAGCGCCGAGACCTGGTTGTTGGCGTTGGGGTTCCACACGCCCGGGGTGCCGGTCGTGGTCGACAACGCCGCCAACCGGTTGCGGCTCTGGCCGCCGATGGTGCTGAACAGACCGCCGGCGTAGAGCCACGCGCCGTGGGTCGTCAGGGTGCGCACCGAGCCGGTGGCGCCCGGGTTCCATCCGGTCGCGCTGTTGGTCGCGGGGTCGAGCGCGGCGATGCGGCTGCGGTTCTGGCCACCGATCGTGGTGAAGTCGCCACCCACATAGATGACCGAGCCGTCGGTGGCCAGCGCCCATACCAGACCGTTGGCGCCGGGATTCCATCCGGTCGCGAGACCGGTGCCGAGGTCCAGCTCGGCGATCTGGCTCCGGCTCTGGCCACCCGCCGAGGTGAAGTCGCCGCCGATGTGGATCGTCCCGCCGGTGACGAGCAACGCGCGCACCGTGTTGTTGACGACCGGCGCCCAGGGATCCACCGAGAGATCGGCCAGGACGTGGGCCAGGTTCGTGCGTGGCTGGCCCCCCACGGTCGTGAACAGACCGCCGATGTACCAGCCTCCGCTGCCGTCCGGGACCACCGTGCTGACCGAGCCGCTCACCTCCGGCAGACCGTCCAGGGCACGACCGGTGTTGGCGTCGAGCGGCACGCCGCACCCGGTGGCGGGTGCGATCGCCGTGAACGCGCCGCCCACGTAAAGGGTGTCGCCCGCGATCGCCGTGGCGTTCACGGTGCCGTTGGTGATCCACAGGTCCTGGCGGACGGTCTGGGCGCCGGCCGGGATCGCCGACGCCATGAGCAGCGCGACCAGGGCTCCCGCCACGCGCCGGGCGCCGCGCCGGGGCGGGAGCGGGCGGGGCGTGGGGGCGATGTCGCGCGGGTTCACGGGCATCGGGCTCCGGGGGAGCGGACGCGACGAACGGCGGGGCGGAGCGTGCCGGCTCCGCCGTCGCGGCGATCCAACCGCCGCGACACGCGACCCGCGGACGCGCAACCGCGTGATCTTTCGCCGGATTGCCGGCGATGCTGCGGACCGGGCGGTGGGGGGTTCGCTCGACCCTCGTCCCGGGAACGACCGGCGAGCGCCCCCGTTGGTGGATGCCTGGATGGACCGCTGGAGACGACACTCAATGGTAGTGGGGGCTGCGGGTCGCACTCAAGCGGCATCTTCGGCCCCGGCACGAATCGAGGCCCCCGCGTCGTAAGCGCGCGGGGGCCTCGTCCTCCCCGGGTTCGGGGGATCCGGATCAGCGATAGCTGGACTTCACGCCGCCCCACGTCTGCGCGTGGGTCGCGGTCGGCACCACCGACTGGAGCAGCAGGATCGCGTCGTCGAAGTCCGCGCTGCTACCCAGGTACGGCAGGTCCTCGAAGCACTCCCACCACTCGCCGAAGTTCACACCGGTGCCCGCATAGGTCAGCATCTGCGGGTCGCCGCCGTTGCGTCCGTCCTGTGAGTAGAACGTGCCACCCGGGCCCTGGAGATAGAAGCCGAACCCGTTGGCGTTCACGCCGGGATAGAACGTCGAGCCCTGGAACACACCGTTGTTGTCGAACAGCGCGACCGACACGTTTCCGCCCGCGAAGTGGGCGGTCACGTACCAGCCCGCGCCGGCGGCGCCGGGGAACAACTGGAACAGTGCCGGCGTGGCACTCGGATCATTGGTGTTGTAGAGGCCGATGTTGTTCGACGCGGCGTTGCCCGCCAGCTCGATCATGAGCGTGAAGGTAGAGTTGCCCGAGATCGAGGACGTCCAGACCTGCGCGTCGAGCTGATCGGTGGTGACGGTGATGCTCTCGCCGATGCCGTTCAGATAGTTCTGCAGTGAGGTGGAATTGAAGCCCACCTGTGGCGAGCGCAGCGTGAATGCGTGGGAAACGTTCGGAACGGCCGCAGCCAGCACGGCGACCGCCATACCGAACGGGAGTAGCGTGGTAAGCATTCTTTTCATGTCGTCCCCCTCCCTGTTGCGCGAAGTACTCCAATGCTCTACGAGGGTCGCGCCGCGCACCCGGGGGATGAGTTCGAGCGGGATGTCGTAAGAGCGCACCGAGAGCTGCAACGTCCTCCGAAGGCCTGTTGGTCCACGACTGCCCGGTTAATTTCGCAGACCGCCGAGTGTCTTGTCAATGTAAGAGATC
>JBIOKD010000132.1:0-8388 GCA_044451485.1 Candidatus Eiseniibacteriota bacterium | reverse complement strand
GGGGCGGCGGAGCGGCTGAAGACGTTCGTCGCCAAGTCGGCGCAGGCCACCCTCCTCGGCGCCACGTTCGACGACGCGGCCACCGGTCAAGGCCTGCTGAACTTCTTCCTGCGTGGGATCAATTGCGGCGCCATCACCGAGGCCGAGGCCAAGACCACCGGGCTCTCGCCGGCGGAGCTGATGACGCGCTCGTTCGCGAAAATCCTCGAAGGTCACCGCAGGACGAGCGGAGCCTAGGCTCCGTCTGGGAACGGTGCCGGCCGCTCCGGGGGGGGGTCGCGGCGCCGGTGGTCGCGGGGTGCCGCGCTGGTGCTCCGCCCCTTGATTTCGGATCACGGCGGAGTCGATACTGTCGCCGACCGCAGTCGTTTCCTCTCGCTGACGCTAGTTCTCGACCACCAACGAGCTGGCGAGAGGTGGACCCCGCGGAACGCATCCCGGCCACCTGGCGCCGGCGCACCCCCGCAGAGGTTCACGCTCCGTCCGCGCAGGAGCCCCCCGTTGCCGTCGTCGTGATCCACGCCCGCTCCGTGCTCGTGGATGCACCCGCGCGCCTTACCCCGGCGCTGGGCCGATCCGCTCCGACCGCCACACGACGGGTGCCGGCGCATGGGACGGTCACGTCCTGGTGGCCGGTGGCCCCGGCCCTGCTTCTGCTCGCGCTGACCGCGGCCGCCTGGTGGCCTTTCACGGTCGACGACGCGTACATCACCTGGCGGTACTCGCTCCATCTCGCGCACGGCCTCGGTCCGGTCTTCAGCCCCGGGGAGGCGGTGGAGGGCTATTCCTCCCCCGCCTGGATGGCGATGCTGGCACTGGCAGCACGCATGGGGCTCGGGCTCCCCGCCACCGCCAAAACCCTCAGCGCGGTTTGCGCGGCCCTGGTGGTGCTGCTGAGCTACGGAACCGCGCGCCGTCTCGGCTGCCGCCCGTGGCTGGCCGGCATCGCCTCGGCGTGGCTCGTGCTGTTGCCGAGCTGGCAGGCCTGCCTGGTATCGGGTCTCGAGACCCTGCCGTTCGCGGCCGCGGTCACGGCCCTGACGCTGATCCCGTGGCGCACCTCGCGTCATCCCGCCCACGCACCGCTGATGGCGGTGCTGGTGATCGCGGTCGCCACCCTCCGCCCCGAGGGAGCGCTGGTGGCGGCCTCGCTGGGGGCGTGGTGGTGGCTCCGGAGTCCGGACCCGGCGACACGCGTCGGTCTCGCGGTGGGCGCACTGGTCTGCGTGGGCCTGCTGCTCGCGCGTCATGCCTTCTACGGCATGTGGGTGACGAACACCTACCTGGTCAAGCCACCGCCGCTCGCGCACTGGCTCGAGTACCACGATCTGCAGACCTTTCTCCCCGCCGAGGTTCGCGCCATCCGGCGCAACGCCCTCCCGGCGCTCGTCGAGGTCGGCGGCATCGCGACGTGGTGGTGCGTGGTGACGGGCGGGATCGGATCGAGACGCGCGGCGGTGGTTCCCGCCGCCGCGTGCGCCGCGCTGCTCGGCGTCGCGCTGTCGGTCCTGATGCCCTCCGATTGGATGCTCGGACAGCGCTTCGCATTGCCGTTCTACCCGGCGGTGATCCTGCTCGCGGCACTCGGGGCCGAGTGGGTGGCCCGACAGCTCCATCCCGATGCGCGCCGGCTCGCGGCGATCGCCACCCTGGTCGCGTTTGCATTCGGCGTGGCCGCCGCCTCGATGGTCGACCTCGAGTGGCTCCGGGATCTCCGTCGTGGCACCGCCTATGCGCCACTCCGTGCCGAGCAACAGTATCTCGACATCGGCCGGTGGCTGCGCGAGCACGCCGGGCCCGGGGAATCGCTGCTCGGCTACGAGATCGGTGCGGTGGGCTATGCCTCCGACCTGACCATCATCGATCACGAAGGTCTGGTCACGCCGGAGGTCGCCCGGATCATCCACCGCGTCGGGGAGTACGGACCGATACGGACGGGGCGCGACGCGACCGCGATGCGCGCGGCGGTGGACTGGTGCGTGAGCCGCCGCCCGACCTGGTTCCTGTTGCGCACCCAGACCACGAGCCCGCTCGTCGTGGGTCGGCCGGTGCCACTCGGGATCGGCCACGACGCGCTGCAGAACGCGCTGCTCGATCGGATGGGGGACGACATGCTGCTCGCCGCGTCGTTCCCGCTGATCGGCACCGACCGGCCCGGAGCCGATCGCTACCTGCTCCTCAGACGCCGCGCGCTCACGTCCGACGGAACGTCGCCTCGATGAGCCCGTGTGGCTCGTCGGTCGCGACGAACACCTGTTGCGGATTGTCCAGACCGAACGGCGTCAGATCCACCAGCAAACAGTGCCGGTTGGGCAGCGACAGGTGGATGGTGGCGAGCTCGCTCACCGCTTCGAGCGCCCGCTCGGCCATCCGCTGGAGCGTGAACTGCACCGACGGGCTGTACGCGTCCGCGAACGCGTCGAGAAATGCCGCGCGCACCGCGGCGTTGGTGCCATCGAAGTCGCCCGGACGCGAGCGCCACGACCAGCGTGACGAGACGATGGTCCGGAGGATGCGATCGCGTGTCTCCGGCAGCGTGGTGTAACGCGTCCGCGGAAAGCCGACGAAGCCCGAGGCGGTGGTCTTCAGCAGCTCGAGACCATCGAGCCCCGAACGGATCTCGGCGCCGTCACGCGTCGACGTCACCGATGCGATGGTCACCTCGCCGCCGGCGCTCACGAACGCGTGTGGATGCCCACCGTCCCCGTGCGGACACCGCGTCCAGCGATGCCCCACCAGGTCGACCTGCACGCGGCCGAGCCACCCGCACTCGTCCAGGAACTCCCGTCCCAGCCGCTCTCCGAATGTCTCGAGGGCACCGACCGGCTCGCGCCGGGCCAGCGCGTACACCGTGTTCTTCATGGTGTCGGTGGGCAGCACCCGACGGTTGTCGTCGGTCGCGTAGCTCTCCGCGAAGTCGCCCTCGCACGCCACATCCACCGTCAGCTCGCGCAGATGGTGCGTGTCGGGCTCGCGGCGCACGCTCACCAGACGCACCCGGGCCTTGCCATAGCGTGCCAGCTCCAGCCGGATGCCCATGTCTCCTCCCCGCGGCTCAGCTGCCGCGATAGGTGCTGTAGCCGTAGGGACTCAGGAGCAACGGCACGTGGTGGTGCTCGGCGCCGTCGTGGATCTCGAACGCCACCGCGATCTCCGGATAGAACACCCGGCTGGCGGTGGCGGCCAGGTACCGGCCGGTATCGAACACCAGGCGGTAGCGACCCGGCGTGACGGGCGTGTCCGACGGCAACAGGTCGCGCACCCGACCGTCGGAGTCGGTGACCCGCTCGGCGATCGTCGACCACCCGGCGCCGCCTTCACGTTCGAGACGCACCGCGATCCCGGCGGCCGGCCGGCCGCGGGCGATGTCCAGCACGTGGGTGCTGATGGCGCTCATGTCCGCTCTCCGTGTGGGTGAGACCCGGCTTCCGATGGACCGCCGGGTGGCGTCTCGGCGACCAGCAGCTTGTCGAGTCGCAGCCGGGTGATCCGCGACTGCTCGCCGGCGGCGACCTCGAGCTCGAGTCCCGGATCGTGGGCGAGCCGCTCGCGCAGCATCGCCAGCATCTCGTCGGCGCCACGACCGGTCGCGCAGACGATGAACGGGTGCCCGAAACGCCGCTCGTAGTCCCGGTTCCCCGCCGACAGGGCGCGCAGCGTCGTCTCCGACGCGCCGATGGTACCCCGCTGCTCGGCGCCCGCCCACGCCGCGGTGTCCGCGAAGCGGCTGCGGAGCGTCTCGAGATCGCCGATGCGGGGGTGTTGCGCGAAGGCCTCGAGCCAGTCGGCGCGTCGCATCGGGCGCTCGGCCCTGTCGGCCGCGTCCCTCAGGGCCCGGTGGTCCCGAAACGGCCGCGCCGCCAGCATCCCGTCGAGCCAGCGCCGTGAGCCGCAACAGCGGGCGAGCGCGTTTCGCGCCTCGTCGTCGGAAAGACCGTTCAATTGCTCGAGCGTCATCGGGTCTGCCCCACGGCGATGCGTTCGAGCAGCGCGCTGGTGAAACACACCCCGGTCCACAACGCCTCGGGTCCGGTGTACTCGTCGGGCGCATGGCTGATCCCACCCCGGCTCGGCACGAACACCATGGTCGACTCGAGACCGGCACGGGCGAACTCCATGCTGTCGTGACCGGCGCCGCTCACCATGTGACGGGTCGCGATCCCCCGCTCCCGGCCCGTGATCTCGCCGGCCTCCACGAGCGCCGCCGACAGCGGCGTGGGGTCCTGCGAGGTCACGAGCTCGGTGCGAAGCGTGAGTCCGCGTCGCGTCGCGATGACGCCACAGCGCCCGCCGAGCTCGGTCGCGAGACGGGCCAGAGTCGCGCCGTCCGAGTGCCGTACTTCGAGCCACAGCTCGGCTGCGCCCGGGGAGACGTTGAACAGACCCGGGCTCGCGGTCAGGTTCCCGGCGGTGATCCGCGCCGGTCCGCCACTCTCGCGTGCCAGCGTCTCGGCCACGAGCACCATCTCCGCCGCACCCGCCAGCGCGTCGCGTCGCATCTCGATCGGGGTGGTACCGGCGTGGCGCGGCTCACCGATCACGCTCATGCGCAGACGCCGGAAACCGGCGATCGCGGTCACCAGCCCGATCGGGATCCCGTCGGCTTCGAGCACCGGGCCCTGCTCGATGTGCGGCTCGATCGTCACCGTGGCGCGGAACCGCGGACGCATCGGCGTCTCCCCACCCACGAGCGGCGACGCGCACCCCGCGCGCTCGGCCGCGTCGCGGGCGACACGCCAGGTGACGCCGTCGCGGTCGCGCACTTCGTCCAGCTCCGCGTCACGCACCAGACCCAGCAGGGCGCGCGCCCCCATCATCTGCGAGTCGAACCGGCTCTGCTCCTCCTCGGCGGTGACGAAGCCCACCACCTGGGGTCCCGGCCGCCCGCGATGCTCGGCGGCCAGCACCAGCCCCGCGAGCACGCCATAGGCGCCGTCGTAGCGCCCGCCGTCACGCACCGAGTCGAGGTGCGAGCCGACCAGGGTCACGGGCTCGCCGAGATCTCCCGGATGGAGCGCGGGGTCGTGAAAGAGCAGGTTGCCCGCCGCGTCGGTGGTGGCCGCGAGTCCGCGCTCGCGCGCCTGGTCCGCGAGCCAGCGATGCGCGGCGCACCATGCCCCGTCGTAGGCCAGACGCGTCACCCCGGCACCGGATGCCGTGAATCCGGCCAGGCGCTGGAGCAGGGCGTCGAAGCGGGTGGCGTCCATCGGGTCGGGCATGGTGGCACAGACTGGGCTCGGTCCTTGCGCGGCCCTTCCAGGTCTCGCGCGTTCACCCCACGATCTCAGACCGAGCCTAACCCAGAGACGCGGGCGGCTCCACCCGGCGTGCTCAGACGGAGCCGAGCAGCCGGCCCCGCCCGCCGTGGATCACGTCGCCATCGCGGACCGCCACACCGGCGAGCCAGGTCTTCACGACGCCGCCCACGAGTGCCCGACCGGCGTATGGCGTGAGCGGATGACGCTGTCGCAGAGCCGCGGGATCGACCGTCCACGTCCGGTCGGGATCGAACGCCACCAGGTCGGCATCGGCGCCCGGCGCGATCACTCCCTTGATGCCCTCCCACCCGGCCAGCCGTGCCGGCGCCGCGCTCATCCAGCCCGCCAGATGGGCGGGTGTGGCGCCACGCTCGCGGGCCTCGGTCCACATCACCGCGAGTCCCAGCTCGAGCGAGGCGATGCCGCCCCACGCGCGCGTGAAGTCGCCGCTCCCGGTCTCCTTGAGATCCGGGGTGCACGGGGAATGATCAGAGACCACCAGATCGAGATCCCCGGCGAGCAGCGCCCTCCACAGCTCTTCGCGTTGTGCCGCGTCGCGGATCGGGGGCGCGCACTTCCAGACCGTGGCGCCGTCGACGATCCGTCCGGCATCCTGGATCAGATAGTGCGGACAGGTCTCGAGCGTGAGCGCCGCACCGCGTGCCCGCCACCGCCGCGCCCACTGCACCACCTCGCCACAGGCCACGTGCACGACGTGGACACGCACCCCACTCGCGAGCAGTGGCTCCAGACGCGCGACCGCGGCACGCTCGGCGGCGGGTGGGCGCGACGCCAGCCAGGTCGCGTACCGACGTGGATCGCGCCCGGTAACACCCGCCGCGGCCGTGTCCAGTGTCGCCGGGTCCTCGGCGTGCACCAGCAGCGGCAGACCGAGCCGGACCAGGATCGGGGCCACGCGCGCCAGATCGACGGCCCCCACGTGTCGGAATTCATCCACCCCCGACGGAGCCATGAAGCACTTGAACCCGGGCACCCCGGCGGCCGCGAGCGGCTCCAACTCGCGATCGTTGCCGGGCACCACGCCACCCCAGAACCCGACGTCCACCGCGACACGTCCACGCGCCGCCAAGCGCTTCGCCTCGAGCGCCGCGACCGTGGTGGTGGCCGGGATCGAGTTGAGCGGCATGTCCACCAGGGTGGTGACACCGCCCGAGGCAGCGGCGGCGGTGGCGCTTTCGAAGCCCTCCCACTCGGCGCGTCCCGGCTCGTTGATGTGCACGTGGGTGTCCACGAGCCCGGGCAACAACCACGATCGACCGAGGTCGAGGGCGTCCCGCCCGTCGGGATGGTCGGGTGGCAGCACCGCGACGATGCGCCCGTCGCGCACCCGCACCATCGCCGCGCGCGCTCCGTCCGGCAGGGCCACGTGCGCGGCGCGCAACAGGAGATCGGCCGGGCTCATCGCGATCGGGGTCCCGGCGCGATGGTCACCGGGCCGAGATCGAAGAACCCGTCGGGATCGGGACGCACGTTGGTGACGTAGGGACGCAGCCCCTTCTCGCCCCGCTCGGCGGCCGCGATCTGGACCATGTATCGCCCGGGCGGCAGATCATCGGGCAGCACCCAGCGATAACGCTCGCGCATGGGCACGTCCACACCCCAGTCGTCGACCGGCCACAGTGCGTAGCCGAGAAAGCGGCTGTGCGCCGCCCGCTTCTCGCGCGGATCGTCACCGTCGAGCGGACGCAGCGCGAGCACCAGCTCCACGACCCCGTCGATCTCGCCATGCCGCTGCCAGCAGGTGACCAGCGGCAGCTCGTCACCCGCCGCGACCGATCCCGACGGCAGCCCGGCGCCGACCAGCCGCAGACGATCCTCGAACGAGATCGGGTGGGCCAACGGACCCGAGACCGGACCGGGCTCCACCAGCGAGATCGGGTCGTGTCCGCGGCCGAGCCACAGGGTGAGATCGCCGTGCTCCTCCACCGGCACCAGTCCGTTGAGACCGGTCATCGCCTGCCAGAGACGCGGCGTGTCCGGGTCGACCCAGTCCATCAGCAGTCCGGTCCCGGTGTCGAGTAGCGCGGCGTGGATGTCGTGCGGGGTCGGGTACGGGTTGTCCGAGAAGGTGTAAACGCCACCCAGCACGTGGTGCGCCGCGATCACGTGGTGGCGCGCGTAGAAGCGGTGCATGGTCTCGAAGCCCGACACGATGCCGTCGGTGACCCCCGCGCGCCGCACCAGAGACTCGCGCCATTGCCGCATCGCGCGATCGGTGCCATCGGGCACGACGTGCTGTGGCGGCGCCACCGGTAACGATCCCGGCCGGACGGTGAACGGGCCCCACCACCACTGGGCCAGCGCCGCGGCGACCAGCACCGCCAGCGCGAAGAACAGCGCACGCACCGGTGCCCGATCCATCCGCGCTGCCGCGATCCGCACCCCGCCGGGGTTCGACGGGTCCCTCGCCGGTGCGTGGCGATCGCCGCCGCGTCGAGACCGCGTCATCCATGCCAGGGTCGTCACCGTCCCGGCCGCGAGCCACGGCATCATCAGCGCCGTGTACTGGTAGACGATCACGTGTTGTTCCATGCGGTCGGCCAGCAGGTGCTCGGCGAAGATCGGGGCCGCCGGGGGCCACGCCCATGGCGCGGCGAGCGGGGCGAACAGCCAGGGCCCCAGCGTGTGCAGCCACAACGCCAGCTTCGCCGCCGAATCGGCCGGGTCACCCGGCGTCGCCACCAGACTCCCGAGCGCTCGAAGGGGGTGCGCCAGCATCGCGCCGAGCGCCGCGCCCGGCGTGGGCCCCCACGCCCGATAGAGACGGCCATAGTCCACGATGCCATGCGCCATCGGCTTGAGGACCAGGAACGTGAAGGCGGTGACTGCCAACGCCGGCAGCGCCAGTGCCGCGCCGTCGGCGGGTCCACGCCGTCGTCCCCGCACGAGCGCCACCATCGCCAGACCCAGGACCGCGAAGGCGACGTCCTCCTTGCACAGGAGCGCCGCCGAGGCGGCGAGCGTCATGCGCAGACGCCGTCCCTCGTGCCACGCGTCCCACGACGCCAGCAGCGCCGGCACCGCCAGCGTCTCGGGATGGAACTCGAACAGCGCCACGTAGCCGAGCCCGGGCTGGAGCAGCCAGGCCAGCGCCAGGGCCAGCGCCGCC
>JBIOKD010000131.1:0-8419 GCA_044451485.1 Candidatus Eiseniibacteriota bacterium | reverse complement strand
TCTGTGCCGTCACCGCCGGATCGGCCACCGCCAGCGCGTCCTCGGTGGCGTCCGAGAACACCACGCCGAACCCCCAGGTCTCGTCGGGGCGATTGCGCTCGTAGACGGTGATCTCGTGCCGCGTGTCGGCGCGCTTGAGCAGCAACGCGAAGAACAGCCCCGCCGGTCCGCCACCCAGGACCGCGACCTTCACGCCCCGGACTCCGCCAGCAGCTGACCGGCGATCACCAGGTGCTGGATCTCGGTGGTGCCCTCGTAGATCCGCAGCGCGCGCACCGAGCGGTAGAGCCGGTCCACCGGGTGCTCGGCGAGCACCCCGGCGCCGCCCAGGATCTGCACCGCGTCGTCCACCACCTGCTGCGCGGTTTCGGTGGCGAACGCCTTGGCCATCGCCGCCTCGAGTGTCACCCGCGCGGCGCCGGAGTCGGCGCGGTGCGCGGCGTGATAGACCAGCAGACGCGCCGCGGCGAGGGTGGTGGCCATGCGGGACAGCTTCTCCTGCACGAGCTGGAACTCGGCGATCGGCTTGCCGAACTGACGTCGCGTCCGTGCGTGGGCCAGCGCCTCGGCGAGCGCGCGGCTCGCCATGCCACACGCCGCGGCGCCGACCGTAGCGCGCAGCCGGTCGAGCGTCTTGAGACCCAGCGCGAGACCGCGCCCCTCCTCGCCCAGCCGGTTCGCGGCGGGGATCGTGCAACGCTCGAAGGCCAGCTCGCCCAGCGGATGCGGCGAGGCCAGTACCAGCGGCCGCACGAAGCGCAGCCCGGGCGTGTCCGCCGGCACCACGAAGGCGGTGATGCCCTTGCCACCGGCGGCCGGCGCGGTGGTCGCGAACACCACGTAGAAATCCGCGATCCCCGCGTTCGAGATGAGCGTCTTCTGGCCGTCGAGCACATACTGGGCGCCGTCCCGCACCGCGCGCGTGGCGAGCGACGCGACGTCCGAGCCGGCCTCGGGCTCGGTCATCGCGAAGCCGCCCATCGCCCGGCCGGCGATCGCGGCCGGCACGTAGCGCTCCTTCAGCGTCTCGTCACCGGCGAGCAGGATCGGGACCACGGCGAGCCCCTGGAGCGCGAACACCGCGTCGGCGAGCGGCGAGCCGGCGGCGAGCGCCTCGCGCGCCAGACAGCAGGCGCGCCAGTCGCCACGTCGGATCGGCTCCAGCCACCCGGCCTGTCCGATCGCGCCGAGCAGCACCCGTGCCTCGCGTCGCCCCGCGTCGTCACCGACCGGTTCGGCACGCGTCGCCAGCTCCCGATCGGACCAGGCGCCGACCGCGGCCGCGAAGTCGTGGTGCGCGGGATCGAGGAACACCCCGACGGGGCGGGTGTCGGGTGCGCTCATCGGGCGAATCGCGGCGCGCGCTTGGCGCGGAAGGCCTCGTAGGCCTCGCGGTAGTCGGGGTGCAGCATCAGCGCCGCCTGCACCTGCGCCTCGTGCTCGAGCGCCTGCTCCAGGGTCATCGAGGCCT
Source organism: Candidatus Eiseniibacteriota bacterium (assembly GCA_044451485.1). Lineage (GTDB taxonomy): Bacteria > Eisenbacteria > RBG-16-71-46 > RBG-16-71-46 > RBG-16-71-46 > JBIOKD01. The sequence goes on along the minus strand of JBIOKD010000131.1, from coordinate 6,948 downwards.
CGAGATCGAGCGCGCGCTTGCTCACCGCGATGCCCTCCCCCGGCCCCTCTGCGAGCTTCGCCGCGAACGCGGTCGCCTCGGCGAGCGTGCGCTCGACCGGCACCACGCGATGATAGAGTCCGATCTCGAGCGCGCGTTGCGCGGTGATGAACTCGCCCGTCATGAGCAGCTCCGCCGCGTGACCGGCGCCGACGATACGGGGCAGCATCCACGACACGCCCATGTCGGCGCCTGAAAGCCCGACCTTCACGAACAGGAACGCGATCTTGGCGGTCTCGGCGGCGATCCGGAAGTCGCTCGCGGTCGCCAGCACCGCGCCGGCACCCGCCACCGTGCCGTTCAGCGCCGCCACGATCGGGCGCCGGCAGCGCCGCATGTGCAGCACCACGTCACAGGTCATGCGGGTGAACTCGAGCAGACCCTCGGCGTCGCGGCCGAACAACGCGCCGATGATGTCCTCGACGTCGCCACCCGAGCAGAAGCCACGACCGGTGCCGGTGAGCACGATCGCGCGCACGCCGGGCTCGGTGTCGAGCGCCGCGAAGGTGTCACGCAACTCCGCGTACACCTCGAAGGTGAGCGCGTTGAGACGCTCCGGACGGTTGAGCGTGAGCGTCGCGACGCCGGTGGCGGGGTCGAACGCGTACAGGAGGAAACGCGTCGCGATCGCCATCAGTCCTGTCCCCCGATCACCGCGGTGGCCTCGATCTCGACCATCGCGCCCCGGTCCACGAGGCCCTTCGCCTCGATCAGCGCCATCGCCGGATAGTAGCCCCCGAAGCGCTCGCGCCACAGCTCGCCGAGACGGCGCCGGGAGCCGCGATACGCCTCGAGATCGGTCACGTACACGGTGAGCCGCGCGATGCTGCCGGCGTCACCACCAGCCTCGCGCACCACGGTGAGGATGCGGTCGAGCGCGCGCGCGAACTGCCCGTCGAAACCCGGTGGCTCGCCCGGCGCGTCGGTCTCCCACCCCGCCTGACCGGCGACGAACAGCAGACGGCCGCCACGCGGGGTCAGCACCCCGTTCGTCCAGCCCTTCGGCTCGCCGAGCGAGCGTGGATTGAGGAGTTCGAACTTGCTCACGGTCGTGCTCCCGGATGGAGGAGGATCGCCTGTCCGTTCACGCTGCCGGCGTCGTCGCGGCACAGCCGCAGCACCTCCGCCGCGACCTCGTCGGTCGACAGCAGCCGCGACTGCTTCGCCGATGCCAGCACCGCGGCCAGCGCCGCGTCGCGACCGCCGCCCAGGTGCCGCTGGGTGGTGGCGATGGTGGTCTCGGTCATCGGCGTGTCCACGTACGCCGGACACACGGCGTTGGCGGTCACGCCCCTGCCCTCGACTTCCAACGCGAGCGAGCGCGTGAACCCGACCACCGCATGCTTGGCGGCGCTGTAGTGCGCCACGTAACGCGCGCCCTCGAGCGCCGCGCTCGACGCCACCTGCACGATGCGCCCCCAGCGGCGCGTCAACATATCGGGCAGTAACTCACGCGTGCAGAGGAACGTGCCGGTGGCGATCACGTCGAGGGCCTGCCGCCACTCGGCGGGCGTGAGCCGGGTGACCGGCGCCGAGCCGCCGTGACCGGCGTTGTTGACCAGGATGTCCACGTGGCCGAGTGCCGCCCGTGCCGCGCGCCCCAGATCCCGCACCGAGTCCTCGTCGGCGACGTCGCAGACCTGCGCCCGGGCGACGGCGCCGCCGGCGCGCAGATCCGCCGCGACGCGCTCGATCTGGTCGCGCGTGCGTGCCGCGACCACCACCGCCGCACCCTCGGAGGCGAGTGCCCCCGCGATCGCGGCGCCGATGCCACGGCCCCCGCCGGTGACCACCGCGCCGCGTCCGGTGAGCGCGCCATTCACGTGCGCCGCTCCACCACGAGCACCGCGTCGATGCCGTCGGCCAGGATCGCGCCCAGGGTCGCGAGTGTCGCGCGACCCTCCTCGGCGGTGGCGTCGGCCGGCCAGCCGAAGTACGCGCGGGGTCCGCCCGCCGCCGCGAAGGTGTCGTGCCCCGCCTGGATCGCCGCGGACAACGACACCGGATTGGGGGCGAGCGTGATCCGGATCGCCTCGCGCACCAGCTCCGGCCGCTCGGCGAGCACGATCGAGCCCTCGAAGCGGCCGGCGTGGCACGCACCACCGCGGAACTCCTCGGTGAGACGCTCGCTCGCGGCACGCCGGGTCAGGTCCGGGCAGGCGAGCGGCAGCAGACGCTCGTCACGCGCCGCGCCGACCGCGTCGGCCAACGCCGCGCGGTGCGCCGGATCGAGATGCGCGTTGGCGATGCCGAGCGCCGCGAAGCCGTGCCGCGTGAGCTCCCGCGCCAGGTCGAGCACGAGAGCGGTGACGGTGGCCGGCGACACCGACAGCGTGCCCGGAAACGCGGCCGCGAACGGCGCCGCCGTGTAAGTCAGTGGCGGGAGCAGCACACAGGCGCGTCCGCGGGTCTCCAGGGTGGCACCGGCGGAGCGCGCCATGCCCAGGGCGATCACCAGATCGGTGCCGATCGGCAGGTGCGGACCGTGCGCCTCGACCGCGCCCACCGGCAGCAGCGCCACGGTGCGCGCGCGATCCAGGTCGCGCACCTCCTCCCAGGTCAGCTCGGCCAAGTCGCGCACGGACACGGGTCTCCGCCGGAACGCATCACCATGCGACGGACCACGGTCCGGCATGGGGTGAGGCCCGGAAGTTAGCATACCGAACACGCCCGACGACCCGTCATCGTCCTTGCCCACCAGGGGGCGGTCGGACATAGTCTCGCACGCGCATCGTCCACGGACCCGGAAGCCCCCGATGAACATCGCCGATCTGTTCCTCGATGCCCGCGTGCGCGAAGGCCGCGGCGCCCGCGTCGCGATCCGCACCGACACGCGTGTCTGGAGCTACGCCGAGACCGCCGCGCTGGCCGCGCGTTTCGCACACGTGCTCGCCGGGGCCGGGGTGGCACCCGAACAACGGGTCATGATCGCGCTGCCGGATGGGGCCGAGTTCGTGGGGGCGCTGTTCGGCGCGCTCGAGCTGGGCGCGGTCGTCGTGATGGTGAATCCCGCACTGCCCCGCGACGACATCGCCTACCTGCTCGATCTCTCCCGCGCCCGCGCCGTGGTGACGCATCGCGACGCCGCCGGGGTCTTCGCCGCGTCCGCGACCGCCGCCCGAACGCCCTGCACGGTGCTGGTGATCGGCGAGGAGACCGTCGATCGCGCACTCGCCGACGCTCCCGGCCGGTTCGAGATCTTCCCCACGCACCGCGACGACCCGGCGTTGTGGCTGTTCTCCGGTGGCACCACCGGCCGGCCCAAGGCGGTGGTCCAGACCCACCGCTCGTTCGCCAACACCACCGAGCGCTACGCCCACGGGGTGATCGGGTATCGCGAGGACGACATCACGCTCGCGGTGCCCAAGCTCTATTTCGGATACGCCACCGGCTCCAACCTGTTCTTCCCGTTCTCGGTCGGAGCCTCGTGCGTGCTCTTCCCCGAGCCCTCGACCCCCGAGGCGTTGTTCGATCGCATCGCCCGTTTCCGACCCACGGTGCTCATCCAGGTGCCCACCTCGATCTCGAAGATGGTCGCCCACCCGGACGCGCGCGCGCAGGATCTGTCGTGCGTGCGTCTCGCCACCTCGGCCGGCGAGGCGCTGCCGGTCGAGCTCGACCGCCGGTGGCGCGATACCTTCGGCGTCGAGCTGCTCGACGGTCTCGGCACCGCCGAGATGTGGCACATCTTCATCTCCAACCGCCCGGGTCATGCGCGTCCCGGCACACTCGGCCAGGTGGTGCCCGGGTTCGAGATCAAGGCGTGCGACGAGGACGGGCTCGAGGTGCCCCCCGGCGAGACCGGCTGGCTGTGGGTGCGTGGCGGCTCGCGCGCGATCGGCTACTGGCAGGACCTCGACAAGACCTCGGCCAGCTTTCGTGGCGACTGGTACGTGAGCGGTGACCTGGTGTCGATCGACGCAGACGGCTTCGTGACCTACGGTGGGCGCGGCGACGAGATGCTCAAGGTCTCGGGCAAGTGGCTGGCGCCCCAGGAGGTCGAGAGCTGTCTCCTGCAGCACGCGGCGGTGGCCGAAGCCGCGGTGGTCGGGGTGCGCGATCCGAATGGGCTCATCAAGCCGTGCGCTTACGTGGTGGCGAAGGAGCCGAGCCCCGGGCTCGACGAGACGCTCAAGCGCTTCGTGCGCGAGCGGCTCGATCCGTACAAGCAGCCACGCGACGTGGTGTTCGTGGACGCGCTGCCCCGCACGCATCTCGGCAAGGTGGACCGCGGCCGGCTGCGTCGCGGCGGGTGAGCGCGGCAGGTGCGGTCTTCATCCGGTGTCCAGGGTGGCTCCGCTGGGGCCGGTGTGCGGGAGCCGGGCCCTCCCTCAACTCGACCCGGGGGGCGTGCCGATAACCTCTCGAGTGGCCGCAAGACGGCGGCCGGTGCATGCAAACGAGGTCGCGGGGAGGCGGCGGTGTTCTCTTCGAAGCGGGCCATCTTCTTCGGCATGATGGGTGGATCGGTGCTGGGCGGATGGCTGCCCTCGTTGTGGGGTGCGGGCGGCTTCTCGATGAGCGCGATCGTGTTCAGCACCCTCGGAGGTCTCGCCGGCATCTGGGCCGGCTGGAAGATCTCGCAGTCGATGTAGAGGCCCCCAGTAGCGGCCGAAGGCCCGCTCCACCCCTCTCGCCCCTTGTCGCCACCGGCAATTCCCTCCCGAGCGTGACCCGATCCGGGGCTGAGTTGCGCGTATGTCCCATGAGGGAGCGTGTGCCGCGGGCGATTGCCGCCCGGCGGCCGTGACTCCCCGCGTCGCTCGCCCCCCCGGCGAACGGCCACCGGATCCGGAGGTGGGGCATGCGAACCCCGTGCGTCATGACCATTGGTCTGCTGTTCATCGCCACCCGCCCGGCGCACGCCTCGTGGCCGACCGATCCGACGCTCAACGTCGCGGTGTGCACGAGCCCGCTCGGACAACTTGCCCCACGCGCGATCTCCGACGGCGCCGGCGGCGCGATCATCGTGTGGACCGATTACCGGCAGGGCCCCAACGTCATCTACGCGCAACACCTGCGCGCCGACGGCAATCCGGCATGGACTCCCGACGGCGTGCCGTTGTGCGCCACCGCCACCTACGCCGGAAATCCGGTGCTGGTCGGGGACGGCGCCGGCGGCGCGATCGTGGCTTGGGAGGACGCACGCTCGCTCAACTCCTACCAGGTGTACGCGCAGCACATCGACAGCACCGGGGCGACCACCTGGAATGCGAACGCGGTCCCCATCTGCACCGCCACTTCGAACCATCAGAACATCGCGATGATCGGCGACGATGCCGGCGGCGCGATCATGGCCTGGAACGACGATCGTGTCGGACTACACAAGGACATCTACGCCCAGCGCGTGAACGCCGCGGGTGCGGTGCAGTGGACCCTCAACGGCATCGCGATCTGCACCGTGAACAGCTACAAGTACCCGCCGGCGATCGTCTCGGATGGCGGCAACGGTGCCTACATCATGTGGAGCGACGCGCGGCTCGGTCTCTCCTACGATGCCTATGTCCAGCGCGTCGACGGAACCGGTGCCGCGCACCTCTCGGTGAACGGTCTGCAGGCCATCCCTGCGTACTCCGGTCAGACCGGCGCGGCGCTGGTGCCCGACGGGATCGGCGGCGCGATCGTCGTCACCAATGGTCCGCGTGGCAGCGACAACTACGACGTGGGCGCCCAGCACATGAATGCCTACGGGGACCGGTACTGGACCACCAGCGGCGTGACGCTCGCGGCCGCCTCCGGGCTCCAGTACGCGATCCGCGCCATCCCGAACGGGTCGGGGGGCGCGATCGCCAGCTGGTACGACACCCGCAACGCCACGACCGGTGACGACATCTACGCCCAGCTCGTGGATTCGACCGGCACCATGCACTGGGGCTCGAGCGGCAGCGCGGTCTGTGTCGCGACCGGTGACCAGATGGACGTCGCGCTGGCGGGCGACGGCGCCGGCGGCGCGCTGATCTCCTGGGACGATCTGCGTAACGGCGTCGATCACGACATCTACGCGCAGCGGATGACCGCTGCCGGCGCCGCCGCGTGGACGGGTGATGGTGTCGCGGTGTGCACCGCCGCCGCCGATCAGACGGTTCCCGCCGTGGTCTCGGACGGGGCCGGTGGGTTGATCGTCGCCTGGGACGATCAACGCAACGCCAATGACGACATCTACGCGCAGTGGCTCGATGCGGGCGGACACCTGGGTGGCTCGACCACCGGGGTCGGGACGGCACCGATCACTACCGGTCTTTCGTTTGCCGCGCCGGCGCCCAATCCCGCCCGCGGCGCCGCGATGGCGCGCTACGAGCTGCCGCGCGCCGGGAGGGTGCGTCTCACGTTGCTCGACGTCTCCGGGCGCGTGCTGCGCGTGCTGGCGGACCAGGGGCAGATGGCCGGGCCGCACCAGCTCGAATTCGCGTTGTGCGACGACGCCGGTCGCGGGCTGGCCTCCGGGGTCTACTTCGTGCGGCTCGAGACCGAGGCCGGCTCGCTGACGCGCCGGATCGCCGCGATCCACTGAGCGCACGGGGTCCGGCACGTGACGGCGCGATGCGCACCCGCGCCCGATGACGCGCTCGGGCGTCCGCGCGTCAGTGATCCGGCCGCTCGTCCGGGGCGGGGAGATCGCGGAGCCACGCCCAGGCCGCATCGACGATGGCCAGGATCTCGCCTCGTTCCTCGGGACGCATGTGCCGCCCCGGGTGCGTGGCGCGCATCGCCTCCGGAAACGCCGCGTGGAGCCGCGAGACGCACACCGGCGGATAACGCTCTTCGCTCGCCGCGTCCAACACCAGCGTCGGGATCCCATGGGCCTCGGCGCCATGACGCTCCGGCTCGAGCGATGAGACGAGACGCGCCGCCAGCGCTCCGGCGGCGGGCGCGAGCAGCGCCGCCACCTTGCCGCCACCCAGCGCCCGC
>JBIOKD010000130.1:0-8500 GCA_044451485.1 Candidatus Eiseniibacteriota bacterium | reverse complement strand
CTCCGCTTCGACGACGCGGTGCCGATGCTCGAGCGTCTCGCCCACGCCGCCACCCGTCTCGGGCGCCGTCTCGGCGTCAAGCTCACCAACACGCTGGTGGTGCGGAACACCCGGGGTCGTCTCCACGGTGAGCGCGTGTACCTGTCAGGCCCGCCGCTGCACGTGCTCGCGGTGACGGTCGCCGGCCAGCTCGTCGCCGCGACCGATGGGCGGATCCCGATGTCGTTCAGCGCCGGTGTCGACGCCGAGAACGTCGTCGAGGTGCTGGCCTGCGGATTCGCGCCGGTCACCGCCTGCACCGACCTCCTGCGACCGACCGGCTACCGACGGCTCCCCCGCTACCTGCGTACGGTCGAGCTGGAGATGGACCGCCTCGGCGTCCCCAATCTCGCATCATTCATCTGCCGGCGTGCCGGTCGGTCACCGGTGGGCGATCCGCGACCGGCGGCGCGGGCCAACCTGGAGCGCTACGCCGCCACGGTCGCCACCGATCCGCGTTACGCGGCGGCGTGTCACCGGGCCGAGCCGGTGCGGACCGGACCGCTGGCCGCCTGGGATTGCGCCTCCTGCAACCAGTGTGTGCTGGTCTGTCCGAACGGCGCGTTCTTCTCGCTTCCCACCCCACCCGGTGAGCACGATGCGCCGGTGCTGTGTCTCGACGGACACGCGGTGACCGTCGAGACCGGTCGATGGACCGTCCGGCGTGAGACCCAGTGGGTGCTGTTCGCCGACGCCTGCAACGATTGTGGCCACTGCGACACGTTCTGTCCGGAGCGCGGCGGACCGCAGCGGGTGAAGCCGCGGTTCCACGGCATGGTCGGCGACTACGAGGCCGCCGCGCCCGCCGACGGTATCCTGGTGGAGCGAGGTGGGCGAAGCGTTCGGGCCCGCTTCGACGGCGTCGAGTACCGGATGACGCGGGACGAATCTGGAGCCCGTTTCGAGGACGGAGTGATCGAGGTCACGCTCGATCGTGATCACCGGCCGGTCGCGACCCGGGTGATCGAGCCGCGCGAGGGACATCGTCTGGCGCTGGCCCGATACCACCAGCTCCGTCTGCTGGTCGATGCGACCATGAACGGGATGAATCCCATCTCGGCCCGGGCTCTCCCAGCCGTCGCCGACGTCTCCGGCCCATGAGTGGTCACGAGCCAAGCCGGCGGCGTGCTGCCAAACCGTGCCGCTCTGTGACAGGATGACAGCCGGCGCGTGCCGTATCTCGTCGACGAGCCCCGCGCGACCCTTCGAGCGGGGCGTGCGGGCTGGATCGACGCGTCCCGGATCGCGGCGGGCGGCCCGTGCTGGATAGCCCGCCACGCTCCCGGAGGCGAATCCGACTCGGGAAGCGGAAGCGGGGACCGGCATGACGGTTGCAGAGTCTCGCGACACTGGCTTTACTGACGGTCGTTCGTTCACCCGCGCCGCGCACCGGCGCGACCACGACGGTGACCCGGAGGTGGGATGACACCCGATCAGGCGGATGCGGGATCGGATCCGGTCCGCGGCGGCACCACGCGCCGCGAGTTCCTGAAGTGGCTGAATCGCGGCTTCCTGGGTCTGTGGGCGTTGGGTGGCGCGGGGGTGGTGGCCGCGTATCTGCGCCCCCCGGACCGCCGCGAGACGGGCGCCGAGCGTCTGGTGCGGGTGGGCATGCTCGACGATCTGCGGATCGGCGAGGCGCGCATGGTGCGTCACGGCATCTCCCCCTTCTACGTGATCCGTCTCGACGCGCAACGGGTCGTCGCACTGTCGGCGGTGTGCACGCACGTGCGCTGCATCCTCGGCTTCGATCACGAGCGCCGGGCGCTGGTGTGTCCGTGCCACGATGGACGCTTCGATCTCTCCGGCAACGTGCTGTCGGGGCCCCCCCCACGCCCGCTGGCGAGCTACCCGGTCTCGATACGAGCCGGTGAGGTGTTCGTCCGGGTATGAATCCGACCCCCCGCGAGCCGGAGACCCCGACGCCGGGCAGCCGCACCGGCTGGCTCGAAAGGCGTCTCAACCTCACGGAATTGTTCTCGTTCTTCACCCACTTCGGTCTGGTGTACACGCCGATCGACACCCGGCGTCCGCTCAAGGAGGTGTTGGCCGAGATCGATTCGACCCCGGTCGCGGCCTACGCGCGCTGGCCCCAGGTGCTCGGAGTGCTGGCGGCGATCCTGTTCGGGCTCGAAGCGGTGACCGGGCTGCTGCTGGCCTTCTACTACCGCCCGACCCCGGACGCGGCGTTCGACAGCACCCTCACCATCGTGCGCGATCTCCCCTTCGGCGGTCTGATCCACCAGATGCACAAGTGGGGCGCCTATCTCCTGATCCTGGTGATCGTGGTGCGGCTCATCCGTCTGTTCTGGGACGGCCTGTATCGCGCCCCGCGTGAGCTCCTCTGGTTCGCCGCGGTGGCGCTGACCTGGCTCGTGCTGCAGCTCGACTTCACCGGTCGTCTGCTCACCTGGGACATGAAGTCCTACTGGGCCGCGGTGCGGGGTCTCGAGGTGGTGTGGGCGCTGCCGGTGGTGGGCCCCGTGCTGGCGTTCCTGCTCGGCGGGAAGGTGATGAACGAGGACGTGCTGATCCGATTCTACGTGCTCCACATCGCGGTGCTTCCGCTGTTCTATGCGGCCTGCATCGTCCTCACGTTCGCCACCATGCGCCGGGTCGGGCTCAGCGCCCCGACCCCGGCGCCGGGCGCGGCGCACGCCACCACGTTCCGACAGCACCGCATGGATCTGCTCCTCATCGCGCTGTTCCTCTTCGCCGGGCTGGTCACCCTGGCGACGCTCGCCCCGTTCCGATTCCTGGCCGCCGCCGATCCTTACGTGACGCCGGCGGGGGCCCGCCCCCCGTGGTACATGCTGGCGGTCTACACGGTGTTCCAGCACCTTCCCGGTCCGGCATGGATCCCGGGACTGGTCATGCTGGTGCTGGCGTTCGGCATCCTGCTGTTGCCGTTGTGGGCGCCATCGGACACCACGGGTCGTCCCGGCGAGCGACGTCTCCGGGTCCTGGCCACGGGTCTGTTGATCGTCTGGCTGACCCTGACCCTGGTCGGTCTGTTGAGCGGTCACCGATGAGCGCCCCTCGGATGTGCGCGCTGGCGGCACTGACGTGCGGCGTCGTGCTGGCGGTGACGTCCGTGACCGTCCGGGCCGAGACGCTTGCGGGCGCCACGGCGGCCGCCACGGGCGGCGCGTCCGGACGCTGCGGCGTGTGTCACCCCCGGGAGCGGGTCGCGTTCGAGACCAGCCAGCATGCCCACGAGGACGTACACTGCGTCTCCTGTCACGGCGGCGACGACACCACCCTGGACAAGAGCGCGGCGCACGCCCGCGGCTTCACGAACCTCGGCGACCGGACCTCGATCCCGGCGCGCTGCGGGTCCTGTCACGCCGACGAGCAGCGCATGCGCGCCTACAACCTGCCGGTGGACCAGTACGCGCTCTACCAGACCTCGGGTCACGGCATGCGTCTGAAGCGCGGGGACACACGCGTGGCGGTGTGTTCGGACTGCCACGGTGCGCACGACATCCTCCCCCCCAGCGATCCCGCGAGCCGTGTGTACGTCACCAACATTCCGCGCACCTGTGGCAATTGCCACGGCGACACCACCCTGGTGCGGGCGCGTCGGATCCCCAACGTGTATCGGGACTACCTCTCGAGCGTCCACGCCCGCGAGCTGTTCGACAAGGGCAACCTGCGCGCCCCGACCTGTGTGAGCTGTCACGGCGTGCATGGCGCGGCCCCCCCCCAGACGGGCGACGTCAACAAGGTGTGCGGCCAGTGTCACACCGCCGAGCGGCGATACTTCCTCGCCGGCGCGCACCGGAGCGCCATGGCCGCCCAGGGCATCACCGAGTGCGCCTCCTGTCACGGCGACCACGCCGTGGCCGTTCCCGGGGCCGACAAGCTCACCCACGTGTGCGCCGATTGTCACGAGGATCACGGGCGCCAGGTGAAGCTCGGCGGGGAGCTGCTCGCGGACTTCCTGGCCGCGCAGCAGGAGGTATCCAAGGCGGACGCCCTGATCGCGCGCGCCGACGCGGTGCCACTGCAGACCGACGACTACAAGGCCCGGCTCGAGGAGGCGCGCACCTATCTGCGTGAGGCCATGACCGCCACCCACTCGGTGCAACCCGAGGTGGTCTCCAGCTTCACGCTCCGGGCCCGCTCGGTGGGCAACGAGATCCAGTCGGACATCTACGGCAAGCTCGGCAACATCCGGACCTCGAAGTTGCTGCTGATCGTGTTCTGGTTCTACGTGCTGGTGACCGCCGGTATCCTGCGCCGGATTCGCAACCGCCGTCCGCCGGCCCGGTGAGCCCGATGTCCCCTCTGCCCGGTCTCGGCCCGGATTCCGCCCCCGTGCGATGGGCGCGGGCGTGGTCCCAACGGATCCCACGCAGCCGGAGGACACGTCTCATCGGGTCCACCGGGGGTGTCCTCCTCGGCTTCGCGGTGGTCGGCATGCTGCTGTTCATCCAGGTCTCGTCCACCCCGACGTTCTGCGGCAGCTGTCACATCATGAAGCCGTACTATCAGTCGTGGAAACACTCGACCCACAACCGGATCGCGTGTGTCGAGTGTCACATCGCCCCCGGGATCGGCGCCGAGGCGCGCAAGAAGTTCGAGGCGCTGTCGATGGTGGCGAAGTACTTCACCGGAACCTACGGCACCAAGCCGTGGGCCGAGGTGGACGACGCCGCCTGTCTGCGCTGTCACGAGCGCCGGCTGCTCGAGGGCAAGGTGGTGTACCACGGCGTGCTGTTCGACCACACCCCGCACCTCTCCGAGACGCGACGGGGTCTGCGTCTGCGCTGCACCTCGTGTCACTCGCAGATCGTGCAGGGCACCCATCTCACGGTGACGTCCTCGACCTGCGCGCTGTGTCACTTCAAGGGCCAGGGTCTGAACGAGGGTCTGGGCACCTGCAAGCGTTGTCATCAGGTCCCCGACCGGGTGATCAGCAACGAAGGCGCGGCGTTCGATCACGGCATGGTCCAGCGTCTGGACATGGACTGCCAGTCGTGTCACGCCGGCGTGGTTCGCGGCGCGGGTGAGGTCCCACGCGAGCGCTGTCTATCGTGTCACAACCAGCCCGACCGGCTCGCGCGTTTCGCGGACAAGGACTTCCTGCATGCCTGGCACGTCACCCGTCACAAGGTCGACTGCCAGAGCTGTCACTCGCAGATCGAGCACGGCCGGCTCCCGAGTCACGCCGCCAGTACCACCGCCGAGGCGGCGAGCGCCTGCCAGTCGTGTCACGGTTCCGGGCACTCGCCCCAGCAGGATCTGTACGCCGGGCTCGGCGGCCGCGGCGTGCCACGCACGCCGAGCGTCATGTTCGTGGCCGGGGTCACCTGCCAGGGTTGTCACAACCCGGAGTTCTCCGCCCAGGTCGCTTCCACCGAGCCGATGGGGCCCCACTCGACCCGGGCCGGAGCGGTGTCCTGCATGTCGTGTCATGGACCCTCCTACGAGCGCATCTTCGACCAGTGGAAGCAGGGGGTGGAGGAGCGCACCAGCGCGCTGCGACGGCAGATGGAGACCACGGTCGGCGCGATGGGTCTCGACGCGCCACGGGCCTGGGACGACGCCCGTCACAACTTCGAGCTGGTCGACCGGGGTCACGGCGTGCACAACGTCAACTACGCCTATCTGCTGCTCGACAAGGCCCAGGAGCAGATGAACGACGCCCGGCGTCAGAAGGGACTGGCTCCGCTCGCCCGCCCGTGGAAGTCCATCGGCGCCGCGGCCGGCAAGTGCGGCGCGTGTCACATCGGCATCGAGAGCCAGACCGGCCGCTTCGGGGAGCTGACCTATCCGCACGGACCGCACGTGGTGTTCGCGCAGATCGCCTGCGAGCAGTGCCACCGCCCGCACGACCAGCGGCCGAAGACCGAGGTGGTGAAGTTCGGCCCGGAAGGCTGCACCACCTGTCACCACAAGAGCGTGACCGGGGCGAGCGCGCCGGTGTGTGGCAAGTGTCACGGTGACATCGCGACCCGCACCTTCCCGAGCTTCCGTGGCGAGTTCTCCCACAAGCAGCACGCCGACGTGGGGCTCGAGTGCGGGTCGTGTCACGATCCGCGCTCCGGGGACGTGCGGCCGTCCCGCTCGAAGTGCACCGAGTGCCACGACTGAGGACACCCACCGCCGGTCACCGCTGGGCGCGCTCGTCTCCTCCCCATTCCCCGCGTGGCGCCCCGGCTCGAGAGTCCAGACCGCACCCACCGCCCGGCACCCACGGTGAAGACCCCCGCTGCGCCGGATACGCCGGCCGGTGGGAAAACCGGTGGACATACTGTGTTCCACACAGTACTGTGTGAGCCATGGTCGACGCGGACGCTTTCGGCAAATTGGAGCTCGAGCTGCGCCGCGGGGTGGTCGTATTGGCCACTCTCTCGCGGCTGCGCACCCCGCGTTACGGGTATGAGCTGCGGCAGGCGTTGGCGGACAAGGGCATGCCCATCGAGGAGGGCACCCTGTATCCGCTGCTGCGCCGCCTGGAAGCGCAGGGTCTGCTCAAGAGCGAGTGGAGGATCGAGGACGGGCCACCGCGGCGTTACTACTCGCTGAATGCGGACGGGCGACGATTGCTCAAGAGGCTCACCGAGTCATGGCAGGGCATGAACGACGCGATGGATCGACTCTTGAAAGAGGACTGACCATGAACGCGAATGACGTGATCGAGTCCTACGTGACCGATGTGGCGGTGCAGCTGCCACGCAAACAACGCAACGATGTGGCGTACGAGCTGCGTGCGCTGCTCCACGAGGAATTGCAGGGGAAGGCCAACGCCGTCGGGAGCGGCGTCGATGCCGCCATGGCCATCGAGCTCGTACGCGCCTTTGGTCGGCCCGTGGATGTGGCCGCGCGCTATCGGCCAACGCTGACCATCATCGATCCGGCGGACGGATACGCGTTTGCGCGGGCCACGGTCATCGGCCTTGGAGTCGTCTGGGCACTCGGGCTCTTGATGTGCCTGCGGCAACCCATCGATTCCGCCTGGGGTCTGCTCCTGGCGCTTCGCCAGTGGTGGGGAACCACGGTGATTCCCTCCCTGTGGTGGCCGGGTCTCCTGGTGGTGAGTCTCGGCGCGGCCTCGTGGGCCCGCCGCCGCTGGCCACAAACCTCGGAGTGGAAGCCGCGCGCAGCCGATCGCATGCACGGGAACCGGGCAGCCATGGTGATGGGACTCGTCGGCACCGTGTGCGGGGTGTTGGTGCTCATCGATCCCCGTCGGTTGTTGGACCTCTTCTATGGCGGTCGGGCGGCACCGGCGGCTTACGATGCGCTGACCTACACCGAGACCTTTCGCCAGCGCCAAGGTCCCTGGTTGCTCGCGCTCGTTGCGCTCCATGTTCCCATGTTGATCACCGCGATCGTGCACGGTCGTTGGCCGACCACCATGCGATACACGAGAAGCTGGCAGACCCTGGTCACCTGCGCCGTGCTGGCGTGGACCGCCTTCGATGGTCCGATCGTCGTCGCGCCCAGCACCGATCGCATGGTCAAGGGCGTTCTGGTGCTCGTGGTCGCCATCACGCTCATGGGTATCGGCATCCAGCTGTACCGGAGCGTCAGGCCGGCTCCGAACCAGCGGACTCGAGCCTAGAACCTATTTCAAAACCTGTCGAAGCGTGAGCATCGCGCAGGCCAGGTGGAAGAACGCTGTATAGACCGTGAGGAGCCGCTCGTGTCGCACCAGCAGTCGCCGACACCAGCCCAGCCAGGCGAATGTCCGCTCGATGATCCACCGGTGACGGTAGCGCCGCAGCTTGCGCCCGTCCTGATGGGTGGCGTTCGGGTGGTTGATCTGCGCCGGGATGATCGGCTCGATCCCGCGTTCGGCCAGCGAGGCCCGCAGGCCGTTGCTGTCGTAGCCCCGATCGGCGATCAGGCGATCGGGGTAGCGGCGCGGCCGGCCCGGGCGATGGGCGCGCCTCACCGCGACCGTGGCGAGCGTCGCTTCGAGGAGCTTCGTTTCGTCCGGGGATGCCGAGTCCAGGTGAACTCCCAGCGGAGTACCCGCGCCATCGACCAGTACCATCCACTTCGTTCCCTTGCCGCGCTTGGTCTTGCCGACGCCGGCGCCCCCTTTTTCGCGGGGGCGAAGCTCCCGTCGATGAAGCACTCGTCCCAGCGCACCTTGTCGGCGTCGCTCAGCTGGGCCAGGAACCCCCGCCACAGCTCGAGCAGCGTGCCGTCCTCCTCCCACTGCCGCAGCCGCCGCCAGCAAGTGGTTGGACTGCCGAACGCCTCCGGCAGGGCTTTCCAAGGTGCTCCCGTCCACAGGATCCACAGGATGCCCTCGAACACCTTGCGGTCGGCGGCGGCCGGTCGGCCGCCGCGGGGACTCGGCTTGCGACGCGGCAGCAGCGGGGCGATCCGTGCCCACTGCACGTCGGTTAGTCCACCAAACGCCATGGCTCACCTCCATGTGAGTGACCATGGCCTCAACTTACCCCGCGTTGCGGGGTTTTGAAACGAGTTCTAGGCTCCG
>JBIOKD010000129.1:0-8547 GCA_044451485.1 Candidatus Eiseniibacteriota bacterium | reverse complement strand
GTCGGTGAAGTGCCGCTCCAGCTCGAGCAGTGCCGCCGTCCCCGAGCCGTTGTCGTCGGCGCCGAGGTGGGGCACGTGCTGGTCGGGGGCCAGCGAGTTCTCGCCGCCATAGCCGAGATGGTCGTAGTGGGCGCCCATCACCAGCGTGCGGGTGGTGTCGCGGCCGGGGATCCAGCCCACCACGTTGCGGATCGTGGTCTTGGTGCGCTTGAGCGTCACCCACACCGTGGCCGACTCGGGAAGCACGAGGCTCTTCGGGGTCTGTTTCGCCTCGATGGCGTCCTGGGCCCGGGCGAGCGTGATCCCGAGCGGGGCCAGCAGCGCCTCGGCGACCGGGGCCGAGATCCGGGCCGCGACCACGCCACCCGACATGTACGCCTGGCCTTCGGTGCTCGGCGGCTTGAGCGGCTCGCCGGCGTGGAATCGGGGTCCGTCCACCACCAGCATGCCCAGCGCCCCGTGCTCTCGGGCGTTGATCGCCTTGGTGCGGAGCGCGGCGTGTGGCGTGTTGACGCTGCCGTCGAAGCGGCTGGTCGAGTCCATCTCGCCGGGCTCGTTGGTCATCACCAGCACGATCTTGTCGCGCGCGTCGAGACCGGCGTAGTCGTCGTAGTCGTACCCGGGGGCGGTGATGCCATAGCCGGCGAACACCACCGGCGCGCGCAGCCGCGCGTTGGTGGAGAAGCCGAGTGGCTGCATGTCGCCACCCACGTCCCACTTCTTGCCCGTCACCTCGACCGCGCACGGATCGCCGACCGCCACCCCGATGGTGACCTCGAATGGCTGGCCATAACCGTCATCGCCGCCGGGCCTTAGACCCATGTCCTTCATCTGTCGCTCGAGCCACACCGCGGCGGTGTCGATGCCGGCGGTGCCCGGGCCGCGGCCCTCCAGCTTCGGACTCGCCAGGAAGTACTCGCTCCATTCGAGCCGCTGCTTGACGTTCTTCGCCTCGGCCAGTCGCGGGGTGCCGCCGGGTGGCATCCCCGCCGGCGTCGACCCCTCGGCCCGCGCCACCATTCCCAAACCGGTCAGCGCGGCAAGACCGAGCCCGGCGCCCGCCGCCACCCACCGAGCCCAACCGAATCTCATGTGTTCTCCTCCCAGAGCAGGGCCATGCCCTTCAACGTCAGCGTCTCGTCCACCACGTTCACCGTCTCGCACTCGGGCGCGATCACGCTCGCCAGCCCGCCGGTCGCGATCACGTGCGGTGTGCCCCGCATCTCGAGCGCCAGCCGTCGCACCAGCGCGTCCACCTGGCCGGCCGCGCCCCACAACACCCCGGCGCGCAGACTCTCCTCCGTGGTGCGTCCGAGCGCGCGCTCGGGACGCCGCAGCTCGACCCGGGCGATCCGCGCCGCGCGCCGGAACAGCTCCTCGGCCGAGGTGACGACCCCGGGGGCGATCGCGCCACCCAGGTAGGCACCCTCACGTGACACGCAATCGAAGGTGGTGGCGGTGCCGAGATCGACCACGATCGCCGGCGTGCCATAGAGACCGCGCGCCGCGACCGCGTTGGCGATCCGGTCGGCCCCCACCGCGCTGCGGTCGTGATAGCGGATCGGCAGGGTGCGCGCGGTGTCGGAGGTCACCTCCACCGGCGGCGCACCGGTGCGCCGCTCGAGCGCCGCCGCCCACGCCAGGGTGAGCTGCGGCGCCACCGAGCACAACACGGCGCCCAGCTTCTCACCGGGCGCCACGTGCGCCTGACGCAGCAGCGCCTCGAGCTGGAGCGCAACCTCGTCGGCGGTCATGCGCCCGCTGGTCATGCGCCAGAAGCGTTCGACCACCCGCCGGTTCATGATCCCGATCACGGTCTCGCTGTTGCCCACGTCCACCCCGATCAGGAGCCGCTCGTGACGGGCGTGTGGCGGCGTACGCATCGAGATCGCCGCGGTGCGTGACGTGCCGGGCCGGCGCGCGCGTGGCTTGGCGCCGCCTCCACGCCGAGACGAGGCGCGGACCCGGCGACGGGATGGACGCTCAGACACGACCCGCCTCCTCGGTGGTGGCGCCGCTCCCCGACCCCGGCGCGCGCTTCTTGCGCGCGACGAAGACCGACAGACCGACGCTCAGGAAATACAGGGCGACCATCGGGAACCCCAGGATGATCTGCGCGGTGACGACGTCCCCCGGGGTGATGACCGCGGTGACGATGAACGCCCCGACGATCGCGTAGCGCCATTGTTTGAGCAGGAAGCGCGGGGTCACGATGCCGAGCGCGGTGAGACCCATGGTGACCAAGGGCAGCTGGCAGATGACCCCGGTCGCAAGGGCGACGTTATAGAAGAAACTGAGCACGTCGGCCACCCGGAACTGAGCCTGCATCCCGGGCACCAGGAAGCCCGAAAGCACCCGGATCACCAGCGGCACGATGTAGAAGTAGGCGGCGGCCGCGCCGGACAGGAACAACGCGAGCGACAGCGTCGCCAGCGGCACCACCATGGAGCGCTCGCGTTTGAGCAGACCCGGCACGATGAAGAGCCAGATCCGGTAGAAGATGTACGGGCCGGCGACCAGCACCCCGATGATGAGGGACATCTTGAAGCGCTCGTTGAACGCCTCGATCGGCGCCAGCACGATCGCGCTGCCGACGGTGCGGTGGATCAGGTCCTGCAGCACCCGTGGCGCCAGGATCCAGCCGAGGATCGTGCCGACCACGGCGCCGATCACGCAGTGCACGAGCACGATGCGCAGCTCGTCCAGGTGCTTGAGGAACGGCATCTCGCCGGTCTGACGCGGATCGCGTGGCGTTTCGGGATGAGTCCGCCAGGGATCGGAGTGGTCGCGTCGTGGCGCCGACGCCGCTGCCTCGGGATCGCCACGCTGCGCCACCGGGCGATCGAGCGCGGCCGACGGCGGCGTGGGTGCGGTCTCCGGTGTTCCGGCGGGCTCCGGCGTTCCAGCGGACTCCTGTGGGCGGTCGGGTTCCTGCGGGCGGTCGGGCGTGTCGCTCACGAGCGCGCTCCCGCCTCGTCCCACGCCAGGTCACCGGCCATCACCGTGACCTCGCCGCCACCCGCGTCGCGGATCACCAGCGCGCCGTCGTCGTCGAGACGCAGCGCCACGCCACGCCGCTCGCCGGCCGGTGTGCGCACCACCACCGCGCGACCCCAGCCGCCCGAGCGCGCACTCCACGCCGAGAGCAACCGGTCACGGTCGCCTTCCTGCAGCTCGTCCCAACGCGGCTCGAAGGCGTCGAGGAACGCGGCCGCGACCGCCTCACGGGTGGTCTCCAGACCCTCGAGCGACAGCGAGGTGGCCTGGTCGTGCAGCTCGGGTGGGAAGTCGTCGCGGCGCTCGAGCACGTTCACCCCGATGCCGACCACCACCGCGTCACCGGTGAGCGGAAGCCGGCGGCTCTCGGCCAGGATGCCCGAGACCTTGCGACCGCGGAGCAGCAGGTCGTTGGGCCACTTGAGATCGGCCACGCGACCGAGGCCCTCGAGCGCCTCGGCGAGCGCGAGACCGGCTGCCATCGACACGAGTCCCGCCTGACGCCGGTCACAGCCCAGGTGGAGCGCCACCGACAACGCCAGACCGCGACCGGGAGCCATGACCCAGCGGCGACCGGCCCGGCCACGCCCCGCGAGCTGTGTCTCGGCGATCACCGCGGCGCCGTCGGGCCCACCCTCGGCGAGCAGGTCCCACGCCAAATCGTTGGTGGACGACGCCTCGTCGCGCACCATCAGGAACCGGCCCAGCCGGCGGGTGCCGAGCCGGGCCTCGAAGGCCGCGCGGTCGAAGCGGGGCTCAGCCGACATCCTCGATCTCCAGACTCAGGTCGAGGGCCGGTGCCGAATGCGTGAGCGCGCCGACCGAGACGTAGTCGACACCGGTCTCGGCGAAGGCGCGCACCGTCTCGAGATTCACACCACCCGACACCTCCACCTCGGGCCAGCGACGCGCGCCGGCGGCCGCCGTCTGCGGGTCGGGTGGATGCTCCTTGCACCACGCGTCCACCACCGCCACCGCGGCGCGCACCTCCTCGATCGAGCGGTTGTCGATCAGGATCCGGTCCACGCCCGGTCGCAGCGCCTCGCGCAGCTGATCGAGCGATTCGACCTCGACCTCGAGCGGCACGTCCTGACGGGTGCGCATGATGCGATCGATCGCGGCGGTGACCCCGCCGGCGGCGCGGATGTGGTTGTCCTTCACCAGGTACATGTCCCAGAGCGCGAAGCGGTGGTTCTCACCACCGCCCATCTTCACCGCGTACTTCTCGAGATAGCGCAGCCCGGGTGTGGTCTTGCGGGTGTCGAGGATGCGGCAGCGCGTGCCGGCCACCTTCGCCACGTAGGCGTGGGTGAGGGTCGCGATACCCGACAGACGCTGCATGAAATTGAGCGCGGTGCGCTCCCCGGTCAGGATGCTGCCGGCCGGTCCGAACACCTTCACCACCGCCATCCCCGGCTCGACCGGCGCGCCGTCGGGCACCAGCGCCTCGCACACGATGGTCGGGTCCAGCTCGCGGAACGTGAGTCGCGCCAGCTCCGATCCGGCGAGCACGCCGGTGGCGCGCGCCATGATCGCGCCACGCGCGCCCATGGTGGCGGGCAGCGTGTTGAGCGTGGTGATGTCGCCGGTGCCCACGTCCTCGGACAGGGCCCACTTCACGATCGGCAGGGCGACGGCTTCGAGCATGGTCGAGGGTCCCGGTCGCCTGGCGCTCAGGCGTGGTCCTTGTAGCGGTGACTGCGGCGCCGCGGCTCGCGTGACGCCGGGCCACGGGAGCGCGCACGGGGTTCGGCCCCGGCGCCCACTCCCATCCCCGCCGCCGCGGCGAGTGTCGAGCGGATCTCGTCGATGCGGTCGCGCAGACTCGCGGCGCGCTCGAACTCGAGTGAGCGCGCCGCCATCAGCATCTCGCCCTCGAGGCGCCCGATCAGGGCGTCGGCGCCCTCGCTCTCGACGGCCCGCAGCAGCGACTGGACCTCGTCGTCCTGGCCCGACTGGATCGAGTCGGCGACCGAGGTCGAGCGCATGATCTCCTCGACGCTCTTGACGATCGTGCGCGGGGTGATGTCGTGCTCGGCGTTGTAGGCGAGCTGCTTGTCGCGACGCCGGTTCATCTCGTCGAGCGCGCGTCGCATCGAGTCCGTGACCACGTCGGCGTACATCACCACCCGGCCGCCGGCGTTCCGCGCCGCGCGCCCCGCGGTCTGGATGAGCGAGCGCTCGGAGCGCAGGAACCCCTCCTTGTCGGCGTCCAGGATCGCGACCATCGACACCTCGGGCAGGTCGAGCCCCTCGCGCAGCAGGTTGATCCCGACCAGGACGTCGAACTCCGCGAGACGAAGACTGCGCAGGATCTCCACCCGCTCGAGCGCGTCGACGTCGCTGTGCAGGTAGCGCACCCGCACCCCGGCCTCGCCGAGATAGTCGGTGAGATCCTCGGCCATGCGCTTGGTGAGCGTGGTCACCAGCACCCGCTCGCCGCGTCCGGCGACCCGCCGGATCTCCTCGAGCAGGTCGTCCACCTGTCCGGCGATCGGCTTGATCACCACCTCGGGATCGACGAGCCCGGTCGGACGGATGACCTGTTCCACCACCACGCCGTGGCTGCGTCCGAGCTCGAACTCGCCCGGCGTCGCCGAGACGTACAGCGTCGGGCCCACGAGCGTCTCGAACTCATCGAAGCGGAGCGGGCGGTTGTCGAGCGCCGACGGCAGCCGGAAGCCGAAGTCCACCAGCACCTGCTTGCGCGAGCGGTCACCCTCGTACATGCCGCCGATCTGCGGCACCGTGACGTGCGACTCGTCCACCACCAGCAGGAAGTCCTTCGGAAAGTAGTCGATGAGACAGCCCGGGCGCTCCCCCGGCTGGCGTCCGGAGAGGTGACGCGAGTAGTTCTCGACCCCCGGACAGCTGCCGATCGTGGCGAGCATCTCGAGATCGTACTCGGTGCGCTGCTGGAGCCGCTGCGCCTCGAGCAGCTTGCCCTGCGAGCGCAGCAGCCCGAGCCGCTCGGCCAGCTCGGTCTTGATCGCGGCCAGCGCCGCCTTGAGACGCGGCTCCGGGGTGACGAAGTGCTTGGCGGGATAGAGCGCCAGACGCTCCATGCGGCGGATCACCTGACCGGTCACCGCGTCGACCGCCGAGATCCGCTCCACCACGTCGTCGTCGAGCTCGATGCGGACCAGGTGATCGTCGTAGGCCGGATGGACCTCGACCACGTCGCCACGGACCCGGAAGGTGCCACGCTCGGGAGCCAAGTCGTTGCGCGTGTACTGGATCGAGACCAGCTTCTCGAGCAGGTCGCCGCGCCGCAGCTTCTCGCCGGCGCGGGCGTCGACCCGCATCCCCTTCCAGTCCTCGGGCGCGCCGAGACCATAGATGCACGACACGCTCGCCACGATGATCACGTCGTCGCGCTCGAGCAGCATCGAGGTGGCCTGCAGACGCAGCCGGTCGATGTCGTCGTTGATGCTCGCGTCCTTGGCGATGTAGGTGTTGGTCGAAGGGACGTTGGCCTCGGGCTGGTAGTAGTCGTAGTAGGAGATGAAGTAGCCCACCCCGTTGTCGGGGAAGAACTGCCGGAACTCGCCGTAGAGCTGGGCGGCCAGCGTCTTGTTGTGGGAGATGACCAGGGTCGGGCGCCCCCACTCGGCGATCGCGTTAGCGATGGTGTAGGTCTTCCCGGACCCCGTCACCCCGAGCAGGGTCTGATGGCGCTCGCCCCCCCGCAGGCCGTCGAGGAGCGCCGCGATCGCCTCCGGCTGGTCGCCGCGCGGCGGGTAGGGACGATGGAGCTGGAAGGGCATGGGGTGGCTACTCCGTCTACCTACGAACCGTTCGCGGCGCGATCAGCCTCTGGCCCGTTCGCCGCTTCGGACAATAGCCTCTCGATTTCGTCCGAGAGAGGGTCCAAGACTTGGATTGCCGCGTTAACTCGGGTGTCAGGATCTGAACGTTCACCGAACCTCCGGACAGAAAGTAATCGGAGATCGGAAAGTAAGGTCCCGCGCTTGCTCCGCACCCACCCATACCTCTCTTCAGCCCTCTGAAGGCGAAGTTTCGCTCGCAGGCTCATGCGCTCATAGCTTGAAGTGAACGTCAGCACCGCCGTCATTAGGGGAGCAAGTGCTTGTGCAACCGTTCGGTCTGGGCCAAAGGCAAGGAGCCTCGCGTAAAGCCTGAGCCGCCACTCGGCCTGAAGTGTGGAGGCGGCTCGTCTGTTGCCCGCGCATTGCTCTCTAAGGAGGTCTTGCGCAGCCTCCAGAGCTGCAGTGCGCAGAAAGTAGCTCCGCGACCTGACCCGATAGACCGACACGACCAACGATCCCACCTCAGAGTAGAGCTGGTATTCCGTCGCTATTCTTCCGCGGAGGCGATTGACTGTTCGCCGAAACCTAGCATTCGCGACCAGCCTTCTGCCGATGAGATCCATCACTGCGCCCGATGCGGTCAGGCGCAGAAGAGCATCCCCAAAGCGCGATGCTAGCAGCGTGCGGCGCTGCTCAAGATCTTGTGGGCCTCCGGCGGACTCCACCAGCTCACACACTTCAGTGATTGCCGGGTCATCGGACTGAAGCATTGCGTCAACGAGGCGAGAAAAATACCGGGTGAGGCCAAGTGTAAGGTGATCAAGGGCAGACTCCACTTCACCAAGCGCGTTGCTGAGGCTGCGCTGTCTAGCGCGGTCTCGACCGAGAAAGTACCTCTGAACGCCCCACACGACCGCAATTGTCGTTGCGATGTCCCCGAGCAGTGCCCCTCCCTGTTGGATCCAGGGCCAAGCACTCACAAACAGCGATTGTTGTTCGGAGGTTGCGGCAGCATGAGGGAGTACTTTCGCTGAGTCTTGACTCCCCTGGTGCGATGTGACGTCCCGCGATGGGCTACCTGGGCTCTCCCGAAGCGTCTTCGGGGCATCGAGGACACTCGGCTTCGTCACTTGCGCTGTGGAATCTGTCCGGATGACTGGCATTCCGATCTGGACCCCTGGGCTTCCGAATGAGCGGGCCAAAAGCCTTGGCCGCCGCCTGAACACCGGAGGACGCGGCTATGCGATCCGCTGGGCGCACCAAGGCAAGATGCATGCTACTCGACACACCCTGGTATCGGAAGCAGGGCGCGGCATCGGCCGAACCAGTCTTGGCCTCAGTACCTCGCCCGCACCGTATAGCGCAGGACCGCCTCGCCACCCGCCGCGACCGGGATCTCCCACTGCAGCGTGTTGGCGTCCTTGCGTGTCGACTTGAAGGTCTCGTCGATCAGGTCGAAGTCGCCCGCCACCGCCTCCTCGACCACGATCTTCACCGCGGTCTTCTTGCGATCGCGCAGCTTGATCTCGACCTGGTACTCCCGCTCGCGGTCGGAGATGCGCTTGCTGTACATGTCGCGGCGCTCGGCGGCCAGGTCGAACGCGGTGCCGATGTCCACCGTGAGCTTCTCGCCGCTGGTGGTGTGCCCGATCGTGCTCTCACCGGTGAACGCGTCGACCCCGCCGGCGTCGGGCTCGAACACCCGCACCCGGCCCGCGGGTAGCGGCACGCCGAGACCGTTCGACTCGTCGTTCACCAGACGCACCTGCGCGAGCACGCC
>JBIOKD010000128.1:0-8639 GCA_044451485.1 Candidatus Eiseniibacteriota bacterium | reverse complement strand
CTCGCCCACCGCCCCTGCCGACAGCGACGGGCTTCCGTACGCGGCCGGCGCCGAGCGGTGCGCGAGCCACAGGGTGAGCCCCGGACCACGCCAGGCGATGCCGGTCTCGAGTGAGCGGGCAAGTGGCGGTTCGGCACCGGTCGACGCCAGACTGGGAGCGCTCGCCCACGCCGTGCAGTCGTGCCCGAGCACGAGCCACGCTCCCGCCCCGGCCTCGAGACCGCCTTCACCGGGCGCGGTGTCCCAGGCGAACGCTCGGGTGCGGTCGCGTCGCGCCACCACGCGCATCCCGGCTCCCCAGTCCACGCCGGCGGCGCCGACACCGAGCCCGAGCGTGGTCCACCCCAGCTCGGGATCGCCGGTCTGCGACACGCCGGCCATGCCGCGCAGCGCGCGCCAGCCCGCGCCACCGGCGAGCGCGCGGGTCACGAGCCCGGGCACCCCGTACCACGAGATGGTGCCCGCCACCACGTGAAGACGCGGGTCGGCACGCGGCAGGGCGTCCTCGAGCGCGGCCGCGGGAGCGTCGAGCGGGGTCACGCGTGGCAGCGCGAAGTCCTGTGCCGGAGCGTCGCGGGCAGGCGCGACGGCAACGATCGCGAGGATGACGTGCGCCGGCCACCGGTTGGCGAGTCTCATGGCACCCGCCTCACGATCCGCACCGCGGTGGTGGCGGTGAGCGCGGCGCCGCTGGTCCCGGGCCCGGCGGTCAAGACCAGCAGATACACACCGGCCGGCAGCGTGGACGGATCCCAATCGCTCTCGGCGTGACCCGAGCGCAGCGCCGCCGGCAGCACGATGCCGGCGTTGCGTCCGGCCAGGTCGAACGCGCGCACCGACACCGTGCTCCAGTCCCATGGCAGCGACCACGCCAGACGCGCGCGGGTGATGCCGGCCGGGAGTCGTGCGGGGTGCGCCTCGAAGCGGCGAATGAACGCCGGTGGCGGGAGCGGCGGCGCGAGTGGTGTGCCACCGGGATCGCGTGCGGGTGCCCAGTGCGTGTCGTCCAGACGCTCGATCGGCACACCGGCCGGCACCCCCGCCGCCGAGTAGGCGAGCCGGTCACACGGCGTGCCGTCGGGATCCGCCAGCGTGAGCACATCGGCGATGCCGTCCGCCGCGTCGCTGTTGTTGAGACTCGGCCACGGGGTGGCTTCGAGCACACGGCTCGAGTCGAGACCCGGATGCGCGGCGAGGAACGCGTCGCGGTGTTGCGCGAGCACCGCGCGCTCGCCCGGCCCGAGCGCTCGGCCGCCATGTGCGGTGGCGACGGTGCCGGAGTGGTCCCCCAGGGTGAAACCGGCGGCGCTGACCGGGCCCGTGTCCCAAGCGGTCACTTCCACCCATTCACCCGCGTCGTCTGCGGGATGGAATTGCACCTCGGATAACGTCAGCGGGGCCACACCCACCCAGACACGCAGCGAATCGGTGTCGTCGTCCGGGTCCTCGTCGCCGGCGAGCACGATCCGCGCGAGCAGCACCCGACGGCCCAGGGGCAGCCGCCCGAGGGCGAGCGTGAAGCCGGCGCTGTCGCCGCTCGGGAGCGCGGGCAGCGCGGTGTCGCTGGTCCACGCCGTGTCGGCGTCCGAACGCCAGCCGCCGCGCACCCGTGCCGAGCCCACCGCGATCGCCGCGGTACCGCGTGCCGCCACCCTGCCGGTGAGGATCGCGGGCTCCCCGACGCGCGGGTGCGGCGGCGCCAGCGTCAACGAGCCACGAGCCAGCGCCAGATCGAGCGCCGGCTGATTGGCGCGGCCGGGTGTCGGTGCCGCGGCGCGGAAGTCGAGTCCGTTGGCGCCGAGATCGGCGTCGTCGGGGACACGCGCCAGCGACATGCCCGATGGCACGTCGGCGGCCGGCGTCCCACAGAAGTACTCGGGCTCGGCGAGGGCGCCATAGCCCACCACCTCGGTCACGCCATCCGGCCACACCAGCCGCACCGCGTCCGGCCCATTCTGCAGGTCGAGTGTCACCCGCGCGTCGGGTGCCGGGATCACACCGGCGCCGCCGATCACGAACCGACGGTGTGGGCGCACCGTGTCGCCCGGCGCCCCCGTCCAGCGCAGCGTCCAGCGGCCCGGACCCGCTCCGTCACCGGCCTCGAGACGGACACCCGCGAGCGCCACCGGTGTATCGCGCGGATCGTAGAGCTCGACGAACTCGAGACCGGTGTCGTCGCCGATCGCGTCGTAGAACACCTCGCCGATGATCGCGCGATCGGGCGGCGCGCATCCGGCGTGGACCCGGGTGAACGGGATCGCAAGCGCCCATGCCACGGCGAGGGGTACGACGCGCCACGCCGGGCGGCGCATGGGCTCTCCCGCGGGGGCGGTTCACGTGGACGTGTGTGAGGGCGTGATCGAGGGGGCGGATCAGGCGACGGTGCTCGCAAGCGGCGCGCCGTGCCGGGGGCTCGCGACCGGTCGCGGGATGTGCGGCGTTCAGACGCTCATGGCAGTCCACGCCGGCGTCGCCATGCCCACTCGATGCTCAACGCGGTCACGATCGCACCCAGCACCCACGGCGACTCCCACAGACGCACCGACTGCGACGGCACCCGGGCGAGTGCAGCGTCGGGAAGCGTGCGGGCCCAGCGCGACACACCGGCGGCATCGCCGATCCGTCCGCCGCTCGCGCGCGTCATCGCCGCGAGTGTCGACGAGTCCGGATCGGCCTCGGCGGTCTCGAGGCTCCAGCGATCGACCGCGAACTCTCCGGTGGCGCGCCCCAGCTCGCGTCCGGCGCGGGTGGCGCGCGCCGACACGCTCCAGCGACCCGGGGGGAGATCGTCGAGTGACACCACGTAGGATCCCGCTCCCGCCGGGGTGAAGGCGAGTGTGCGGGTGTGCCCCGCCGCGTCGCGCGCGCTGCCCTCGAGTGTCGCGCCGGCGATCGGGCGGAAGGCGTCGTCCTGGAGACTCGCGAACAGACGCACCGTCTCCCCACCCGGTGTCACCCAGCGCTCGGGTCGCACCCGCAATGGCTCGCCTTGCACCGGCTCGGCGAGCCAGCGGACCAGACGACGCCACAGCAGCCGGCCACGATCGGCGGACAGCTCGTCGGTGCCCGACAGCGACCAGCGCCAGAAACCGGTGCCGTTCACGTACAGCGCCTGTCCACGACCGATCCGACGCGCCGACATGACCGGGCTCGGGGAGCCCTCGGTGGCGATCAGCACCCGGTCGCCGCCACCCGGACGAAAGGCCACCCGCTCGGTGAGGGGCGCCGCCCCGCGCCAGGCGCGGTCGCCACGTGCGGGGTCGTCGTCCCACTGGGTCAGCTCGCGCCCGTCCGCGGTCGGCACCGGCGCCCCGCTGCCGACCCCCGCCGACGGCTCGGGCGCGATCGCCAGGTCGCGACCGGTGACGCCGAGCCGGGTGCGCGTGAGCCCGGGTGGCGGACCGCCGAGCACGAGCAGACCACCACCGGCGTGCACGAACGCGTCCACCGCCCGGTCGAACTCGGGACCCGCGTCGCCCGGCATCAGACCGTCGAGCACCACCACCGAGCAGGCGCGCAACTCGGCGCCCATGGGCGGCGCCGCGGGACGCGCGGTCTCGAGATCGCGCCAGGCGCCGCCTTCGCGCACCCGGGTCGTGAGCGCCAGGCTCGAGTCTCCGACCAGGGCGCGACGCAGGAAGGTGAGATCCCAGTTGAGCCCGGCACTCAGCACCAGCACCCCGATACGCCCCGGCGCCACCTCGAGCGCGACCTCGCGCGCGTCGTTGTCGACGAGGGTTTCGCCGGGCAGCGGGTCCACGGCCGCGGTCCACACCGCGAGCCCTGGCTTGAACGGCAGCGCGCGAATCTCGGCCACCGACTCGCGCCCCGGTCCCGGCGCGCTTACCGTGACCCGTCCGAGCTCGTGCCCGTCCTCGGCGAGATGCACCGTGAGCGGCGCGCCACGCGGCTCGCTGGAGCGCACGTGCACACGCACCGGGGTCGGCACGCCGACTCGGGCGCGCTCCGATGCCTCGACCTCGGCCACGGACCGGTCCACGAGACCGGGCCGGCCGATGGCCACCGCGTGCACCGGCACCCCCAGCGCGCGCGCCGCCGTGGCGGGATCCTCGCCGGCGTTCACCACGCCATCGCTCACCACCACCGCGCCGTCGAGCTGTTGGCCCTCGGGGCTCGCGGCGAGCTGGGTGAGCGCGGTGCCGAGCGCGGTCGCGCCGTCCGCGCCGGCGGGAAGCGTGTCGGACGCGAGCCGGGCCGCGAACGGCATCACCGTGATCCGGGCGCGGCCACGCCACGCGTCGCGCAGCGCCTCGACCGCGTGGGCGGCACGCGCCGCGCGCGTCGTCGCGTCACCGGGGCCGTCCGGCAGCCCCATGCTCGCCGAGCGGTCGAGCAGCACCACCACCTGCGCGCCACGCCCGGCGCGCGCGCGTTCGAGCACCGGCTGGGCGAGCAGCCATGCGAGCGCGACCAGCGCCAGCGCGCGCAGGAGCGGCAGCGCCCGCCGCGCCAGGACCCCGAGCGGGGGGATGCGGAAGCGATAGGCCCAGACACCGAGCGCCGCCAGCGCCACGCTCAGCAGCAGCAGCGGCAGCCACGGGGCGTTGGGGGCGAGATGGAGGTGGAGTTCGGGCACGGGCTCCGAGGGAGGAACGGGTCGCTTGGACGGCGGACGCCACGGGCTAGGCTCTGTCTGAGAACGTATGGCGGGCGCGTTGCGGTTGCCATACGTTCTCAGACAGAGCCTAGGTGCGTCCACCGGTCGCGGCAAGCGCGAGCGACACCTCCGCGGCCACCCTGACCCCATTCGGTCACGGATTCACAGGCGCTTGACCCGCCTCCGTCCCGACGGCCACCCCACCTGGATGACGATGCGGTCTCGCGCTCGCCCGTGAACTCAGAACCGGCGCGTCACCGACACGCGGGTGCCGGCGCGCGTCGGGACGATCATGAACGAGAGCCGGCCCGCGCCGGCATCGCGCCGGCGCATGAAGTCGTCGGTCATGCGCCCACCCCAGTAACCGAGCGCCGCGCCGGCCACCACGTCGCTGGTCCAGTGCTCGAGATCGTGGACACGCGACCAGCCGCACGCCGCCGCCGCCGGGTAGGCCACCCACGGCACCCATCGCGCGGTGGTCTCGCGATCGAGTGCCGCGGCGGCCGCGAACGCCACCGTGGTGTGTCCGGAGGGCAGCGAGGCGTCGCCCGAGAAGGGATCGAACCGCCACGCGTCGTCCGGGCTCTCCTTGGGTCGCATGCGTCCGATCGACTCCTTGAGCACGAGACACGCGATCGAGGGCACCGCGATGCTCACCCCGATCCGCACCGTGGCACGCGCGAGACCCGGCGCGTGCGCGAGGCGCGCCGCGCCCCAGGTGGCCGCCAGCGCGGTTCCCAGCACCACCGGGTCGCCGAGCTGGCGGAACGCGCGCGCCGCGTTGTCGGCGCTGGTCGAGGGGGGCGCCTCCCTCACCCGGCGCGTGATCTCGAGGTCGTGGGTGGCGGCAAGCGTGAAGGCACCGGCGGCGAGCGCGCCGAGCAGCAGATCGGGGTCCCGTGGCGTGTCCCAGGCGGCGGGGGCCGCGTGGGCGGTGGTATCGGCGGGCACTGCGGCCCCGGCGGGGGGTGGTGTGACCAGCCCGGTCAGGGTCGCGACCGCCAACGCCAGTGCCGCCGTGCGTGCGCCACGGTGGCAGGTAGCGGTCGCGGTGTGGGCGCGGCGCGGTCTCAGCGTCGCTCCTCATCGGCCTGTCTCAGACCTTCGAGGATCAGCCGGTCGAGCTCGAGCTCGAGCTTGACGTCCTCGCCCGCCACCGGGCCCGGGACGAAGCGGAACTCGCCCTCGCGCCACAACAACACTCCATAGACGATGCGCTTGACCACCTCGCGCACCGCGATCGCGATCTGGTCGCGATTGGCCGCGCCGCTCGACACCAGCATCGCCCCCAGGCGCTCGCCCGGATCGTCGCTCTGCATGGCCAGCGCCAGCTCGAGCGCCTCGCGGCTGATCACGCCGTGGTGCACCAGCAGCTCGCCCATGCGGACGCTGGTGGCGTTGGTGCGCGCGAACACCGGCCGGCCGCCCTCGATCACCAGTGTCGCCCGCTCGCCGCGACGTTCCAGCTCGAGCCGCCCGGTGGCCTGCGCGAGCTGGAGCAGCTGCAGCACCTCGGCGGGGAAGAAGCCGGCCAGATCGCCACGCAGCGTCTCGCGCGCGCCGGTGTCGCCGTCTGACGCGCTCATGGCGCGCCCCAGCGCACGTCCCCCACCACCCGACCGGAGGCGGCGCCGGCCTTGCCCGTCATCTGACGCAGGTTCCACCACCCCAGCACCACGACGTGGATCACCGTCGCCGACATGAGTACTCCGAGCGCCACCACGGTGAGCGGCATCAGCGTCTCGCCAAAGGCGCCGCCACGCATGTGCAGCAGCACCACCAGACCGCACAACGCCGACATCAGGATCCCGGTCAGACGCCCGAACACGGTGGGCTGGATGCGCAGCGGACCGACGAACAGGGTGATGCACGCGCCGCCCACCAGCAGCAACCCGTAGCGCAGCGCCGCCACCCACACGACCCACGCCGGCAGCAGGTGCGCGGCCGCCAGCGCGAAGAACACCGCCAGGTTGAACACCACGTCCACCACCGGGTCGATCACCTTGCCGAGACGGGTCTCCATTTTCCAGCGACGCGCGATCCAGCCGTCGACGACGTCGGTGAGTGCCGCGAACACGTAGGTGCCGAGAGCGAGCACCAGGTGACGCTCGGACAGGAACAGCGCGATCCCCGGCACCAGGGTCACACGGAGCAAGGTAAGTACTGTCGGCACGTTGAGCGACGACAGCATGTAGCCGTCGCGGTCGCGGAGCATGCCGATGTTGAACGTGATCAGGGCGAACGCCGGGAGGATCCACAGCGCGGTCTGGAGCAGGAAGTCGTAAGCCAGGCCGCGGTCGTAGGCGAGTGCGATCCACACCGCGGCCAGGAACGAGGTGGCGAAGAACAGCAGCCCGACGATCCAGATCGAGCGCACCCCGCTGGGGTTGGCGTCCATGTCGGCACGCACGCTGGCGCCGACACGCCGGGCGTACTCGGTCAGCGCTGCGGGCGCGAACCGCTGGCGACGCAGCTCCTGGAGGTGCTCCTCGATGAACATGCGGCTCCCCGGTGCGGGATACGAAGCGGCGGGAGTCTAGATCGGCGGTCGCGCGCGCGCCACTCTCACCAGCAAGGCGGTCGTGATGCGGTGAGGGTTGCGGGAGATCGACTGTGGTGGCACCCGTCGCGATTCGCCGGTCGAGGTTCGCGGCGGGTGCCGAGCGGTCCCCCGCTTCGGCGCGCGAGGACGAGGGGAGGAGCGGCGAAACCGCTCCTCCCCCGTGTCTCAGCGGTTCACCACCAGCCGCGCGATGGCGGTCTGCGTGCCCTGTCGCAGACGCACCGCGTACACCCCGGCCGCCCAGCGCGAGGTCTCGTCCAGCGCGAGGGTCCAGCGGCCCGTGGACACCGTGGTGATCTCGCGGCTCAGCATGCGCCGCCCGGCCACGTCGAGCACCTCGATCCGCACGGTCCCGGGACCGGCGGTGGTGTAGGCGAGCGTCACCGTGCCACCACTGCTGGGGTTGGGTCGCAGCGCCACGACCGCGAGCGCGAGCATCGGCACGTCGACGGACGCCTGACCGAACAGCGTCTCGTGATCGACTTCCCACGCGCCGAGCCGGTAGTCGTAGTGGTGTCCGGGCCGCACGTCGCCGTCCCGGTAGCGGATCATCCCGTCGCCACCCGGAACGAGCCCGGTGAGCACGTGCCACGAGCCACCGCTCTCCGACCGGTACAGCGTGGCCCGTAGGGTGGGATCGGCGATCGCCGCCCAGGTGAGTCGCACCGTGCCGTCCCCGGCGTCGGCCGAGACCAGCGCCGCCAGCACGCTGGTCGGGCCCGCCGGGCTGACCAGGGAGTAGAGGCTCGCGTTGGCGTGCACGTCGGTGGCGGCGAGCTTGTAGAAGGCGCCGACGTCGTCCCCGGGATGGTCCACATAGCCGGTGTCGCCGAGCGCGGCGAGCAGGTTGCCCGGACCGGGTATGAAATTCGGCGAGTTGCCCCGATAGAGACGATACCCCGCCAGATCCGGCTCGTGGTTGGGAAGCCAGTGGAGCGCGACCTCGGTGGGGCTGTAGACGCCGACGAAGGGTGCGGGCTGTGCGGGCGCGAGGTTGTCCACCGAATAGCCGCTGTCGATCCCCGACGCGATGAACTCGGTGGAATTGCTGGTCACCGCCTGGACGAACACCGCGGTGTAGGGATTGGAGCCCGGGAGGGAGTCCTGGAGGGTGGGCACGGTGAGCGCGTAGCCGGGCAGCTGCACCGCCGGCACCTCGCCCATCGGCTCCCAGAAGTCGATCGCCAGCGACGCCGGCAGCGCCGGGAGGTCGGCCCGCGCCAGACGCGCGGCGCGCGCGGCCAGCGACGCCGGAGCGCGCCGCCACACGCGGTACTTCACGATGTCGGTCCCGAGCACCCCGTCGCGCTCGCTGCGATACCACTTCACCATCAACTTGCCCCCTTGATCGTTGGCCACGTCACGCACCCCCGCCAGACGGGGCCGTGGCTCGGGGGACAACATATGGAAGGTGAAGACGCTGATCCCGGTGCCGACCGGGTTGGTGACGGAGATCGG
>JBIOKD010000127.1:0-8725 GCA_044451485.1 Candidatus Eiseniibacteriota bacterium | reverse complement strand
GCGGTCGAGCTTGAGCTGCACCGCGGCCTGGGGCATCTCGTTCGGATAGATGCAGTAGTTGGTGCCGCTGATGTACATGCTGCCCGCCACCCCCACGCCACGACCGTAGGGCAGCCGGCGGAATTTCTCGCGCCACCCCGAGGCGCGCTCGGCGGCGTCGAGACACTCGAGGAAGCCGTTCGAGGTGACTCGGAGCCCGTTCACGGTTCGGGTGTCGGCGCCGATGAAGTTCCGCCGGCGCAGATCGATCGGATCCAGACCTGCCGCCTCGGCCAGCTTGTCGAGCTGGCATTCGAACGCGAAGCGCGGCTGCACCGAGCCGTGACCGCGCTTGGGGCCGCAACAGGGTTTGTTGGTGAACACACGGGTCGAGTCGAAGCGATACGCCGGCATGGCATAGGGCGCGGTGAGCAGCTGACCCGAGTAGTACGTGGTCACGAGCCCGAAGCTCGAATAGGCGCCGCCGTCGATCAGGATCTTCGCGTCCACGCCGGTCAACCGGCCGTCGCGGGTGATCCCGGTGCGGTAGTGCATGCGCATCGGGTGACGACCGCGATGGGCGTAGAACACCTCCTCGCGGGTGTAGAGGATCTTGACCGGGCGGCCGGTGATCATGCTCAGCTTGGCGGCGCAGAACTCGAGCGAGAACGGCTCGCTCTTGCCGCCAAAGGCGCCGCCCACCACCGGCTGGATCACGCGCACCCGCTGGGTGGGCAGCCCCAGCACCTTGGCGAGGTCGCGATGCAGGTAGTGCGCGACCTGGGTGCTCGACCAGACGGTGAGGAATCCGGTGGCGTCGAACTCGGCGACCACGCAGTGCGGCTCGATCGGGGCGTGGGTGGAGCCCTCGTACCAGTACTCGTCCTCGATCACCAGGTCGCTCGATTCGAGCGCCGCGTCGGTGTCGCCGAATTCGAGCCGCACGTGCTTCGAGATGTTGCCCTCGGCGGCCTTCTCGTTCACCTGCCATTCGGGGTGTGCGAGGGCGGTGTCGATGTCGTGCACCGCGGGGAGCGGCTCGTACTCGACACGGATGGCCCGGAGCGCCTCCTCGGCGACCCACTCGGAGTCCGCCGCCACCGCGGCCACCGCGTCGCCGATGTAGCGCGTCTTGTCCTCGCACAGCGCCTGTTCGTCCTCGGTCCACGGGATGATCCCGTAGTAGATCGGGAGGTCCCTGCCGGTGATCACCGCGTGCACCCCGGGCATGGCCAGCGCCGCGCCCGCGTCGATCGACCGGATGCGCGCGTGTGGATGGATGCTGCGCTTGAGCTTGGCGTGGAGCATGCGGGGCAGCGTGATGTCGTCGGCATAGATCGCGCGGCCGGTGACCTTGGCGATCCCCTCCACCTTGCGGTTGCGCTTGCCGATCGTGGAGAAGCTCCCGTTCGGTGCGCCCGAGCGACCCTCCGGCCATTGGGGCGGGGTCAGCCGGTCCGCTTTCGGCATGATGCGGCTGCCGGGGATCGACATATCCGGCCTCGCGTCGCGCCGGCCGGGCTTGCCGCTCACGACCGCGTGCCCCCGCCGACCGGGTGCTCGCGCCGCCGGCGGGCGGCCAGCTCGACCGCCTCGAAGATCTTGGTGTAGCCGGTGCAGCGGCAGAGATTGCCCGACAGGGCCTCGGCGATCTCGGCCCGGGTCGGGTTGGGATTGCGCTCGAGCAGCGCCCAGGCGCTCATCAGGATCCCGGGGGTACAGAAGCCGCACTGGGCACCGCCGGTCACGTCCATGGCGTCCTGGAGCGGATGTGGCTCGCCACCCGCCGCCAGCCCCTCGACGGTGAGGATCTCTCGCCCCTCGCAGGCGAGCGCCAGCGTGATGCACGAGAGCACCGGACGGCCGTCCATCACCACCGTGCACGCACCGCAGTCACCCTTGTCGCAGCCTTGCTTGGAGCCGGTCAGACCGAGCCGGTAGCGAAGCGCCTCGAGGAGCGTGCTGTTCGGGGTGACCGCGCAGTCACGAGGGTCGCCGTTGACACGCAGGTGACAAACGACGGGGGCGGAGGGATCCATGGAGGCTCCGGGTGAGGCGGTCGGATGCGATCGATCCACTCGATTGAATCCGCTCGGCCCGGGGCTGTCAACACGCGCGCGCATACGCGAGTCGGTCACGCGCCGGTCGTGATGCGACTTGACCCGCGCGCGGGCGCCGGTCACGATGCCGGAGATGGAACCCCACTCGAGTCCGACCACATCGTACTGGTGGCGTGAGACGCGGCCCACCTATCCCGCGCTCGACGGCCCCTTCGACGCCGAGATCGCGATCGTCGGCGGCGGCATCACCGGCGTCACGCTCGCCCACACGCTCGCCCAGCAGGGCGCGGCGGTGGCGGTGCTCGAGACCGGTCGTATCGCCGGAGCCGCCAGCGGTCGCAATGCCGGCTTCCTGCTCGCGGCACCCGCCGAGCCCTACCAGGAGAACATCGCCATGTGGGGCCGCGAGAGCGCGCGGGCCAACCTCCTGATCGGGCGCCGTTCGCACCAGCGCATCCGCGAGCTGGTCGAGTCGCTGGGGATCGAGTGCGATTACCGCGTCAACGGCAGCCTCCGTCTGGCCCGCACCGAGGAGGAAGCCGAGGATCAGCGCGCCTCGCTGCCCGACCTCCATGCCGACGGCTTCAAGATGCTCGAGACGCGGGTCACGGGTCTGGTGCCGGCCGGTTGCGAGGACCGCTTCGCGGCGGCGTTCGTGACCGCCGAGGATGGCGAGCTTGACCCGGTGCGCTTCCTGCACGGGCTCGCCGCCGCCACGGTGAAGCTGGGGGCCCGGCTCCACGAGCACACGCCGGTGTCGATGGCGCGATGGAGCGGCGGTCTGTGGACCGTGCACACGCCCGGCGGCGAGGTGCACGCCCGCACGGTGGTGATCGCCACCAACGCGTACGCGCCGCGTCTGGTCCCGACGCTGACGCCGTTCATCGCCCCGCGTCGCGGGCAGATGCTCTCGACCGCCCCCCTCGGACGCGAGGTGGCGCCGCGCCCCACCTACTCCCACTGGGGCTACCGCTACTGGCGCCAGCTGCCCGACACCCGTCTGCTGATCGGCGGCTGGCGGGACCTGGCGCTGGACACCGAGGTGGGATTCGACGAGCACACGACCCCACCGATCCAGCAGGCGATCGAGACGGGTCTCGAGGAGCTGGTCCCGGGCGGCGCGCCGATCGAGCACCGTTGGTCGGGCATCATGGGCTTCGCGCGTGACGGGCGGCCGCTGGTCGGGTGGCTCGATCCCGAGCACCACGTCGCGATCTGCGCCGGCTACACCGGGCACGGGATGGGCATGGCGGCCGGGTGCACCCAGGATCTCGCCGCGTTGCTGGCGTGGAAGGAGGCACCGGGGATCGCGACCTTCGACCCCAATCGCTTCCCCGACTTGAGACGCTCGCGCGCGCCACTCACGGCACTCGGCGTCGCCACCGCTTGAGCGGCCTCCGGCCGCGTCTCCGGCGCCGCCACCGCTTGAGCGGCCCCGGCGCGTCTCCGGCGTCGCCACTGCTTGAGCGGCCCCGGCCGCGTCTCCGTCGCCGCCACCCGGGCGCGAGCCACGAGCGTCCCAAACGGAGCCTAGCCGCGCACCGCCGCGACTTCGTATAATCGCCCCGTCATCCTGCCCCCCTGCCGCCGCGCCCCGACCCGCCGCGCCCGTCCGGCCCGGCGCCGAGATCCCAGCCATGGAATTGAGCACGCCCGCACACCTCCTGCTCGCCCGTGCCGCGCTGGCCACCGGGAATCCCGACGCGCTCGACGCGCTGGTGCGCGCGGCGCTGTCGGCGGAGCCGGCGTTGCGTGACGGCGCGCGGGCGGTGCTGCTCGCCGAGGCGCGCTCGCGTGGCGTGTCGGCCACCGCGCCCGAAGACGGCCCGGTGGGCCCCGGCGACTACCGGGCCCTTCGGGAAGCGCTCGTCGCCGCGCGCTCCGGATCGGGAGCGGGTGTCCGCACCGGGGCTCCGCGATGGCTGGTGGTCGCGGCGGCCATGCGCGAGCGTTGGAGCGGCGACGTCCCCACGGCCGGCACCGAGTCGGCCGAGCCCGCCTCACTCGACCGGGGGACACCATGACACACCGGGCCGTCACGCTGAGCCAGTTCGTGCTGCAGCAGGAGCGGGTGCATCCCGAGGCCAGCGGCGAGTTCACGAGCGTGCTGCTCGACATCGCGCTGGCCGCCAAGATGATCAACAAGGCGGTGGTGCGCGCCGGTCTGGTGGACGTGCTGGGCGAGACCGGCGACACCAACATCCAGGGCGAGCGGGTGCAGAAGCTCGACGTCTTCGCGCACGACACGATCATGCGCGTGCTGGGCTCGACCGGACAGCTCGCCGTGGTGGCGTCCGAGGAGGACGAGGGCATCGTGCCGATGCCCGACGGCGCGCCGATCGGGAAGTACGTGGTGAACTTCGATCCGCTCGACGGCTCCTCCAACGTCGACGCCAACGTGAACATCGGGACCATCTTCTCGATCCTGCCGCGCATCACCCGCAAGGGTCACGGCACCCTCGAGGATTGTCTCCAGGCGGGGCGGCGCCAGCTGTGCGCCGGCTACGTGCTCTACGGCTCGAGCACCATGCTGGTCTACACCACCGGCGACGGCGTGCACGCGTTCACCTACGAGCCGAGCATCGGCGAGTTCCTGCTCTCGGTGGCCAGCATCCGCACCCCCTCCCGCGGGCGCATCTACAGCACCAACGAGGGCCACTACGCGCAGTGGACCGATCCGATGAAGCGCTACATCGATTGGCTCAAGGTCGAGGACGGCGCCACCGGGCGGCCCTACAGCGGCCGCTACGTCGGCTCGCTGGTGGCGGACTTCCATCGCAACCTGCTCTACGGCGGCATCTATCTGTACCCGGGCGACGCCCGCAATCCGAACGGCAAGCTGCGTCTGCTCTACGAGGCGGCACCGCTCGCGTTCGTGGCCGAGCAGGCCGGTGGCGCGGCCAGCGACGGCTCGCGACGCGTCCTCGATCTCGCCCCGACCTCGCTGCACCAGCGGACCCCGCTGTTCATCGGGAGTCCCGAGAACGTCCGCGAGTGCGAGACGTTCCTCGACGGACGCCACGCCGGTGTCAGCTTCGAACGCCGCGGCGCCGCCGACACCCACGCGCGGCCCTGAGGGCCGATTCGGCCGCACCCCACGCCGACACGACGACGCCCGGGTCATGCGATCCGGGCGTCGTGTTTCGCGGCGAAGCGGGCGACTCCGTATCGACCGGCTATTCCCCACCCGGCCACAACGAGGCGACGCGCCAGCGGATCTCGTCACGCACCTCGCGGAACGCGTGATGTCGCGTGTCCTCGGGGGAGGCGGCGGGATCGGGCAGCATCCAGTGCCGGCGGCGGACGTCGGCCGCCACCGCCGGGCACGCCTCGTCGGCCTCGCCGCACAAGGTGATCACGGTGTCGGCTTCGCGCCACGGCACCTCGTCGATGCGCTTCGAGTGCTGACCCGTGATGTCGATCCCCAACTCCTTCATCACTTCGACGGCCAGCGGATGGACGTGGCGCGGCTCGCTGCCGGCGCTCCAGACCTCGACCCCGGCGGGCGCGAAGTGATGCGCGAAGCCCTCCGCCATCTGGCTGCGCGCCGAGTTGTGAACGCACAGGAACAGGGCGCGGCGCGGCGGGTGGCTGATGAAGGCGAGGGGATGGACGGGTCGGTCGGACACGGGATCTCCTGCGGGCGGTCGGCCGGCCTCCAGGTGGGTGGCTCCCTGGATTCCGGGTCTTGGGGCCGTCTCCCCGGCGCGGCATCCGAAGACGAGGCTTGACGTTAGCGTACACCCGCCCGGCCCGCAATCGGGGGCGCTGGTCACCCGGGAGCACCGGCCGGGGCCCACTCGCCTACTCTGTGCGGCATGAACGACCCGAGCGAGCCAACCCTTCCCGCGTCCCAGGCCACCAAGAGTACGGACATGAGGCCGATGGCGACCCCTCCCGCGGACGATCGCGCCCTGGCCGAGGCGTTGCTCTCCCGCGGTGAGGAGCGCGCGTTTCGGGAGCTCTACCGTCGCCACACCCCGGTCTTGTACCAGGTCGCGCTGCGTCTGCTCGGCGGCTCCGAGGCCGATGCCCAGGACGTGGTGCAGGAGAGCTGGGTGCGGGCGAGTCTCAAACTCGGCGACTTCCGATGGGAGTCGAGTCTGAGGACGTGGCTCACGGGCATCGTGATCAACCGCGCACGCGAGTTGTTGCGCCGGCGATCACGACGCCCGATGACTGCGCTGGACGACGCTCCCGAACCCGCGGTGCCGCCACCGCCCCATCTGGTTCGACTGGACCTGGAACGGGCCATCGCGACGCTGCCCGACGGCAGCCGGATGGTCCTGGTGCTTCACGACATCGAAGGCTACACCCACGAGGAGATCGGACATCAGCTGGGCATCTCGCCCGGCACGTCGAAGAGTCAGTTGTTCGCCGCCCGCCGCGCCCTGCGGACGCGACTCACGAGAAGGCAGGAGCTACCCCATGCATGAGCACGACGACGACCTGACCCCCGCCGAACGCGAGGCGTTCCGTGCGCTGCCGCGCGAGCGGGACCCCGGACAGCTGCTGGAGGAACGCACGGTTCGCGCGCTGGCCGAACACGGCATGTTCTCGCCACGCGAGCGGCACCGGCACCGGCTGGGCTTCCACCCGGCGTGGGTGGCGGCCGCGGCCGCGGCGAGCATCGCGATCTTCCTCGGCGGATTCACGCTCGGGCAGGAGATCGCCAATGGCCGCGCCAACCGCATGGTGATCGAGATGCGCAAGCAGGACGCGGCACAGGCCGCCGCGATGGTGCAGCAGACCGGGTCCGCCTACGTGGCGGCGCTGTCGGCGCTCGCCGACATGGCGCGTGACCCGCGCGCCCACGGGAACGAGCTGGCGTCGGGACGCGAGGTGGCCACCAACAGCCTGCACGCCGCGGCGAGCGAGCTGGTGCGTCTGTCGCCCGAGGAGCCGCTGGCGGCGCAGATCCTGCGCGGGCTCGACCAGTCGGCACGCCGCGACTCATTGTCCGGGCATCCCCCCACCGACCGGCGAAAGGTGGCTTGGTTCTGATGCGCATCTCCCCCACGATGCTTGGGTCTGTCGCCGCCGCGCGCCCGGCGCGGTCCTCGTGGCTGGTGGTGGCCGGCATGCTGCTGGCCGGCGCGGCCGCCATCGCGGTGGCGTTGGCACTCACCGCGGGTCTCGCGCGCGCCGGCTCGACGCCGTGTCCGGAGGGCCAGCCGGTGATCGGGGACGTCGGCATCATCGAGCTCAGCGGTCTGGCGCGTTTCAGCGCCAGTGGCGACGAGGAGAGCGGCTATCGTCGGCAGGCGATGTTCCGCACCGAGCCACGGCTGGTGCGGATCGCCGAGGCTCCCACCGGCGGTCTGCTGCGCGAGGGCGACGCGATCGTGGCGATCGACGGTGCGCTGATCACCACCCGCGAAGGTGGCCGACGTCTGGCGAATCTCACCGCCGGTCAGGCGGTGACGTTCTCGGTGCGACGCGACGGCCGCCGCTTCGAGATCCGGGTGGTGCCGGTCGCCCAGTGCGGACCGTTCCCGGCCTGGGTTCAATCCCCCGAGCAGCCCGAGCCGCCGGAGGCACCGGAGCCACCCGAGCCCGCCGAGACACCACGGGCGCCACAGACTCCCCCGACACCGGGTGCCGTCTGGGTCGTGCCACGCGTGATCGAGACACCACGCACCGGCGAGACCACCCCGGCTCCGCTGGTGGTGCAACTCAACGCCGTGACCAAGGACGCGGAACGCGCGGGCGAGGCGGCGCGGGTGACGGCGATGCTCTCCAACCGCGGCTGGTTCGGCCTGGGGATCGACTGCGAGGACTGCCGCTGGCAGTCCCTGCCCGGCGACTCGGGGGTGATGTGGGTGTCACGCGAATACCCGACCATCTATCGCGTCGATCCCGGCAGCCCGGCCGAGCGGGCGGGGCTGCAACGCGGTGACGTGCTCACCCAGCTCGACGGCATGTCGCTGCTCACCCCCGAGGGCGGCCGTCGCTTCGGCGCCGTCAAGCCCGGGCAGCGGGTGCGATGGACCTACCGGCGCGACGGGCGCCCCGCCACCGCGGTCGCGGTGGCCGAGGCGCGTCCGGGCGCGCTCGGCATGTATGCGCAATCCATGGCCGACATGCGCGAGCAGCTCAAACGCATGAGCAAGGTGGACTCCCACGACGAGGCCGTGCAACGCCAGGTCGCCCAGATGGAGTCGAGCATGCGTCAGCGCGAGGCCGAGCTGGCGCTCCAGCGCGCCCAGCTCGCCGGTCTGCAGCGGCTGCGCTGGACCGGCTCGGTCGGCGACGCCGACGTGGAGGTGAAGGGGCTCGGCAACGTCACCGTCACCACCGACGACGCGACCGGCGAGATCGTGGTGGTCACCAGCGACGCCACAATCCACATCCGCCCCAGCGCCGCGACCCCGCCGTCGCCGCCGAAACCGTCCCACACCCCGAAATCGCCCAAGGCACCCAAGCCGCCGAAGGAATGACGGCCCGGGTCAGGCGTCGAGACGCATCGCGGCGAGCAGTGCGCGGAAGCGCGGCTCGCCGCGCAGCGGATCGAGACGCGGGTGGACCTTGAGGAAGGTCATCGAGCCGTCGTGCTGCTGATAGCCGCGCTCGAGCCAGTCGAGCGCCTCGGTGGTGTCGCCGGCCACGGCGTGGAACGA
The DNA here is from genome assembly GCA_044451485.1 of Candidatus Eiseniibacteriota bacterium. Classification (GTDB taxonomy): domain Bacteria; phylum Eisenbacteria; class RBG-16-71-46; order RBG-16-71-46; family RBG-16-71-46; genus JBIOKD01. The sequence goes on along the minus strand of JBIOKD010000127.1, from coordinate 66 downwards.
CGCGATGCCGAACGGTGTCACGAACCGCTCCGCGGCGATGCGCTTCACCTCCTCGATGGTGCGCCG
>JBIOKD010000126.1:0-8757 GCA_044451485.1 Candidatus Eiseniibacteriota bacterium | reverse complement strand
TCATGGGGCCGCGCGGGGCGCCCCGGCGTCGGTTCCCGGACGGAATGTCCAGTTTCCGGAATTGAGCGCTGACGATTTCGACCGGGCAGTCGAAAACTCCGGCGTCAGTTTCTGGTCGAGTGCTCTAGCGACGAAGGGTCACGCCGTATCGCTTGAGCTTCCCGTACAGCGTGCTCCTCGGCACCCCGAGCCGCCGCGCCACCGCGTCGACGCGGCCCTCCTCCTCGTCGAACGTGCGGAGGATGATCTCGCGCTCGGTCTCGTCGAGCGTGCGTTCCCGGTCCGGCGAACCAGGGGCCGCGGTCGGCAGATGCGCGAACCCCATCGCCTCGAAACGCAGATCGCCACGCCGCAGGGTCGAGCGCTCCGGATCGTTGAACGTGATCGAGCGTTCGAGGACGTTGCGCATCTCGCGCACGTTGCCCGGCCACGAGAACTCGCAGAGGGCCGTCATCGCCTCCGGCTCCAGCGCCACGTCGGCGCAGCCCATGCTCGAGGCCAGTTGGCTCGTGATCCGGTCCGCGAGCAGCGGGATGTCCTCGCGACGCTCGGCCAGCCCGGGCATCCGCAGCACGAACGTGCTGAGCCGGAAGAACAAGTCGTCACGGAAGCGGCGCTCCGCCACCAGCGCGGCGAGATTCACGTTGCTGGCCGCGATCAGACGCACGTCCACCACCCGGTCGGTGACCTCGCCGAGCCGGCGGAAGCGGCGATCCTCGAGCACCTTCAGCAGCTTGGGTTGGAGCGCGAGATCGAGATCACCGATCTCGTCCAGGAACACGCTGCCGCCGTCGGCCGCCTCGAGCAGACCCGGCTTGTCGTTGACCGCGCCGGTGAAGGCCCCTTTGCGGTGACCGAACAGCTCGGTCTCGAGGAACTCGCGCGAGAAGCCCGCACAGTTGAGATCCACGAACGGCGCGTTGGCCCGGGGTCCGTGCTGGTGCAGCCACGACGCCAGCACCCCCTTGCCGGCGCCGGTCGGACCGATGAGCAGCACCGGGCTGTCGGTCTTGGCCACACGGGACGCGTCGGAGGCCAGCCGTCGAATGATCGCGCTGGTGCCGAGGAACGGATCGACCGGGAAGCGCGACACCCGGTCGTGCTCGACCCGGCGCAGACGCCCGGCCCGCTGCTGCTCGAGCATGCGACGGACCAGCACCACCAGCGCGTCGAGCTCCACCGGCTTGGTCAGGAAGTGCTCGGCCCCCGCCTTGACCGCCTGCACCGCCCGTTCGATCGTGCCGTGGCCGGTGAGGACCACCACCCCAAGGTCCGGCAGCCGCTCCCGGACCCGCTCGAGCACGGTCAGCGCGTCGCCGTCCGGCAGCTCGAAGTCCGCGATCGCGACGTCGGGGGCGAACAGGTCGAGGGCCTCGATCGCGGCGGTGCAGTTGGGAGCCTCACCGACTTCGTATCCCTCCGCCTCGAGACGCTCGCGCACGCCATGGCGGAGTGCCGGCTCGTCGTCGATGACGAGCACGCGGGGGCGCATGCTGATGTCGACGAAAGCGCTCACGGGCCGGTCTCGGAGAGCATCCCGGGAACCGGCGCCATCGCATCCATCGGACCGAGGTGGTTCACGCTTTCCACGATGCAAGACGCTCGGCGCGGTGCTCGAGACTCCAAGTGATGACACCCGGTGCCGCCGTCGATACCGAAACGACGGCCACCGACTAGGGGGTCGCGACCAACCGACTTCCCGCCCGTGACGCACGGGAGGCCAAAGCGCGGCATCATCTGGGTGAGACTGGGGGGGCTGCCGCTCGACTACGGCTCGAAAAGTACACCGCGACCGACGCGAACACAAATGGCCGGCGGGAGAACATCGGTCGATCATGGAGTCGCCGCGAGCACGACCGACCGGCCGGCGGTCGTGTGATCAAGCCCGTCCTCGCGCTCGGCCGAATCCCTCAGCGGCCCGCGCGACGTGTCCCGCGCGCACGCTTCGGAGATGTCTTGCGCGTCTTCGAACCGCGTCGCGGCGCGGGTGCCTTGTTCGCCTTCGACCCGCGTCGCGATGCCGGTGCCGCGTCCCCGACGCGCGACCGTGACACGGGTGGTGTGGCGGCTGTCCCATCCGCGGCGCGTGACCGCGACGTGCGCGCTCCGGAGGTCGCTCCGACCTCCGATACCGGCCGCGCCGCCCATCGCGAGCGCCGGTTCACGAAATCCGCCAGATCGAGCGTGTTCAGCACCTGCCGCGCGGTGAGACCGGCGCGCCGCGCCGCGAACACGCCATAGCGCATGAACTCGAGCTGGGCGGTCGAGTGGGCATCGGTGTCGATCACCAGCGGGACGCCCTTCGACGCCGCGAGACGCGCGTTCACGTCGGAAAGATCGGAGCGGTCGGGTTGGGCGTTGATCTCCATCGCCACGCCACGCTCGGCGGCGTGCTCGAACACCGCCTCGAGATCCACGTCCACCGCCTCGCGCTGCCCGATGCGACGCGCGGTGGGATGCCCGACGGCGTCGACCCGCGGATGATCGATTGCGCGGAGCAGCCGGCGGGTCATCTCGTCGCGTGACTGTGCGAGCCGCGCGTGCAGCGACACCACGACCCAGTCGAGCAGCGCCAGCCCCTCGTCGTCGAGGTCCAGCGATCCATCGCCGAGGATGTCCACCTCGAGCCCGTGCAGGACCCGGATACCGGGCACCCGCTTCCGGACCTCGGCGATCTCCTCCACCGAGCGCCGCACCCGGGCGGTGTCGAAGCCGAAGGCCATCGCCAGGGAGCGGGAGTGCTCGGTGATCGCGCAGTAGCGGTAGCCCATCTTCTGCGCGGCGCGCACCATCTGCTCCAGCGTGGCCTGGCCGTCGCTGCGATCCGTGTGGATGTGCAGATCGGCGCGCAGATCGGTCTGGTCGACCAGCCTGGGCAGCCGGCCGGCGATCGCCTGAGTGATCTCGTTGCCCGCCTCGCGCAGCTCGGGCGGGATCCACTCCATGCCCAACGCGCGATAGACGTCCTCCTCGGTGCGTCCAGCGATCACCCGCTCGCCCTCGGTGAGACCGTACTCGTTGAGCGACCATCCCTTCTCGATCGCGATCCGACGCAGCTCGATGTTGTGCGCCTTGCTGCCGGTGAAGTAGACCAGCGCCGCGCCGTACGACTCGGGGGGCACGTGACGCAGGTCCACCTGCAGCCCGTTGATCAGCCGCACCGAGGACTTGGTTTCGCCCCGGCCGATCACCTCGGCCACGTCGGGATGGGCCACGAAGGCCTCCATCACCGTCTCGGCCGCGCCGCCGGTCACCACGATGTCGAGGTCACCCACCGTCTCGCGCCGGCGGCGAAACGAGCCGGCCGGCTCGGCGTGGGTGACTCCACGCACCGCCCGGACGTGCGCCACGAGCGCGTGCGCCACCTCCCACGCGCCGTGGAGGAGCATCCGCCCCTGGGCGGACTGGGCGGTGGCGATCGACTTGAGCACCTTCTGCTCGAGGGTCGGTCCGAATCCCGGCAGCTCCCGGAGCTTGCCGGCGTGAGCGGCCTTCTCGAGATCGGCGCGACTCCGGACCCCAAGCTCGGTCATCAGCGTCTTCACGCGCTTGGGACCGAGTCCCTGCAGCTCGGTGAGCTCGACCACCTCGACCGGGACCTTGCCCTTCATCTCCTCGTAGAGCGCCGTGGTCCCGGTGCCGACCAGGTCGCGGATCTTCTGCGCCAGGTCCTTCCCGATCCCCTTGATGCCCTCGAGCGCGCCTTCACCCGAGATCAGCGACTCCATCGCCTCGGGGTGACTCTCGACGATGCGCGCCGCCTCGCGATAGGCGCGGATCCGGAACGGATTGGCGCCGTCGATTTCGAGCATGGTGGCGAGACGATCGAACACCCGGGCGATGTCGGCATTGCGCATGGAACCTCCGCTGGCGGCGCTCAGGACCCGCCGACGCGGGAGAGGAAGGCCTTCTCGTCGATCACCGCGACCCCGAGTTTGCGGGCCTCGTCGAGTTTGGAGCCGGCGCCGGGACCGGCCACCACCAGGGTGACCTTGCGGCTGATCGCGCCCGCGATCCGGGCACCGGCGGCCTCGGCGCGTCTCTGGGCTTCGGGCCGGCTCATGGTCTCGAGCCCGCCCGTGAACACCACGGTCTCGCCGGCCAGCGGCTGCGGGCCCTTCGTCTTCTTCTCGACCACCGGTCGTACACCGGCCTGGGAGAGTGCCGCGAGCACCTTCCGGTTGCGCGCGCTGGCGAAGAAATGCGCCACCGCGCCGGCCACCTCCGGGCCGATGCCGTGCACCTGCTGCAGCTCCTCCTCGGAGGCCGCGGCCATCGCGTCGAGACTGCCGAAATGGTCGGCGAGCACCTGCGCCACGGTGGAGCCCACGTGATCGATGCCCAGCGCAAACAGCAACCGGTCGAGCCGCGGACGCTTGCTGGTCTCGAGCGCCGCCATCAGATTCTCGATCGACTTCTCCGCGAAGCCGTCCAGTCCCGCCAGATCGATGGGGGTGAGGCGGTACAGGTCGGAGAGATCACGCACCAGCTTCCTCTCGAGCAGCTGGGCCACGGTCTTCTCGCCGAGCCCGACGATGTCCATCGCGCCGCGTGCGGCGAAATGGACCAGGTGTCCGTGCAGCTGTGCCGGGCAGGCGAGACCGTTGGTGCACACGTGCGCCGCGCCGACACGCTCGACCTTCGCGCCGCACACCGGGCACCGGTCCGGCAGCCGGAACGGCTCGGTGCCACGCGGGCGCCTGTCACGCAGCACCTCCACCACCTCCGGGATCACGTCACCGGCGCGGCGCACGCGCACCGTGTCGCCGATCCGCACGTCCTTGCGATCGATCTCGTCCTGGTTGTGGAGCGTCGCCCGGCTCACGGTGACCCCCGACACGTCCACCGGCTGGAGGATCGCGACCGGCGTGAGCTTGCCGGTGCGTCCGACCTGCACCGCGATATCGAGCAGCCGGGTGACCTCGACGCGGGGCGGGAACTTGAACGCCACCGCCCAGCGCGGGCTGCGTGACTTGGTGCCGAGCAGCTCCTGCGAGTCGCGGGGGTCGAGCTTGATCACCACGCCGTCGATCTCGTAGGGAAGCGTGTCGCGCTCGGTGGCGAGCCGGTCGTGGAAGCGAAGCGTCTCGTCAATGCCGTCGCACCGTACGATGCGCTTCTCGACGTGGAAGCCCCACTCGCGCAGGGTCTCGAGCATCTCCCACTGGGTGGGGATCGCGGCGCTGTCGGCGGTCATGACCTCGTAGGCGAAGAGGTCGAGACGACGCGAGGCGGTGACCGCCGGATCGAGCTGACGCACGGTGCCCGACGCGGCGTTGCGTGGATTGGCGAACGGCTCCTCGTTGGCCTCGATCAGCCGCTTGTTCAGGGCCTCGAACTCGGCCAGCGGCATGAGCGCCTCGCCACGCACCGCGATCGTCCCCGCGGCGGCGTGTCTCGCGGGGGTGAGCCGCAGCGGCAGCGCCTTGATGGTGCGCAGGTTCTCGGTGATGTCCTCACCGGTCTCGCCGTCACCGCGTGTGGAGCCACGCACGAACAGCCCGTCCTCGTAGATCAGCTCCACCGACAGCCCGTCGAACTTGGGCTCGGCCACGTAGACGAGATCGTCCCGCTCGAGGCCCCTGCGCACCCGCTCGTCGAACGCCTTCACCTCGCCGGGGTCCATGAGCGAGTCGAGCGACAACAGCGGGCGCAGGTGTCGCACCTTCTTGAAGGCCGCCCGAAGCCCGCCACCCACCCGCAGCGTGGGGGAGTCGGGCGGACGCAGATCGGGGAATGCCTCCTCCAGCTCCTTCAGCTCGCGGAACAGCTGGTCGTAGCGGGCGTCCGAGATGGACGGCTTCTCGAGCACGTAGTAGCGGTGGTCGTGCCCGCGGATCTCCTCCGCCAGCTCGGCGATGCGCTTCCTGGCCTCGGCGCGGGTCATGCCCGGTCGCGCTCCCGGGAGCGTGGCGCGCGGTGGGCGGGGGCCACGACGTCACGCTGGTGGCCGGCCGGTGGGGCATGTCGACGGAACATGCCGGCAGGGTAGGGGCGGCCGGAAGCGCTCGGCAAGCCCGGGTTCGATGCCGGCGACCGGTCACCCGATCGAGTGGCGGCGCCCCCCGCGGCTCATTTCACCCGCACGAGGGTGCGCACCACGTGCCCCTCGCCGGTGCTGATGCGCGCGAAATACACCCCGGCGCCGGTGTCGTCGCCGCGGCCGTCGCGGCCATCCCACGTCGCCAGGTGCTCGCCCGCGGTCATGAGTCCGGACAGCACCCGGCGCACGCGCCGCCCGCCGACATCGAACACGTCCACATCCACGTGCGACGCGACCGGGATCGCGAAGCGGAGCGCGACCGACTCCCGCCACGGATTGGGCGACGCGGACAGCGACAGCGCCACGGCCGGGGCGGAGCCGGGCTCGACACCCACGAGGGGCGCTGCACCGACCGGGATCACCGCGAGACCCTCCCAGCCCTCGCCGGGCCCGCGCTTCCTGAGAAATGTCGCGGCGCCGTTCGAGGTCGAGATCCGCCACAGCGTGTCGGTGCAGCAGTCGACGCCGATGAGGGCGCCGACCGTGGCGTCGTACTCGAGCCCCGCGACGGCCTTGGTGTTCCCGATCAGGGTCCCGGCGCCGGTATCCCGGTCGAAGCGCACCAGGTGGGGCGCATTGTCGACCCCGTAGAGCGCATGCGACGTGGGATCGAAAGCGAGGTCGCGCACGGTGTAGGTGGCCGGCAGCGGCAGCGCGGTCGCCACCCCGGTCGCCGGCTGTATCGAGTACAACTGGTCCGGACCCTCGAGATGCGCCATCAGGAGGTCGCGCTGGGAGTCGTAGGCCAGCCCCCAGATGCCGGACACATTGGTCTGGGCGACCCGTTCCGCCGTCCCCGAACGCGGATCGAAACGCCACAGCGAGCCGTCGGAGTAGTCCACGCCATAGACACGCTGATCGACGTTCCGGTAGGCGATGCCGAAGATCAGCGTCAGGTTCCCGCAGAACGTGGTCCACGAGCCGGGCGACCACAGCGGCATCGAGCAACCGGGATTTGGGCTCTGCAGGTACGCGACGCTGGAGCCCGTTCCCACCAGATACGAGGTGGCCCCGGCCGCCGGAATACGCGACCAGTGGTCGAGCGCGTTCTTGTCGTTGTCGGCGAGATACAGGTCGCCCGAGATCGGGTCGAGCGCGAGCCCGGCGAACGCGGCGGGCCGATCCTTGAGCCCGAGACCCTGCGCGCTCCAGCGGAAGGTGTCGATGAGCGCACCCGACCGGTCCAGCACGTCGATGCCGGCGTGCTCGATCGCCACCAGCAGACGCCCCGGCGCGGTGGGCGACGAGAACGGCGCGCACACGATGTCGTCGACGACGTCGCCGGTCGCGTTCACCGAGAACGACGTGCCCTTGCGCGCCGCCACCGGGACACCGGCACGGTTGAACTTGAGCCACTCGTTCTGTGGCGGGACGAACGCGGCGGGCGCCGCGCTCGTGGCCCCACGTGTGGCGCCCGACCCGCCGGCCATGCCACGCGTGCCCATGACACCCAGGACCGGATCGGCCGGCCCGGCATCGACGACGTACACGTAGCTCGAGTCGACCGCGATGCCACGGGCGTCCTCCAGCGTGTCCGGACCGACACCGGGCATGGTGAAGTACTGGGGGAGCTTGAGCACGGTGTCCACGAACGCGCCGTTGGCGCCGCTGTAGCGGAGCACGACCCAGCGCTGGTTGCCGGCGTCCGGTTCGATCGCCCAGTAGGTAAGCGTGACCGGGTCCCAGGTGATGCCGGGTCCGCCCGGTCCGGTCGAGAGCTGGGTCCCGCACCCGTCGTAGACGTAGCCGTTCGAGGCATAGTGACCACGGACGGGATCGAACGCGACCGCCTCGAAGCCGGGGCCGCCACGCGACGACACGAAACGCTGGTAGGAGAGCGGCTCGACCGGGCCCGATGGCCCCACCGGTGGCGTGGTCGCGATCACGTCGGCATCGATCGAGACGTCGGCGAACATCGGATCGCCGCCGGCGCCGCCCACCACGAGGTCCACGCTCTGCCCGGCGAGCAGCGTCACGTCAACGTGCGCGAGCGTGGTGTCGTGACCGGTCGACTGGTCGATCATTCCGTCGGCGAGAGGCGTTGCCCCCCGCCAGACTCCGACCCGGGCCTTGGTGTACTGCACCGGTGGACCCACCGCGTCGTAGAGCACCGTCAGGCGTCCCTCCGCCGTCAGCGTGTTGGTGAGCGGGGGCGCCCCGATCGCCAGGTCGTCGTTGGCGTCGCCGTTCACGTCGCCCACGCCCGCCACCGCGAAGCCGAAGTTCGCCGCCACGACGTTCGACTCGAGCGCCCAAGCCGAGACTCCTGCGATGCCGGTCGAAGTGCCGAGGTACAGGAAGACCGCCCCTTCGCCGCTCTGGCCATTGGTGTAATTCGGCGCGCCGATGATCACCCCGGTGTGTCCCCCGTGACGGACGTGCCCGGCGCCCGCGACCGCCATCCCGAATCCCTCGCCGGAGACCGCGCCCGAGATCACGGTGGGGTCGCCGGTGATGCCCACCGACGAGTTGCCGAGCCACACCATGGCCTCGCCCGCGGGGCCTGCGCCCGGGGCCCCCACGATCAGATCGGGCTCGCCGTCGCCATTGAGGTCCCCGGCCGCCGCGACCGAGTATCCGATTTCGGAGTTGCTCGTCCCGATGGCGTACGAGAACGCGGGCAGCGTTTCGACTCCGTTGGTCGAGCCGTAATACACGCCTACCCAGCCGCAATTCACGTTGGTGCCGTCGTAATAGGGGGCGCCGACCACCAC
>JBIOKD010000125.1:0-8837 GCA_044451485.1 Candidatus Eiseniibacteriota bacterium | reverse complement strand
GCCCGCTCATCTGGAGTCTCTCGGAGCCCTACGGCGCACGCAGCTGGTGGCCGTGCAAGGACGCGCCCGAGGACAAGGCGGACTCCGTCGACGTCCGCTTCACGGTGCCGAGCGCCCTGATCACGGCGTCCAACGGCACGCTGATCTCCGCGACCGACGACGGCGTGAAGACGGTGAGCCACTGGCACGAGCGTCACCCGATCGCGACCTATCTGATCTCGATTGCCAGTTACCCCTACATGAAGACGCTCGACTGGTATCGCCCCTCACCGGCCGACTCGATGCCGATCGAGTTCTACAACTTCCCCGAGGAGCTGGCAGGGGCGGCGCCGACCCAGGCGGAGGTGAAGGGGATGATCGCGGCCTACGCGGCGCGTTTGGGCCCGTACCCGTTCCTGGACGAGAAATACGGGCACGCCCAGTTCCTGTTCGGCGGCGGCATGGAGCACCAGACCTGCACCAGTCTCGGCGTGTTCTCCGAGTACGTGGTGGCGCACGAGCTGGGTCACCAGTGGTGGGGTGACCTGGTGACGTGTCGCAACTTCCACCACATCTGGCTCAACGAGGGCTTCGCCACGTACATGGAGGCGCTGTGGGCCGAGGCCGGTGGCGGCCCCGCGGCTTACCACGCCGATCTCTCGCTCAAGCGGTACTTCGGCGCCGGGACGGTGTACGTGCCGGACACGACGGACGCCGGCCGCATCTTCGATTACCGTACGACCTACGAGAAGGGCGCATGGGTGCTGCACATGCTGCGTCACGCGCTCGGGGACACGGTGTTCTTCCAGGCGCTGAGACAATACCGCACCCAATTCGCGTACGGCACCGCGGTCACCGAGGACTTCGAGGGCGTCTGCGAGGCGGTCTCGGGACGCGACCTGCACCGCTTCTTCCAGCAGTGGGTGTACGGGGAGCGCTACCCGGTCTACCGGTACTCGTGGACGGCCACGCCGCGACCGCCGGGTGTCGACGTCACGCTGACGCTCGAGCAGACACAGACGTGGCAGCTGTTCGCGATGCCCGTGGACGTCCGGATCTCCACGGACCTCGGCGATCGGACCTTCGTGGCCGACGACTCGCTCGCGCAACAGACCTTCACGTTCCACGTGTCGGGAACACCCGGCGCTCTGGCCATCGATCCCGACGAATGGATCCTCCGCCACTTCGACCAGTCGGTCGTGAACCCCCGGTTCGATCGCTCCGTGCTGCTCGTGAACGGGGCGTCCTGGGGGTACGGGTCGGCGCTCTCGAGCGCCTATGCCGACAAGGCGTTCAGCGGCGACTACGGTGTCGACTTCTGGGACGAGTTCGACGCGCCCGCGGGTGGCTATCCGTCGGGGCTGCCGCCGGCTGTCGGTCATGGTGAGATCAACGGCGATCTGCTCGGGCGGTACCGAAACGTGGTCTGGGTGACCGATTCGTACGGCGGGGATCCCGACTGGTGGCTGCCGTCACCGCTGCTCGCGTACCTTCGCGGGGGTGGGAATCTCCTCCTCATGGCCGACGAGGTCCTGGCCACCCCCGACGACTCGCTCCTCGACTACGCGGGGGTCGGGACCGGCACCCACAGCTCGACGATCCAGGATTGTGTCGCCGCGCGTCCGGGTCTCGTCGACATGCCGCCGATCCTCGGTTCACAGATCGGCGCGGTCTATGACACCGTTCGCACACGGACGGACACCGAGCTGTTGTTCACCGCGCAGCTCGGATTTTTCCCTCCGGGAGCCCTCGGCGTGATTCGCGAGCCGGCCGGTGGCGCGGGGGGCCGGCCGCACGGTGGGCGGATGGCGCTCGTCAGCGGGATTCCGTTCCACTGGGATCACGCGCCGATGCGCGCCAACGTGACCGCCATTCTGTCGCACTATTTCGGCGAGCCGGTCTCCGGACTCGCGGCCGAGCCGCCGCCACCCGGCGCTCCCGCGCTCGCGCTCTCGACGCCGCGTCCCAATCCGTTCAGTGGCGGGACCACGACGCGGCTCACGCTGGGGATGGCCGCGCGCGTGGATGCCGAAGTGCTCGACGCGTCGGGGCGCAGGGTGCGGGTGATCGCGTCCGGCGTCTTTGCGTCCGGCGAACACGCTCTCGCCTGGGACGGACGCGACGCCGCCGGGCGGCTCGTGCCCGCCGGCGTCTACTGGCTGCGCGTGCGCGCCGGTGGCGACGAAGTGGTGCGCAAGATGGTCCGCCTGCCGTGACGGCGTGCGCTCGAGGGCGGCGGATCGGAGCCCCACCCTCGTCGCCCGCGCACATCGGCGCGATCCACGCGGGCCGGCCAGCGGAGCCCAGCGTCCGGTCATCGCAAATCCTTGTCTGCCGCGTTCCATGTCGCCGGATTCGCCCCATCCCTGGTGCCTTCCGCTCCGTCTCAGGAGCACCCGGGCCGGACCGATCCGGGACCGGCGAGAGGCGGGAGCGGGAGGCCGAGATGGAACGCGTGATCTGGATCGGGGCCATGGCGGGGCTCGTCTGCTCCATGGCGAACGCCGGTCCGAGCGCCGGCGTGGTGAGGGACTCGGGTACCCTCACGGCGCCGGTGCCAACGGGTGCCACGATCGTCAACCCGGCGATCGACATGGACGGCTTCCTGCGCGTCTCCGCCGAGGCGGCGCGCCATCGCGCCACCCGCCGGATTTCCGAGGACGAATTCATCCGCATGAGCGGCGAGTCCGGCACCATCGTCCTCGATGCGCGCAGCCGGGAGAAGTTCGACGAGCTGCACGTGCGCGGCGCCTTGCACCTGAGCTTCCCCGACATCACGATCGAGAGTCTGGCGCGTCTGATCCCCGACAAGACCACGCGCATCCTGATCTACTGCAACAACAACTTCCGCGATGCCGAGGGGCCGTTCCCACGCAAGCTCGCGACCGCCTCGCTCAATCTCTCCACGTTCGTGACCCTGTACGAGTACGGCTATCGGAACGTCTACGAGCTCGCGCCGCTCCTCGATGCGCGCACCACCCGGATCCCGCTCGAGCCCACGCCGCCCGCCACCAGGCCGCGTTAGCGCAACACCGAGCCCCTCGCGGCCGGCACCCGCCCCGTGCGTGAGCCGGATCGAGTGGCCGCAGCGTCTACCGCCTCGTGCCGGCACCGAGGGCGGACGCACCACGCGCCCGGGCGCCGGCCCGCACGCCGCGCTTGACCGGCGCGCCGAAGCATCGGACGATCGGCGCATGAGCGTGATGGGCAGGGTGGACAGCCTGTGGCGATTCCCGGTCAAGGGGATGCGTGGCGAGACCCTCGACACCGCGTTCGTGGGATTCGCCGGCGTCTACGGCGATCGGGTCTTCGCCGTCCGCAGCGCGGCGAACCCGAAGGGATTTCCGTTCTTCACCGGGCGGGCGCAGCCGGAGATGATCCGCTACCGCGCGCGCTTCCGTCATCCCGAGCGCGTGATCGAGCCACCCGACCTGTCCGCCGCCCGCAGCACCGGGCCCGGGATCACCCCGCTCTACGCCGAGCCGGCGTCGATGATCGTCGACGTCGAGACACCCGATGGCCAGGTGTTGGCGATCGACGACTCGGCGCTCCTGGGCCGGCTCCGACACGGGGTGGCCGAGACGCATGTCCTGAGCCTGTTGCGCTCGGAGCGGGCGCTGACCGACTGCCGACCGGTGTCGCTCTTCTCCCTCGAGACCGCGCGGGCGCTGGGCGGGGAGCTGCGAACCACGATCGATCCGCGGCGCTTCCGCGCCAACGTCAACATGGATCTCGGAGACACGGCGGCGTTCGCCGAGGACGCGTGGGTCGGGCGGTCGCTGCGCATCGGAGTCGAAGTGGTCGTCTCGATCATCGCTCGAGACCCGCGCTGCAAGATCATCACACTCGACCCGGACACCGGTGAGTCCAGTCCGGAACTGCTCCGCGTCGTGGTCCAGAACCACGAGACCAACGCCGGTGTCTATGGCGCCGTGCTGGCCGAAGGCACGGTGCGCCCCGGCGACCCGATCGAATTGCTCGATTGAATCGTTGTCACCACCCCCGAGGAATCCGACATGAGCGTCACCCAGGAGTTGTGGACCGACGTCGACCGCTACATCACCGATCGCCTGGTGCCGCACGACGATGCGCTGCGCTCGGCACTCGCGGCCAGCGACGCCGCGGGTCTGCCGTCGATCCAGGTCTCGCCGAGCCAGGGCAAGCTGCTCCACCTGTTCGCCCGGATGCAGAGCGCACGCCGGATCCTCGAGATCGGCACGCTCGGCGGCTACAGCACGATCTGGATGGCGCGGGCCCTGCCCGCCGACGGCCGGCTGGTGAGTCTCGAGGCCGATCCGAAGCATGCCGAGGTCGCACGCGCCAACGTCGCGAAGGCGGGGCTCGACAAGATCGTCGAGATCCGGCTCGGCCGCGCGCTCGACACGCTGCCCCGGCTCGCCGCCGATTCACTCGGGCCGTTCGACCTGATCTTCATCGACGCCGACAAGCCGAACATCCCCCAGTACCTGGAGTGGGCGCTGCGTCTGTCGCGTCGCGGCAGTCTCATCGTGGTGGACAACATGATCCGCGAGGGCAAGATCATCGACACCAAGGGCGACGACGCGAGCGTGCGTGGGGTGCGTCGCTGCATGGAGATGCTCGGCGCCGACCGGCGGCTGACCGCCACCGCCCTGCAGACGGTCGGCAGCAAGGGATACGACGGGTTCGCGCTCGCGCTGGTGACGGGCGAGCTGTGAGCCCGCGCTGATCGGGCGTTTGGCGGCCGACGTGGCCGGCTCGCCTGTCCGGGTCGCACCGGCTACCATCCCGGCGGTCCGCGCCATGTGGGGGCGGCCATCCAACCGGGAGCCATGAGCGACATCAAACGCCCCGATCCCGAAGCCCTCCTGCAACGCATCCGTTCCGAGGATGCGCTCGAGCGCCGGGCGCGGCTCAAGATCTTCTTCGGCGCCTCGGCGGGCGTCGGCAAGACCTACGCCATGCTGGTCGAGGCCCACGAGCGGCGACGCGCCGGGACCGAGGTGGTGGCCGGCTTCGTCGAGACCCATGGCCGGCGCGAGACTGAGGCGCTGCTCGAGGGTCTCGAGCTGCTGCCCCGCCGCGCCGAGGAGCATCGCGGCACGCGTCTCACGGAGTTCGACCTCGATGCCGCGCTGGCCCGCAGACCCGCGCTGCTGCTGGTCGACGAGCTGGCGCACACCAACGCGCCCGGCTCCCGGCATCGCCGGCGCTGGCAGGACGTCGAGGAGCTGCTCGACGCGGGCATCGACGTCTACACCACGCTCAACGTGCAGCACGTGGAGAGTCTGGTGGACGTGGTCGCGCAGATCACCGGGGTCACCGTGCGCGAGACGGTGCCCGACTCGATGCTCGATCGCGCCGACGAGATCGAAGTGGTCGATCTCCCACCCGACGATCTTCTGCAGCGTCTGCGCGAGGGCAAGGTCTACCTGCCGCAACAGGCGGAGCGCGCGCTCGAGAACTTCTTCCGCAAGGGCAATCTCATTGCGTTGCGCGAGCTGGCGCTGCGGCAGACCGCGCAGCGGGTGGACGCGCAGATGGAGTCCTACCGGCGCGCCACCGGGATCGCCGAGCCGTGGGCGGTGCGCGAGCGTGTGCTGGTGTGCATCGGCAGTCCGGAGCCGGGGCTGCGTCTGGTGCGCGCGGCGCGACGCATGGTGACGGCGCTCAAGGCGGAGTGGATCGTGGCCCACGTCGAGACCCCGGGAAGCGTGCGCGAGACGGGGGCCACACGCGACCATCTCGTCGATCTCATGGGTCTCGCCGAGGAGCTCGGCGCCGAGCCCGTGATCCTCACCGGGCTCCGGGTCAGCGACGAGATCCTGGCCTTCGCGCGGGCCCGGAACGTGTCGCGGATCGTGGTCGGCAAGCCACGCCGGCCGAGGTGGCTCGAGCTGCTGGCCGGTGGTCTGGTGAGCGCGCTGATGCGCGACAGCGGGGACGTGGACGTGTTCGTGCTGCGTGGGGAGGAGGGCGAGGACGAGCCACGCCGCACTCCGGAGCCGGCCCGTGAGCCGCGCTGGCGTGGATACGCCGGCGTCGCGCCGGTGGTGATCGCGTGCACGCTGGTCGCGTGGGCGATGAGCCGGGCGTTCGACCTCTCGAACCTGGCGATGGTGTATCTGCTCGGGGTGGTGGTCACAGCGACCGCGTTCGGACGCGGCCCCGCGATCCTGTCGGCGATCCTCGGCGTGGCGGCGTTCGATTTCTTCTTCGTGCCCCCGGTGCTCACGTTCCGCGTCTCGGACACCCAGTACCTGGTCACGTTCGCGGTGATGCTGCTGGTGGCGGCCGTGGTGGGCACGCTCACCGCGCGGATGCGCGAGCAGAGCGCGGCCTCGCGTCAGCGCGAGCGCCGCACCGCGGCGCTCTACCAGCTGAGCCGCGAGCTGGCCGGCGCCGGATCCACGAAGGCGTTGCTCGACGCGGCGGTGACCCGGCTGGGCGAGGTGTTCGAGGCCCGGGTCGTGGTGCTGACCCCGGACGACCATGGGCGTCTCGCGGTGGCGGCCGGTGACCAGACGTTGCTCGGCGAGCGCGACCACGAGCTGGGTGTCGCGCAATGGGCGTTCGATCACGAGCAACCGGCCGGTCTCGGCACCGAAACACTGCCCGCCGCGCACGCGCTGCATCTGCCGGTCATCGGACCGACGCGGCCGCTCGGGGTGCTCTCACTCCGGCCGACCGACGAGGGACGGCTCGGCGATCCGGATCGGCAGCAACTGCTGCGCACCTTCGCGAACCAGATCGCGGTCGCGCTCGAGCGCGCCCGGCTCGCCGGCGAGGCCGAGCGGGCGCGGGTCGAGGTCGAGACGGAGCGCATGCGCAACGCGCTGCTGAGCACGGTATCCCACGACTTGCGCACACCGCTCGCCGCGATCACCGGCGCGGCGTCGAGTCTGCGCGACGACACCGGTCTCGACGCCGGCACGCGGCGCGAGCTGGCCGAGACCATCTCCGACGAGGCGGTGCGGCTCAACCGGCTGGTCGGCGGTCTGCTCGACATGACCCGGCTCGAGTCGGGCGCGGTGCGGGTCCGCAAGCAATGGCACTCGCTCGAGGAGGTGGTGGGCGCGGCGCTGGCCCGGGTGGGCCCCGCGCTCGACACCCGACCCCTGCGTCTGGTGCTGCCCGAGGGACCGGAGCTGGTGTCCATCGACGACGTGCTGTTCGGACAGGTGATCGTGAATCTGGTCGAGAACGCGCTCAAGTACACGCCGGCCGACAGCCCGGTCGAGCTCACGGCCACGATCGAGGACAAGCGTCTTCGCTTCGAGGTCGCCGATCGCGGCCCGGGGCTCGCGCCGGGTGAGGAGACCCGGGTGTTCGAGAAGTTCTACCGCGGCTCGCACGGCGAGCGGGGCGGCGTCGGTCTGGGGCTCACCATTTCACGAGCGCTCGTCGAGGCGCATGGCGGCCGGCTGAGCGCGGCGAACCGTCCCGGTGGCGGCGCGGTGTTCACGGTGGAGCTGCCCATGGAGGGCCACGCGCCCGAGATCGAGGCCGAGACCGACGCCACGACGGAGCCGCCGCGCGCATGAGCACGTCCGAGAACACACCCGCGCCGGTGGTGCTGGTGGTGGACGACGAGCCACCGATCCGCCGCTTCCTGCGCGCGGCGCTCGAGGCGCAGGGCTACCGCTTCGTCGAGGCCGCCACCGGACAGGAGGCACTGGCGCAGGCCGCGACACGGGCGCCGGAGCTGGTGCTGCTCGATCTCGGTCTGCCGGATCTCGACGGCTTCGAGGTGGTGCGACGGTTGCGGGAATGGTCGGCGGTGCCGGTGATCGTGTTGTCGGCGCGCGGGCGCGAGGACGACAAGATCCGCGCGCTCGACGCCGGCGCGGACGATTACGTGACCAAGCCGTTCGCCACCGGTGAGCTGCTGGCTCGGATGCGGGTGGCGTTGCGTCATCGCGCGCGGGCGGGGAGCGAGGAGACCTCGGTCGTGGAGACCGGCGATCTGCGGATCGACCTGGGCCGGCGGCAGGTCACAGTCGCGGGCGCCGAGGTGCGTCTCACCCCGATCGAGTACCGCCTGCTGATGGCGCTCGCCCGTCATCCCGGTCGGGTGCTCACCCACGAGAGTCTGTTGCGCGAGGTGTGGGGACCGGGCTACACGACCCAGCACCACTATCTGCGTGTGTACATGGCGCAGCTCCGTCACAAGCTCGAGCGCGAGCCGTCACGACCGCGCTGGCTGATCACCGAGCCGGGCGTGGGCTACCGGCTGCACGAGGGCTAGGCCGCTCGGGATCACCGGGCGATGACCGTGCGGCGCGGTGGCCCGCGATGCCGCCGCTACGCCGCGCTGGCCTGATCCGGCGGCGCGATGTCGTCGAGGGCGCGCAGCACTTCGCCGCGGCGCGCCAGCCGGTGCGCCGCGACCGCGTTGGTGACCAGCAGCCGCATGCCGCGCTCGTCGAGCGTGACCCCCGAGACCCGCACCACCTCGCGCACCTTGGGGAGCAGGCCACGCAACGCGTCCGCGAGCTGTGCCGGATCACCGCCGTACGACGTGTGCATGTGCTCGGTCACGCACTGATCGATCGCCTCGGACACCTCGCGTAGCGCGCCGAAATCCAGGTCGGCGAGCACGCCCTGTCCGGCACGCACCCGCTGCAGCACGATCCACAACGTCACGACCTCGCCGACGACGCTGACCGCGACCACGATCCAGAACCAGGCGGGCATCCGGTGACCTCCGGTGGGGGGATGCCCCGGTTATCGGCCGGGACGGGTGCCGGTCTTCACGTCCACCGTAGGGCTGGAATCCCGGCCCCCTCGGGCCGATAACCGCGAAACGGCCCCTGGGAGAGCCCGGGTCTGCGTGCTCCCCCCGGACGCAGCGCCCAGGGACCGGGCCGGGAAACGGG
>JBIOKD010000124.1:0-8878 GCA_044451485.1 Candidatus Eiseniibacteriota bacterium | reverse complement strand
GTCCAGGTCTGCGTGCGCGATCACGGTGCGGGCATCGCTCCGCCGGACCTCGCCAAGCTGTTCCGCAAGTTCTCGCAGATCGATTCGTCCGCCACCCGCAAGGCAGGTGGCGCAGGGCTGGGGCTCGTGATCTGCAAGGGGATCGTCGAGCAGCACGGCGGCACCATCCACGTCGAGAGCTCTCCCGGCCTCGGGAGCACGTTCTCGTTCGTCCTGCCACCGGCACCCATCACCGCGAGCGAGCAGGCCGCGTAGCCGGGAGTTTCCAGACACCACTTCGGCCACCGCAAGTGAGCAGGCCGCGTCGGTGTGAAGTCTCACCACGTAGTTTGAAGGTGAGCCGCGCCGACCGGGCGCCGAAGGGCCGCGCCTCGCGTCCCCAACCGGGTGATATACTCATTCCAGTTCAGGTGGACCGCTACTCGCCGGGCGATCGCTCCACGGCCGGGGCAACTGCGAGCGGGTGAGACCATGGCCGCGCCGTTCCTCAAGCGATTCGAGACGACGGTCTACCGGGACAAGTCGGGTTCCGACCAGGCTCAGATCCCGGCGTCGGCGACCATCAACATCTACCGGCAGGGCGCCACGTTGACCTACTCCCTGAGCGTCGGCAACGGCGTGACCGTCTCGGACGTCGCGGTCTCCGCCACGGGCGAGATCCTCGCGGGGGACTCCCTGCAGGTGTTCAAGAGCGGTGCCCTCCAGAGCGGCACGCTCACTGTGGTGTCGGTGGATGCTCCGACCTCGCTCACGCTCCACAACGGGTCCGGCAGCACGATCAGCGCGAGCGCTGGGGATCGGCTCGTCCTCACCAACAACCGCCCGGTGTTCTATTCCGATCCGTTGGGGAGCAGTTCCTTGGGGAGTTCGATCTCCGCCGATGGGACCGGCCGCGCTGGGGCGTTCGTCCGGGTCAAGCGCTTCGACTACACGGCGACGGGCACCGGCTTCACGGGCCGCATGTTCCCCGACGCCGCAGGGGCCTTCGTCTCGAGCCTCACGGGCTGGCTGAACGCGCTCGCATACTCGTCCATCCAGGCCGCGGTGGACGCACTACCGGCCGGTGGCGGCACGGTGTTCATCCCCGCGGGGACCTGGGCGCAGAGCGCGTGCATCGTGCTGCCCACGAACCGGCCAGTGCGAATGATCGGAGAGGGCAAGGCCGCGACGATCCTCTCGTGGGCGACCAATCCGACGACCACCACCAACGACGCTCTGATCCGGGTTCGCGGGGATGGCACGATCATCGAGAATCTCGGCATCGTCGGCCCCACCACGACCCCGACGAGTTCGAACCCTGGTCGCGGCATCAGTGTCGGCCGGAAGGCCTCCGAGACCACCGGGGCGCCGCTGCGTGGATTTCAGCTCCGTGACTGCGCGATCTCGCAGACTCCGAGTTATGCCTTGTACGCCTATGGGTCCGATTCCAGCGTGGACCCGGGCGTCGACGGCAATTCGTTCTCGATCCTCTGCGGGGTCAACAACTGCGACCTCAGCTACAACGTCCAAGACGGCCTCGTTCAGATCAATCGGGATTGCACCACCTGGACCATCGTGCAGTGCAATATCGGTGCGTCCAAGGGCTATCAGCTCTACTTGGACCGCTGCTCCCTGGTCCGGTGTGACCGAACCGCCTTCGACACCGCCTTGGACAACTCGGAGTACGTGCTGATCAACGATGCCGCCACGGTCACGTTCGACACGTGCGACTTCGAGAACCCCAACTCGGACTCGAGCAGTGCCTATTTCGTTCGGATCACCGGCACCAACGCCTCGTCCATCCTCTTCCTCAACTGCAGCTTCTATCGGACGAACCCGTCAGTCCAGGACTATCCGCCGGTCGCCGTGCCCAACATGGCGTCGAACCTCATTACGTGCGACACGCCAAACGTGGTCCGCGGTCTGATCATCATTGGTGCGCGCCTATATCTGCACGTGGGTGGGGGAGAGGGCAACGATGCGATAGCCACGCATGACGTCAATGTCACGAATGGCTCCAGCGAGACGTACATCGCTGGCAGCGTCCGGGGGGACGACAACCGTTACTCGACGCTGAGTATCAATCTGACGAGCCGACGCAACGTCGTGCTCGGCCGCGACCGAGTGCGTATACCTCGAATGACATCAGGAACCCCAAGCGATCCTCTCGACATATCGAACATGGTGGACCTGGTGGATGGCGATGTGGTCTTTGACGCGACGACAGACACACTGACCGTCTACTATGGCGGCGCTTGGCATAACGTAGCCGTCACTTCTTGAAGGGCCGAGGCCTGGAACCATTGCATCCGCGACCCACAACCGGTCGCAATGCGATGGACGCTACTTGTGGAGGCAGGACATGCCTACGCGCCGACAGCTTCTCTTCAGCGGAGCAGCCATTTTCGCATCACTCGTATTGCCGAAGGGCAGTGGGGCTCAAACCCCACCGTACTTGATGCAGTGGGGCTCGTTCTCGGTTCCAGCGGGCGTAGCTGTCGACGGCGGTGGGTACATCTACGTGGCGGACACCGGCAACAATCGGGTTCAGAAGTTCACCCCGACGGGAGGCCTACTGATGACCATCGGTGGGCAGCGGGGATCGGGAGCCGGGCAATTTGATGGCGCCTTTGCAGTGAGTGTGGCAGGCAACGGGAGCATCTACGTCGCCGATTCCGGGAATAACCGGATTCAGAAATTTGACGCCAGCGGATCGTACTTGACGCAGTGGGGCGGCGTGGGTTCTACGAGTGGCAAGTTCCTCGGTGGTCCGGCCGGGATAGCGGTCGGTGCGAATGGTTGGATCTATGCGGTGGACCAAGCCAACTTCAGGGTGCAAGTCTTTGATAGCGATGGGAACTATCTTGCCCAGTGGGGAGGGACCTATGGCAGTGGCCCTGGACAATTCGAGGCTCCGACCGGCATTGCGATCGATAGTGTGGGAGATGTTTATGTCTCGGACCAGGAAACGTACCTGATATCCAAGTTCGCAGGCACGGGCGGCTACTTGACTCGCTGGGGAGGGTTTGGCTCGGGCGAGGGCCAGCTCAACATCCCGATCGGGGTGGCGGTCGATCGCACGGGACGCGTGTACGTGGCGGACTACGGCAACAACCGCATCGAGGTCTTCACCGGCAGTGGAGGCTACGTGACGAAGTGGGGCTCCAGCGGCTCCGGGCCAGGTGAATTCTCGCTCCCTGGAGGAGTGGCGGTGGACGCGGATGGCAACATCTACGTCGCGGACACCGACAACAACCGGGTTCAGAAGTTCGGGCCGCTGTCCACGACCCCGACCATCCGGGCGACCTGGGGTGGCGTCAAGCAGCGGTATCGGTAGGTGGAACCGCGACCGATCGGAACGAACGGGCGCCGGGGGATGTATTTCCCGGTATCGCGACACGGAGAGCGCGGCGGCGGAGGCGAGGCGTGACAGGTCGGCAGTTGTTGCTCATGTGCGGGTTGGTCGCGGCCGCGTGTCTCGGCAGGCCAAGCGAGAGCGACGCTCAACCTCCGGCGTACCTGACGCAGTGGGGTTCCCTCTACAATCCGCAGGGTGTCTCTGTCGATGGGAATGGCAATGTCTACGTGGCCGACTCCGGTAACAACCGCGTTCAAGAATTCACAGGGATGGGCGTGCTACTGATGCAGCTTGGTGCTTTCCTCGGGTCAGGCAATGGCCAGTTCATCCTACCCTTGGCGGTCGCCGTAGATACCACCGGGAGTATCTACGTCGCGGATACCGGAAATAACAGGATTCAGAAGTTCGACCCGGATGGCACGTACCTCTCGCAATGGACCGCTCCGGCCCACGGGGTGTTCACGCCGGCGGGGATCGCCGCCGGCCCCGGAGGCGACATCTACGTCTCGGATCCCGGCGACCGTCGGGTGATCGTGTTCAGTAGTAGCGGGAGTCTCCTGACCCAATGGGGAAGTTACGGCACTGGCAACGGCCAGTTCAGAGAACCCGCTGGCCTCGCCCTCGATGCGGGAGGCAACGTCTACGTGGTTGACGGAGACCCCAGTTACCCTCGTGTGGAGGTGTTCACGAGCAAGGGCGGATACTTGACGCAGTGGGGTTCGTTCGGCACCGGTAACGGGGAGTTCAGTGGCCCCTTCGGGATCGCTATCGATGGCAACGGGCGCGTCTATGTCGCCGACGCGGGTAACCATCGAATCCAGGTGTTCACAAGCACCGGGACGTACCTGACGCAGTGGGGCTCGCACGGCGCTGGTCAGGGAGAGTTCATGTACCCGAGTGCTGTCGCAGTGGACGTGGGGGGCAACATCTACATCGCGGACACCGGCAACAATCGCGTCCAGAAGTTCGGGCCACTTTCCACGACCCCCACCATCCGGGCGACCTGGGGTGGTGTGAAGCAGCGCTTTCACTGATCTCGATGCGGAGCCTTGGCGGGCCACGGGCTCGGTCCACGGCGAGGCGGTCATCGCCCTCCGGTGTCCTTCCGCCCGCCATCTGTCCACTTGACCCAGTCGCGCGGGGTGGCTAGCTTTCACGGACCGTCCGGCCACCGGACGGGGACGCGCCGGATGCGCGTCCGCCGCGTGACCACCCCTCGAGGGGCGCCATGGAAGACGCTCGTGGTACGTGCTTGCCGCCCGCCGTGTCCGGCGGCGTGAACCCGTCCCGATTCGATCCGCGCACGCCGCGGATCTGGGTGATGCTCCCGGCGTTCGCCATCCCGCTTCGACTCCGTGATCTCGGTGGCTGGGAGCGGAGCTATGCCTGGATCCTCGCGGCGGGCGTGATCGGTCTCGTCGCGACCTGGCTTCTGGCGCGTCTCGGAACACGGCGTGGCCTCGCGGCGCCACCGCTGCTCCGGAGTGACGAGTCCATGCCGGGCGACGTCTGGCCCGACCTCGACCTGCGCGACGCGGCCCGGAACGGGCTTCCGCCGGCGGCGACCCGGACCGCAAAGCATGCGCGACGCCACGCCGCTCCAGCGACGCGACCCACGGCACCGCCCACCCAGCGGCGGCTGGTGCACGAGCGGCTCGGATTCGCGGCGCCACGACGACCGTCGGGCACCACCGCCTGGCTGCATCTGGTCAGCGGCCCGACCCCGGCGCTCGCGGCGCGCGCCGCGTTCGAAGTGGCCGCGGACCTGATCGGACGCGGGGGGCGCGTGCTCATGGTGGACGCTGGTCGCCGCTGCATGCTCCACGCGCGGCTCCAGCGCGAGGCGCGCTGGGGGGTGGGCGAGTGTCTCGACGGCACCCTGCCGGTGCTCGGTGTGGTCCAGAACACCGGCTTCGCCGGTCTCCACCTGCTCGCGCGCGGTGGAGAGCCGGCGCTGCTTTGGGAGTCGCTCGGGCGTCTTGCCGACGAGGCGCACGCGCTCTTCGAGCACGTGCTCGTGGCGCTCGACGTCGACGTGCCACGCGAGGCCGGCATGGCACTCGCGGGCCGGCTGGTGGAGGGGTGGTGGGCCGGCGAGCAGGTGCCGGAGCGGGCCGCGCTTGCGCTTTCGGAGCGGCTCGGCATCGTATTCAGCGGCATGCCATTGGGGCCCGAGGCCGAAGTGATGCTCGAAGCCGCGTCGGCGCCGGCTCGGCTCGCGGCAGCCACGGCCGAGCCGGTCTCGGCGGCGCCCGCGCTGACCGCCGAGGGCGCGGGGATCCTGGCATGGGAGATGGTGATGCCGATCGAGACCGCGTCCGGGCCGGACTGGGCCGCTCTGGTGCGGCGGCATCGCGACGGGCTCGACCCGGGTGCGGCCGAGCAGACCCCGGACGACGAGACCACGGTGCTGGCCTACGATGGTGACGTGCGCTCGCGTCTCGAGTTCCTGATGTGGGTGCGTCGCGTGACCGGTGACGCGCCGCGGACTCCGGCGGCGTGGGAGTTCGCCGGCGTGAGGACGACCGGCTGAGCTCGCGCGTGCGAGATCACACGCGGGTGGGTGCGGCGATCGCGAGCGGAGCGGGGACGGAGGCGGTATGCGCGTCCTGGTGACGGGAGGGGCCGGTTTCATCGGCTCCCACGTGGTGGACCGGTTCGTGGAGCTGGGGCACGAGGTCGCGGTGTTCGACGACCTGTCGAGCGGGTTCCGCGAGTTCGTGCACCCCAAGGCGCGTCTCATCGTCGGCGATCTCGCCGATCCGGCGGCGGTGGACGCCGCCGTCCGCGAGTTCAAGCCGGAGATCGTCGATCATCACGCCGCACAGATCGACGTGCGCAAGTCGGTGACCGAACCGCGTCACGACGCCACGGTGAACATCCTGGGCGCGATCGGTCTGCTCGAGAGCTGCACCCGGCACGGGGTGCGGAAGGTCGTCTACGCCTCGACCGGTGGCGCGCTCTACGGCGAGGGCCGGCAGCTGCCGGCGACCGAGGACCACCCGGTCAACCCCGAGGCCCCGTACGGCGCCAGCAAGCACACGGTGGAGCACTACCTCTACATCTGGAAGCTGCTCCACGGGCTCGACTACACGGTGTTGCGTT
The DNA here is from genome assembly GCA_044451485.1 of Candidatus Eiseniibacteriota bacterium. Taxonomy (GTDB): domain Bacteria; phylum Eisenbacteria; class RBG-16-71-46; order RBG-16-71-46; family RBG-16-71-46; genus JBIOKD01. The sequence continues at coordinate 2,436 of JBIOKD010000124.1, read as the reverse complement.
ATCCGAACGTGTACGGCCCGCGTCAGAATCCACATGGCGAGGCCGGCGTGAACGCGATCTTCATCGGGCTCATGCTGGAGGGAAGGCAGCCGCGGATCTTCGGCACCGGCGAGCAGGTGCGCGACTACCTGTACGTGGCGGACGTGGTCGCGGCCAACGCGATCGCGCTCACCCGCGGCGGGGGCGAGATGGTCAACCTCGGAACCGGGGTCGGGACCTCGGTGCTCGACATCGTCCGGGAGCTGAACCGGATCCTCGGCACGCGGATCGAGCCGTTGTTCGAGCCCGCCCGCGCCGGCGAGATCCAGCGCATCTATCTGGACGCCACCCGCGCCAAAGCGGTGCTCGGCTGGGAGCCCGCGATGTCCTTCGCGGACGGTCTCGCCCGGACCGTGGCCTGGTCGCGCGAGTTCAAGCTGCCGACGCGCCACTGAGCGCGTCCGCGCTCGTCCCGCACTGAGCGCGTTCCCGCGTCGTCCCGCCGGGCCGGCTCAGCGCATCAGCCTCACGTAGGCCTGTCCCCACGCGCCCTGTGTGGTGGCGCCGCTCACGTGACCGGCGTCGTCCACCCATCGGTACCCGGTGCGGGCCTCGAGGGTCACGCCGCTCGCGGGCCACCAGCGCAGACCGATCTCGGCCTCACGGGTGTGGGTGACCACGCCGAGGAACTTGGAGGCGTCGACCTCGGGTCTGCCGGGCACGAACGTGCTGTCGAGCCCGGCCTCGCCCTGGTCCGTCCACGCGGCCGCGGCGTCGACCGACCAGTCGGCCGAGGCGTCCCACGCGGCGCGCAGGCGGAACCGGCGCGAGTCCGGGCCGTATGGCCAGCCGAGCGGCCGGCCCTCGGCGACGAACGACCGCCCGAAGTACGAGGTGTAGACGTAACGCGAGATGCGGGTGAACTCCGCGCCCCAGGTGAGTCGCTGTCCGAGCGCGTCACCGGCGCCGTCGTAGCCGATCTGGTAGCCGTACTTGTTCGGGTTCGATGCGGTGCGCGCGTGCAGATCGTCGATCAGCAGCTCGCCGTAGAAGCGCGTGCCGGGGGCGACGCGCCAGCTCGCGTCGCCGCCCACCATGACGTTGTTGCGAAGTGTGGTGGCCGAGTCGGGCTCGTCCTGGACTTGGAGACGCTGCACGACCGTGTAGGGGATCACCCCCATGAGATAGAGCGGCTGCCACGAGGCGGCCCGGTAACGCGCGGCTTCGCTGAGCCCGATCCGCAGCGGCTCCCATGGCTGCCACTCGAGACGGTGCGCGGCGAGCTGCTCGCCGCCGGCCGACTGGAGCGTGCCGTTGATCACGATCCCGTCGGCGCGGATCGCCGGGATGCGGGCCCGCATCGCCAAGGCCGTGTAGGGCGCGGCGGTCGGGGAGAGCATGAGCGTGCCCTCGTCACCGGGGCCGAAGCTCCAGCGATCGCGTCCCAGCACGATGCTCCAGCGTCCCGCAGTCCCGGTGTAGGCGAGATAGGCCTCGTCGGTGTAGGTGGTGACGTCGTTCCCCGGCACGATCGGATCGGCAAAGGTGCGGGCGCTGTCGACGTAGCCGGCCAGGAAGTGCAGGTACGCGAGCCAGTGATCGGTCACGGCACCCGCGCGCACGTGCAGACCGCTGCCGCTCCCCCAGCGCGCGAGGGAGTCCTGCGCCACCCGTCCGGTGGCCTCGATTCCGGCCGACACCTCGAGACGCTCGCCGTCCGGCCACGCAAGCTGCAGCAGACGCGGCGTGGCGCCCGCCGGGGCGCCGGCGCGGGTCGCGTCCGGCCCGTCGAACCAGAGCAGACGCGCCACCCGCTGCTCGGCGATACGCCGGGTGCGGGTGGTGTGCTCGGGGTCGGCGGTAGCGCGACCGGGGGCGCGGGTGGCGATCTCCATCATCTGTAGCGGCCGGGTGCCGAGATGGGGGAGGGCGTAGGCGCTATCGGCACCGGGGCCGAGCGCGTCGAGGACGCGTAGCTCGTCGTAGATCGGATCGCCGGGTCGGAGCAGGTCGTAGGGCGTGGCGCGCGCGGGAAGCGGCAGCGCGGCGATCGCGACGAGCAGGGCGGCCGACATCCATGGGGCAGCGGAGGTGCGTCGCGGCATGGAGCGGGATGCTAGCACGGTTCCCGGGTGCAGCCCGGCCGCGGCTCGGCGACCACCGCCCGACGCCAACCGGGTCGCGGCGGCTCCCTCCGATGCCCGCTGCGCATCGTCTCCCGGTGGCCGAGATCGCGGGCCGCTGGCGTCGCTTCCGGCCCCGGTTTGGGGCGGTTTCGACCCCTGTGCTACCGTCCCCGGCCCTACGAAGCTGCCCGCTCCGGCCGTCTCGACGGCCGTTGTGCTTCCGGGAGAGATCCCGGTCGCGCGCCGCACGGGCGGGTGCGGGCCCCGAGCCCGCCCTCCGAGGAGGTTCACATGCGTCCCGGCGACCCCGAGGCGCTCCAGAAGCCCTACG
>JBIOKD010000123.1:0-8910 GCA_044451485.1 Candidatus Eiseniibacteriota bacterium | reverse complement strand
GCGAGCGGGATGTACTTCGCGCGCGCGGAGGTGCGTGGCGCGACGGGGACACAGGTGCTCGTCACACGCGCCGTGGTGTTGCGATGAGCCCGACCGATCGTGACCAGCGTAGGGCGCCGAACGAGCATCGCGCGAAGGAGATCCCGATGTCGATCGATCGACCTGGTTTCGAACCCGCGGTCCAGGCGGCACGCGTGTGGACCATCGTCCTGCTGCTCGCGGGCGCCGCGACACGCGCCGGGGCCACCGGCTACAACTGGATCAACGCCGCGGGAGGCTCCGCCTCGACCTCGACCAACTGGAGTCCGATCGGTGTCCCGGGCGCGGCCGATGACGGGCAATTCGCGCTCAACAGCGCCTACACCGTCCTGTGGTCGTCACCGGCGGACACCATTCGTTCGCTGACGCTGGTCAACACGAGCCCCCGATTCGCGGTGACCGCCCGGCTCGGGGTGGCCTTTCACCCGCTGCTGGAGAACAACACCTTCCTGACCATCACCAGCGGCCGGATCGACGGACCGACGTGGTCGATGATCGAGAACAACTCGAGCGCATCGCTGACGGTGGACGGCACGAACACCCAGGCGTGGGCCATGACCCCGGCGGCCACCAGCGTATTCGGGTCCACGGGTGGCTCGGCGGCGCTCACCATCCAGAACGGCGGCTCGTTCCGCAGCGCCGGCGACCTCTCGTTCGCGCCGGGGGCGAGCAACACCATGAGCGTCACCGTCTCGGACCATCCCGGATCCCAGGCGTCGGTGCTGGGTACCACCACCCTCGGGGATCCCGCCCATGGCTGGATCGCGATCGGCGACTACGGCCAGGCGACCGCCGTGCTGCGCACCGGCGGCATGCTCAACCCCGGTGGCGCGCTGTTCATCGGGCGTCACCCGGGAGCCACCGGCAAGCTCCAGATCCTGACCGACCTCGGCGTCAAGTCGATCATCGACGCGCGCGGCCCGCTGTACATCGGCGCGAACGACCAGGCCGCGGTCACCGGTGGCAGTGGTGTCGCCGAGATCCGGCTGGGCACGGTGTCGGTGCAGGGACGTTGCTGGCTGGGTGATCCCGACGAGGCACCCGGCGGTCCGGTCCGTGGACAGCTGTGGATCGGTGGCCCCTCGAACGTCGTGTTCGCTGGCGGGATCACGATGAACGACGCGCTGAGTGGTGAGCTCGATCTCTCCAGCGGGGTCACTCAGGTGATCGGCGGCACCTCGACCATCAAGCAGGCGGCGCCCTTCCAGATCGGCACGGCCAACACCGGGGCGCCGGAGCTGTGGCTCGAGAACGGATCCATCACCGACCTCTGGCCGAACACCTCGGGCGCACCGACGCTGGGGCTGGGTCGCGGTAGCTCCGGGAAACTGCGCGTCGCCGGGTCCGGCACCCAGCTCACCGTGCACGGCAGGGTCGTGATGGGGGACTCGGCGTACGAGGCGGCCGAGATGGATGTGGATTCCGCCGCGACCGTCACGATCCAGGGTGCCCTGCTCGTGGACGCGAACTTCTACTACTCGAACATTCTCGTGCGGGGTGCGGGCAGCTCGTTGACGGTGCAGGACACCACGACACTCGGCGGCCCCGTCAGCTCCTCGGTCAACTTCACGGCCGACTCGTCCGCGACCGTGAGTCTCATGAACGGCACCGTCCTCGCCGGATTGTTCGCAGCGAATGCGTATCTCTTCGCCCAGCACGACGCGCATGTCTCCACCCACGGGCTCACCATGGGTCCGGGATACGGGTTCATGCGGCCGGGCTCGGGCGCAAGGGTCGATGTCACCGATCATTTCGACATGACCGGGCAGGCCCTGGCCGAGGTGGACACCGAGGGCGTTCTGGCCTACGTCGGCGGGACGCGCCCACTCACCGTCGGCGCGAACGGCCCGCGGATGTTCGCCTTCAGCGGCGGGTTGATCCAGGCCACACCCGAGATCGACGTGCGTGGCGATTTGATCCTATCGGTGTACGGCACCGATCTGGTGACCCAGAACGCGGCCACCCGACGGATGGATCGCCCGCTCCGACCCGCGGTGACCCTGTCGTCCTTCGCGCCCGCGGTCGTCCAGAGCCCGCTCACGCGGGTGCTGGGGGCGGGCTCCATCAGCGGTCTGGGTGTGATCCAGGGTCGTCTCTACATCGATGCCGCGACGGGCCTTCTCAGCGTCGCGGCACCCTACGGCGGCGCGACCGGGCGGCTGGTCGTCGGGGACTCGACGATGAGCGACGGGTTCGCATCGGCGGGACAGACCACGATCGGGAACGGCGACACGCTGTTGGTACTCGATTCGAATGGCGGCGATCTGGGCAAGATGCGGATCGACGACGGTGTCCTGCAACTTCCCAAGACCGGGCACCTCAAGGCCGGATTCGTCCTCGCCGGCAGCGGCACGGTGGTGGGCTCGCTCGACGTGCGTGACAGCGCATGGGTGTCTTATCACGGGCAGATCACCGGGGACTTGGCCCTGGCGGGAACGTTCGACCTGGGGCCCTCGGTGGCGGCGCTGGTGACCGGGTCGTTCCATCCAACCGCGACCGGGGTCACGACGCTCAAGGTGGGACACACCCAGCAGGACCTGATCCTGGCGATCGGTCCGGTGCCGCTGGCGGGGTCACTCGACGTGCGCTCCATCTCCGGGGACGCGCCCGCGGTCGGCGACACGTTCGTGGTGATCCTCGGAAGCGTGAGCGGGGCTTTCGCCAACGTGACCGTCAACGGCAAGCCGGGCGCGGGCGTGGTGCACGTGCTCGTCGACGCCGGAGAGGTGCGGGTGGCCGTCGTCGGCGCGGTGACGGGTGTCGGAGACCCGCCGGTGACTCCCACCGCGGCGCCGGGGTCGCTGCGCTTCGCGACGGTGGGGCCACCGCGCGACGCGGCGCTGGCGCTGGATCTGCCGAGCGCCTCGGGTGTGCGGGTGACGCTCTACGACGTGAGTGGGCGCCAGGTGTCGGTGCTGGCGGACGCGGAGCTCGCGGCAGGGCGGCATCGCTTCGAGCTGGGCCGCGTCGCCGGGGCGAGCGCGATGTACTTCGCGCGCGCGGAGGTGCGTGGCGCCGATGGAACGCGCGTGCTCACCACGCGGGCGGTGGTGCTGCGCTAGACGTCCGATTCACCCCCATCGCCCGACGCCCGGGCCAATTTGCCCGCGTCGGCCGATTGGGGCAGAATCACCGGCCGCATTCGATGTGGGGAGGCCCTCCGAGGGTCCCGCATCCCCCGGACCGCCACCCGCCAGCAAGGAGCACCCCGTGATCGCCGCCACCCAGATGAAGGTCGGAAACCTGATCATGCACAACGGGAAGCCACACCGGGTCACGGCCGTCGTGCATCGCACGCCCGGCAACCTGCGCGGCTTCGTCCAGGCCACGCTGGTCAACATCGAGAACGGCTCCAAGAACGAGCATCGCTTCAGCTCCGAGGACAAGGTCGAGCGCGCCACGCTCGAGGAGCACAGCCTGCAATTCAGCTACCGCGCCGGCGACCAGTTCCACTTCATGAATACCGAAAGTTTCGAGATGATCGAGCTCGGCAAGGACGTGCTGGGCGAGGCGGTCGGCTACCTGAAGGACGGCATGATGATGACGGCGATGTACTTCGGCGGCCGCGTGGTGGGGATCGACCTGCCGATGTTCGTGGAGCTGGCGGTCACCGAGACCACGCCGAACATCAAGGGCGCCGCGGTGCAGAACACCAGCAAGCCGGCGATCCTCGAGACCGGTCTCGAGATCAAGGTCCCGCCCTACATCGAAGAGGGGAATCTGGTGAAGGTGGACACGCGCACCGGGGAGTTCGTGACCCGGGTGAGCTGAGCGGCGCCCCGAAACGCCCGCGCCCCGCCGGCACCGGGAATCGGCGTCGGGCCCAAGCGGCGCATCACGTGGCCGCGAGCGTTCTGCCCAGCCAGATGGACGAGGCCAGTCCCTGAACCGGTCGCTCAGATGGCGCCCGTGTCACGACCGGCGGTGGCCCGCCGCCGGGCGGAGGAACGCGCCTCGACCTCGATTCGCTCTACCGTGCGCCCACTCGTGGCCCACTGGGCAAGGACCCGGCGCGCCCAGTAGTCCTCCCCGTTCCGCCGCATGTTGAGCGCCGCGCAACGCGAGTACCAGCGTGCCGCATCCGTGATACGGCCTTCCTGCTCAGCGGCGAACCCGAGGTAGTAGTCAGTCTCGCTTGCCGCCCTCGTCGTGGCCGCTTCGGCATGCGTCGCCGACTCGCTCTCGAGCCCCAGCATGAATCGCCCGAGCATGTGGTAGTGCCCGCCCGCGGCCGTCGCAAAGTGCGCACGGAGATCGTGTCGCCGGGCCGGATCGAGCACGGGGTGGCGTCTCGAGGCCGCAGCGCGCAACAACCACAGGAACTCACTGTCGTCACCGATCGTCCCGGGCCAGCGCACGTCCCAGAGCAGCGCGTCTTCGCCTTCGCCGAAGGCGGTGGTGAGCAATCGGCCGAGGCTGTCATCGGTCATGCCCTGGGTTTGGGCGTCCATCCAGCGCCGCGCCGCCTCGGCACCGGCGGATTCGCGCAGGTAACGATACGAGCCGACCATCACGATCCACGCATTGTCGGTGTGCACGCGGACCCGCGATTCCACCGCGAAAGCCAACCTCGCGTCACCTGCACGATCGAGTTCGGTGGCCAGTACCTGGAGCCCCTCGCCGAGCTCGTCCCCTGCGCGGAACGCGGGCGCGAGGGCTCGCGCGATGTCGTCGGGGTGGTCGGCGAAACGCTCCCGCAACACCGGCACCAGGTCGTCCCGCCAGAGCGACACGTCCAGGAGGTCGCCCCGGACTCGAAGGGCCGCGGCCGCGTCGTCGTCGCGCCCGTGGCGCCACAGCAGACGCACGACCAGCGCCTTCGCATCATCGCTGTCGGGATAGCGCTTCCATGCAGCCTCGGCAATCCGGAGCGCGGCGTCGGCATGGCCGAGATCGTCTTCGATCCGCGCCGCGGTCGCCAGCGCGCTGAACTTCCAGCTGAGCGCGGCCGGCTGGATAACGTCGAGCGCCATCGCGGTCATGCCGTCCCGTCGGTAGAGATCCGCGAGACGGTCTCGGGCTCGAATTTCGTCGAAGGCCCGGTTGCTGCGGTCCGATCGATCGAGCCAGGACGTCAGGGCCGCGCGGGCGGCGTCACCCTGGCCGTGAGCGGCGAGGAAGGCGGCGTATCGATCCACGGCCTCGTAGTCCCAAGGCGCTTCCGTCATCAGCGCACGGTGCAACCCCGCGACGGCGATCGAATCCGCCATGGGCAGCGCGTCGAGGGCTTCGAGTGCCCGACTTCGTTCTTCGATGGTGCGATCCCGGTCACCGGCGAGACGCAGCAGCGTCGTGGTATCCGCGGTCATGCCGCACCACCAACTCCACCATGTCACATCGGCGGGATGAGCGATGTGCGCCATGGCGTCATCGACGGTGTCGGCCAAGAGCGGGTCGAACAACGCGAATCGATAGGCCCATCCATAGGAGCGGACCCCCGAAGGCCGTCCATCAAGCCGGTCCACCAGCGTGCGGGCCGCGACGAGCCCCTGATTGCCGGTGCCGTCACGGGACGAGCGGCTCACGGCGTCGTAGCCGAGATCGAGCATTTCGCAGCCGAAGTGCGGCATGGAGGACAGATCCTGGGCGAGCCGCTTACTGACGTCACGCCCGGCCTTGAGGTCGGCCATATCGACCAGCCAGCGCCGGAACTCCTCACCGGCGCCGTGACAGGAGTCGCCGAGGTCCTGCGCGAACGCTTCGGCGGCGGGAACCGACGAGAGGGCGAACAACAGGTGGTCGGCGATCGTGCGGAGCCCGGAGTAGAACGTCGCTCGGTAGTAGGAGCGGATCACCCGCCGGTCGAGAATGGGCCCGTCCTCGGACTCCGGCAGGTCGTCCAATAGTCCCTCGAGTCGGTCGACAATCCCGACCGCGCCGCCACTGGTGGGAGCGCCCGGAGGCGGAGAGACGGCCGTGACGGCGTCGGCGTGGTCCAGATCCTGGCACAGGTGGAGCTCGTTCGAGACCGCCGACAACATGGCGTTGCCGGCCTCCCAGCGCGATTCGAAGCGCCCGATCGACAGCCCGCTGGCGAGCACCGGCAGCGCGAGTGATGGATCGTGACTGAAGCGGGCCATGGCCAGGGCTCCCCATGCCTCGAGATCGCCCCGATCCGCCAGCCGTTCGAGCCACAGATAGCCCGCCTGGTACGCCGAGGGGGTCGCGAGTCCATGAAGCGTCCGATCCTGCCGCAGGACGAATGCCCGCATCGGATCGGAGGTCGGCAGCGCCGTGGCCAGCGAACAGGCCGCGGATCCGTACCCGAGCACCGATGCCAGCAAGCATTCGTCACGACGCACCGAGTCGGGGTCCAGCGCAGCTCCCACCGCGACCACGGCCCATGCTCGCCCCAGCAACGAATCCGAGGCTCCGACGCGATCGCCGGTCTCGAGACTCGCCAGGACGTAGGCGCGGGCGGCCAGCCCGATCATCGCCCGATCGTGTCGCCCGGCGCGCCACGCGCGGTCGATTCGCGCCAACGCGGGAAGCGCGTGAAGCGAGTCCAGGCCGGCCCGGATCGCGCGCTCGGAGCGGTCGGCGGGGCCACGGCGTACCGCGATGGCGGTGTCGGGCCGCAGACCCGCCGCCCAACCGGACAGAAAGGCGCGCGTCTCCCGGTAGCTGGCACGAGGCGACAAGGTGCCCACCACGACGCCGCCATACGACAGCTCCCATCGACCGTTCCGGTCGTGCGCTTCCACGGGGCGCCTCGGCGCGCCGGTGACGAGCTGGTGGATGTCCGCGATCGCGATCAGTGCCCGCGCGTCCGGTCGCAGGGGATGTGGAGCGCGCTCGAGCACTTCCTGCGCGGCACTGAGATGCGCGCGCTCGACGACGCTTCGGTCGTGGATGCCGTGGAAGAGCATTGCGCCCACCACGGTGACGACGAGCAGTGCAGCGAGGATGACCAGCCGTGGTCGGACGCGCACGTCAATCCCTCCATGGAAGCCGCCGCTGGCGAGGCGCGGCCATGGAGTTATCGGGCGGTCGTGGTTAGGGCTTCACCCGATGTCTTCTGACGCTGTGGGCGGTCGCCGGTACGCGCCGCGGCGCTCGGCGCCCCCAAAACGCCCGCGCCCCGCCGGTCTCACCGGCGGGGCGTCATGCTGAAAGCAACTTGGGAGGGGCGATCGCGGGCTCGGGGGCCGCACCCGAGGGATCCGCGACCACCGCCTCCCAAACCTGTAACCGTTCTAGATGCAGACTACACCCGCGGGATTCGGGCTCAGCGCGCGGGATCGTCTTCAATGCGAATCTTGACCACGGCTGAACGATTGTTCGCCGTTTCGAAATCGTGGATTTCCGCAAGATCGACCACGTCGCCATGGGACACGTCGACCCAACCGGCTCGGCTTGCCGACGGGCCGGCCAAGTCCGGAGAAGCCGGTTCGACCTTCCGGGTCACGCGGGGCCGGCCGGCCATTCACATCCCAATGCCGAGGGCCGACTGTGGTTGCGGGGTTATCCACAGACCCTCTGTGGATGGATTTCGCCCGGCCACGGCCCGAAAGGCCGGCAACGGGGCCCCGGGCGGCAGGGGCAGGATGGCGGGGCGAGCCACGCCCGGCGAGCCGGGCGCGCGAAACCCGGTGCATCACGAACGCGCGTGATCGGGCCCCGGCGCTATTCGCCAACGCGGAGCAGCTGGAAGAACTCCTCGTTGGTCTTGGTGCGCCCGAGCCGGTCCACGAGCTTGGTCATCGCCTCCTGCGGCGGCATCTGCAACAGCACCCGACGCAGCATCACGTAAGTCGGCAGCATCTCGGGTGGGATCAGTTTCTCCTCCTTGCGCGTGCCGCTCTTGGCGATGTCGATGGCCGGGAAGATGCGCCGCTCGGCCAGCTCGCGCGACAGGTAGATCTCGCTGTTCCCCGTGCCCTTGAACTCCTCGAAGATCACCTGGTCCATGCGCGACCCGGTGTCGATGAGCGCCGTGCCCACGATGGTGAGCGAGCCACCGCCCTCGATCTTGCGGGCGGCGCCGAAGATCTGACGTGGCGCCTGCATGGCGTTCGAGTCGAGACCCCCCGACATGGTGCGCCCACCACTGCCCGAGAAGTTGTTGTAGGCGCGTGCCAGCCGGGTGATCGAGTCGAGGAGGAGCACCACGTCCCGGCCCTCGAGCACCTTGGTCGCCACCACCTCCATGGCGTACTCGGTGGTCTCGATGTGCTCGCCGATGCTCATGTCGCTCGAGGCGGCGATCACGTTGGCGGGCGTGTTGCGCTTGAAGTCGGTGACCTCCTCCGGGCGTTCGTCGACCAGCAACGCGTAGATCTCGACGTCGGGGTGATTGTGCGCCACGCCGGCGGCGATGCATTGCAGGATGCGGGTCTTGCCGGCCTTGGGCGGGGCGACGATCAGACAGCGCTGCCCGCGTCCGATCGGCGCGATGAGGTCGATGGCGCGGCCGGTGATGCGATCGCCGTAGGGTGGATTGCCCTGCCCCGGCGGAAGCTCCAGCTCGAGATGCTGGGTCGGGTCGAGCGCGACCCCCGCCTGCTGCATGTCGCGCAGGACGTCGAGACCCCCCCGGCGGTCGCCGCCGCCGTTGCCGCTGCGCCCGCGTCCGCGTCGTGCGCGTCCACGTCCGCCGCGATCGGGGGCCGGCTGACGCGGCTGATTGCCGTTCTGCCAGCCCTGCTGGACCCCCTCGGCGTACATGCCGGGGGCGTTGTTGCTCACCGGCCGGTTCCCGCCGCGTCCGCGGCGTCGACGGCGCCCGCGTCCACGCCCACCTGCGGGCCCTGCTGGCCCTCCCTGGGGGCCCATCGGATCACCGCCGGGCCCGCCCATTGGGGGTCCCGCCGGATCGCCCCCGGGGCCGGGGAGCGAGGGTGGATACGCCGGCGAGCCGGCGTCGTAGGG
>JBIOKD010000122.1:0-8914 GCA_044451485.1 Candidatus Eiseniibacteriota bacterium | reverse complement strand
TCGGCGAGCGCTGGTCGGTCGGAACCGTCGTGCTCGAGGTCTCGCAGCCGCGCGGGCCGTGCGCCAACATCTCGCGTCGCTGGAATCGCGAGGACCTGTTGACACGTGTCACCCGATCGCGTCGCGGCGGCTGGTACCTGCGGGTCATCGACCCGGGCCGTCTCACGAGCGGCGACATCGTGACCCGGGACAGCGGACCGCACCCCGAGTGGACGGTGGACCGGGTGTTCGCGTACCACACGCGACAGTTGGAGGACGCCGAGGGGCTGCGCACGCTCGCCGCCCTGCCAGCGCTGTCGGTGCGCTGGCGCGAGCACTTCGCGCGACTGCTCACGATCGCGCGCTGAGCTCCGCGCCCGCCAGCAGCCGCTCGGCCGCCTCGAGCGCCGGCTGCATCGGCAGGGTCTCGATCGCGTGATCGGCGTAGAACGCCACCGCGCGACCGTGTGCCGGCGCCCACTCGGAGGGCCGCCCGAGCGAGTGGAACGACACCGTGGGCACTCCGAGCGCCGCGGCGATGTGCATCACACCGGAGTCGTTGCACACGAGCAGCCCCAGATGGGAGCAGGCCCCGGCGAACGCCCCGATGGGACCGGGCGGCACCAGCGCCGCCCGCGCGCCGCGCGCGAGCAGCCCGGTGTGCACGGCACGCGCGCGTTCCGGCTCGCGTGGCGAATCGAACACCGCCAAGCGGCGCTCCTCCGCCCCACCCGCGAGCGCCACACCGAGCGCGACGAAGCGGTCCAGCGGCCAGCACTTGAGCGGATTGGCGGCGCCCGGATGGAGGCCGATCCAGCGCGGGTGCCCACCCGCGTTCGGTGACGCGCCGGCCACCGGGATGGCATCGGCCCCGCGCGTCCCCGCGGGCACCACGCTCCCGGCCGCCGATGCGCGATCGACCGGTCCGCTCGTCCGCCAGGCCCGCTCGAGTGTCTCCACTCCCATCGCCCGTGTCCGGCCGTCGAGCGCCAGACGCATCACACGCCACGGCGCGCTCGCGCCGAGCGGGGCCACCAGGTCGAGCACGCGCTGGCTCTGGTGATCGCTCCCCGCGACGATCCCGACGTCGACGTCGTACACGTTCTCCGACGCGAACGAGCTCCCCACGATCTGGTGGAAGTGGGGCATCGGACTCGCAGGCAGACCCGCCGGAAGCGGACCGTCGCCGACGTGACTGCGCCCGACCACGACCCGCGCCCTCGACCACGCCGCCAGGGCGTCGGCGGTCTTGGACCGTGACACGCTGTTGAGCACCACCGCCAGGTGGGGGCGCAGGCGGAACACGCTCCCGAGCGCGCGCGCCAGGGCCAGAGCCTCGCCGAGTCCGGACACGCGCGGCAGCACCAGCACCTCGTGCACGTCGGGTTGCGCATGGGCGAGGTCGGCGAGGAACGCCCGGGTCACGAGCGTGATGCGGGCCGTGGGGAAGCGCTCGCGGAGCGCCCTGAGCGTTGGAGTCGCCACCATGAAGTCACCGAGCTGATCGTGCGGTTTGAGCACCAGGATCCGTTCCACGAGGTCCGGATCGATCCGCGTGAAGTGGCTCCCCATGTCGGCGGGCTCGCTCCACATACCGGAGCGTCGCACGAGACGGGTGAGCCAGGTGGCGAGCGCCGCGGGTGGCTGTCGACTGAAGCCCATCAGACGACCATGCCTCCGGTCCAGCGAGTGAACCCCAGGATCTCCCGCGCCACCTCCTCGATCGGGCGATCGTCGTTCGACACGACCGCGTCCTCGAGTGCGGCGCGAGCGACCGTGGTGGTGAAGTGGTCGAGCTCCGCGAGGTGCTCGCGCAGCGTGGCACCTTGGTCGCGGGACGAGAGCCGCTGCTCGAGAGTCCGGCGGGCCGCGTCGAGACGAACGGTGACGATCGGTGAGCCGGGGAACCCGCTCGCGAGCGTCTCGAGCGCGTCGCGGCGCAGCAGCGCCCGAGCCAGCACCAGATGCCGCACGCCGACCTCGGCGAATCCCGGCCACAAGCGCCGGAGATTCGCGATCATGAGCCGGTCGTAGTCCCGGAACCCGTCCCCGACGTGCACCCACCCGAGCCAGTCGAGGTCCACCACCGCGCACGGGAGCGCCGCCGCCTCGAGCTGGCGTCCGATCTCGATCGCCACGGCGGTCTTGCCGGAGGCCAGTGTGCCGGTGATCCACAGGATTCCGAGCGGGTCGGGCGGCATCGCCGCATTGTGCGCCAGCGCGCGCGCCACGGACAACTGGCGCTCGCAACGCACAGGGCCCGGTCGTGAGACCGGGCCCGGGATCCGCGATGCGCCCCGCGTCCTGCGGGATGGGGTCCTGGCACTACTTCGGGAGTTTGAGCTTCTGTCCGGTCTTGATGGTCTCCGACACCATGTTGTTCTCCATCATGATGGCCGCCGGACTGGTGCCGTACTGACGTGCGATCGAGGCCAGCGTGTCGCCCGACTTCACGGTGACCTTGTCGGGACGCGGACGCGTCGTGGTGTTGGCCGACGCGCTCGGCGCCGCGGCGTTCTTGACCGCCGGGGCGGCCGGGACCGTCGGCGCGGGCGCGGCCGTCTTCGCGTCGGAAACCGGCGCGGACTTCACCTCGGGCTGGGTCGCCGCGGTCTTCGCGTCGGAAACCGGCGCCGACTTCACCTCGGACTGGGCCGCCGTCGTCTTCGCGTCGGAGACCGGCGCGGACTTCACTTCGGGCTGGTTCGCCGTCGTCTTCGTGTCGGACATCGGCGCCGACTTCACCTCGGATTGGGTCGCCGCGGGCGCCATGGCGGCGGCCGGGGCCGGCGCGGTGGCAGCGGGAGGCGTCTTCGCCGCCGGCTTCGCATTGGATCCGGACGCCGTCTTGGACGAAGCCGACACGGTCTTGCCCGCGTCGTCGACGGCGGTCACGGTGGCGACCGGACCGGCCTTGTCGAGACTCGCCGGACCCGTGTCGTCCTTCGCCGGCTTCGAGGTCTTCATGTCGTCCGCGGTCGCCGCGGTCGCTGATGCACCGCGTGCGTTCGGCGCGGCATTGGCGCTCGTGCCGGTCGTCTTGGTGCTCGGCGACGCGGGCTTGTCCGCGGGCGTGTTGGCCGCGGTTGCGCCCTTCGTGGCGGCGCCGGAAGTGGACGCGGTCGGAGCGTGCGACGCGCCGGTGCCGTTGGCACCCATCGACGCGCCACCCAGCCCGAATCCACCCGGATGGAAGCTGATCGAGAGCCGCTGCTCGGAGCCGCCGCTCTCACCGGATACCAGATATCCGTAGTCGAACCACAGACCGTTGTATCCCGCGCCGATGCCAAACGTCGGTCCGGAGAGCCCATCCTGCGTCCCCTGGCTCATCTCGGCGCGATAACCGGCGCGCAGCGCCACCATGTCGTGCCAGCGCCATTCGCTGCCGAAGCGGACGTCGTTGTAGTACGCCTTCGGGAAGTTGGCGTCGACGGCGAAGCTGAGACCGGTGACCGGCAGCGAGTACGACACGCCGGCGCCGTACGAGGCCGGGAACGAATAGACGGATCCGCTGTAGCGCATCTGGCCGCCCATGTTGGTGGCTGATGCGCCGAATCCGAATGGCCCGGTACGCACCTGGCCGCCGAAGTCGAAGGTGGTGCCGAGACCACTCACGTCGCCGAGCTTCTCGCTCACGAACTTGGTGCCGAAACCGAGTGTCACCCGCTCGCCGAAGGTCTGCGCGAGCTGCGCGCCGACCGCGAAGCTCGAGGCGCTGAAGGTCCCGGTCGGGTTGTTCGAGGCGTCGCGTCCGTCAAACGAGCCGTTGCCCTGATAGAGCCCCTGCACCGACCAGCGGGTCGCGGATTGGCCGAACCGGCCGCCGGCGCCGAGCCATTCCTGTTGCATGTCCCCGGGCAGACCGGCGTGGGCGAGCGTCACCTCGCCGTTCGTCATCCAGCCGAGGGACGCCGGGTTCCACGCGGCGGACTGCAGATCGCCGCCCAGACCGAGCGTCGCGCCGCCCATCGCGAGCACGCGCGGGCCGGTCCCGTTGGCGAGGAATCCGGCGGCGGTGGTGCCGGCGAGATTGATGTCGGCGTGGGCGAAGCCGGCAGCCACGATGGCCATCAGCAGCGCTGCCGCCAGCGTCAGCTTCACGAGCCTCATGGCGTTCTCCCGCGCGCTCACGGGACGCGCACCATCTTGACGCTCTGCCGCGACCCGCCTCCCACGATCCACACCGTGTAGAAGCCGGGGGCCACCGGACGGCCCGCGTCGTTGAGTCCGTCCCAATTCACGTTCTGCCGGCCCGCGGCGAGCGAGCTCAAGTCGATGTGTCGAATCAGACGGCGCCCGGCGTCGGTGATCTCGATCGAGCCCGAGCCACCGCCGACGCTGACCGGGAGGGTCACCGGGCCGCCGATCCGACTGGGGTTCGGGTACACCGGATCCAGACCCCACATCCCGGCGGCCTGAACACCGCCGCTGCCACTCAGCATCACGCTGACCGGGTTGGTGCGCGCGCTCTCGTTGCCGCTGATGTCGACGGCGCTGATCTTGTACCAGAGTTGGTTCACGCCGACCGGCAGCGTGCCGTCGACGAAGTCGTTGGTGGCGGTGAGCCCGGGGCCGTCGGCGCGTGACCACGGTCCGCCGCTACCCGCGCTCGAGCGATAGATCTTGTAGCCGCCGAGGTCGGGTTCGCTGTTGGCGTTCCAGTGCACGTGCACGCTGCTGCCGCCACCGGTGACGGTGGCGGTGAGACCGGTCGGCTGCGCGGGCGGCGAGGTGTCGTACACCCAGTCCCACTGCACGATGTTCGACAGCGGCGACACGTTGCCGGCGTCGTCGGTGGTCTTGAGCGCGAAGTAATAGGTGGTGCCCCGGCTGAGACCGCGCACCACCACCTGTTGGCGTGCCCCGGAGTTGGCCGGCGCGGGCGGACCCGTCACCGCGTTCGCCGAGGTGAAGTTGGCGTCGCTGATCGGCGCGGTGGACCAGCGGATGTCGTAGCTGGTCGCGCGCCCGATCGTGCCGTCGTCACCGGGCGCGGTCCACGCCAGGGTGAGTGTGTCGGTGCCGGCACCCTGGGCGCGGGCGATCACCGGCGCGAGTCCGAGCAGCAGGAGCGCCGCCGCGACCAGTACCGCGCGGCGGATCTGCTCCTTCCGCCACCTTCCGTGGAAGCGTTGCGTGTGCATGGCGTCGTTCAGCGGTCCGGCGCCGCGGGCGAACGGGTCGCCAGCGCGCGCTCACCAGGGTGGACGTCGGCGTGGGTGGTCTGCCAGCCGAACCAGAGGAAGCCGACCGCCAGATCGCGCACCGCCGCGGGGGCGGTCAGGTCGGGCGTGGCCGCGCTGACCGGGTTCGAGAGCGCCGACGCGTTGCCACCGTCGTCGATCACCTTGATCGCGACGTAGTACGTGGTCTGACGGGTGAGGCCGGTCAGGGTGTAGTTCTGCGTGCCACCCGCGGCCACCGGGGCGGGCTCACCGGTCGCCTGCGTGGCGCTCGCCCAGTTGGCAGTGGTGATGGGCGAGGTCGAATAGCGCACGTCGTAGCTGGTCGCGGTGCCGGTGAGACTGTCGTCGCCGGTGGCGGTCCAGCGCAGGGCGAAGGTGGTCTCGGTGGAGCCGGTGATCTGCACGTCGCTGAGCGCCGCCGGACGGATGATGTCGGGGGCCGCGGCGGTGGTCTTGGAGACCATGTTCGAGATCGCCGACCAGTTGGGGACCTCATCGCCGGTCTTCATCGCGAAGTAGTAGGTGGTCGCGGGGCTGAGACCGGTCACCAGCGTGGTCTGCTGGGTGCCGGGCGCGGCCGGTGTGGGTGCGCCGGTCCACCGGGTGGCGGACGCGAAGTTGGCCGCGGTGATCGCGGCCGTCGAATAGCGGATATCGAACTGGGCGGCGGTGCCGACCAAGCTATCGTCTCCCGGTGTCGTCCACGTCAGGGTCACGCTGTTCCAGGCCCCGGTCTGTGCGTTTGCGATCGACGTCGCGCCGACTACCGCGACAAACGCCACGCTCAGGGCGATCGACGAAAAGCGCATGCTGTCCTCCGAGTTGCCGGTGCGTCGCTCTCGTCCTGAGATCGAAGCGTCGGGGCATTCGCGTCATGCGGAGCAGGAAGCAGCGTTGTGCGAGGCCGTGCGACGTGCGAGCCGCCATCCGTCGGCCCGCGGTCCTCGATGGCACATCGTGTGTCAGGCGCTCGAAAACCGCGTCGCGACTACGCACGAACTGTGCCCTTGAACCGTGGGTTGGCCGGTCGGCGACTGAACGCTCGGAGGAGCCCTGAAATCACGGCTCGCAGTGAGGTTCCGCACTTCTCGGAGCACGGGACGTGGGGAGACTGCTGGAGAGTCCCGTTGGATACTGCAATCGCGTGTCGTTACAACTGCAACGCGAGGGCGACCTCCCTGTTGTCGCAGCCTTTCCCGGGGCGGGTCGGGCTAGCGCCCCTCCCTGGGCGGACGTCGGTCCCGGAAGAGCCTGCCGGAGCGTGACGCGAGGCCAACCTCGCACAGGGCCAAGCGAAAGGCCAGGAAAAACTTACATGGTCGTGTCGAAACGCGGTACCTACGGGTCAGCAGGGGTCTGGCGGGGTCGGCTCGCGAGGGCGTTGACACCCCCACGAGGCGCCCATACCATTGAGCGAGACCCTTGACCGCGTGATGCCTGTCGGACCCTGTTGGGAGCCGGGGTCGGGCGGTTCCAGCGCGGCGCCCCGCCTATCGGCTCCACGGGATGGAGTCGCCCCTTCCGCCGAAACATCGGCCGCGATCAGGCCGGCTGGACTCGTTCCCGCCGTCCGGAATTCTCGTTTCCCGTTCAGCGACGGATCGGACCCCCGATGACCGGATTCGCCTTGGAACGTGATCCCATTCTGCGCCGGGCCTACGAGCTCGGCGCCTCGGACCTGCTCATCACCGCCGGGTATCCGGTGATGGTGACGGTGGCCGGAGCGCTCATCCCCTTGCCGGGCGCTCCGGTTCTCGGGCCCGCGGATTCCCGGCGGCTGTGCGAGAGCTTCCTGACCCCCGCGCTGCACGAGAAGTTCCTGCGCGATCTCGAGCTCGACACACGCTTCCAGTTCCCCGGTGTCGCCAACTTCCGCGTCAACCTGTACATCCAGCGTGGTCACTGGGCGGCCGCGATCCGGCTGGTGCCGCTCGCCATCCCGTCGCCGGGTGAGCTCGGACTGGCCCCGCACATCGTGAACCGCCTGCTCGCCATTCACCGCGGGTTGATCCTGGTGACCGGACCGACCGGCGCCGGCAAGTCCACCACCATCGCCTCGATCCTCGAGCAGATCAACCAGAGCGGCCCGGCGCGCCATGTCGTGACGGTCGAGGATCCGATCGAGTTCCTGTTCGAGCCGCGGCATGCGGTGTTCGACCAGCGCGAGGTCGGCGTCGACACCAAGAGCTACGCCCGTGGTCTCAAGGGCGCGCTGCGCCAGATGCCGCACATCATCTTCGTGGGCGAGATGCGCGACCTGACCAGCATGGCCATCGCGCTCACCGCCGCCGAGACCGGCAACCTGGTGATCTCCACCATGGCCACGCAATCCGCGGCCCAGACCGTGACCCGCATCGTCGACTCGTTCCCCCCGCACCAGCAGTCGCAGATCCGCTCGCAGCTCTCGGGCTCGCTGCGCGCGGTCATCTCGCAGGTGCTGCTGCCCCGCGCCGATGGACGCGGCCGGGTGGCGGCGCGCGACATCATGTTCGTGAACCAGGCGATCCAGAACCTGATCCGCGAGGACAAGATCCACCAGATCCCCAACGTGATCTCGACCAGCCTGCGCGAGGACATGGTGCCGCTCGACGAATCGCTCATCGAGCTGGTCGAGCGCGGGGTCGTCACGTTCGAGACCGCGTACCCGCTGTTCGACGATCCGGAGAAGCGCCAGCAGCTCCAGAAGCGCTACTACCGGCTGTCGCCCCCGCTGCCCGAGACCGGGGTGAGGAGCCGCTGATGCCCACCTCCTTCCGGCTGTCCACGCGCCGCTTCGGCGAGCTGGTGCTCGAGCGCACCCGCGTGACCGCGGACCAGCTCGAGCAGACCATGCGGACGAAGAACGATCCGCGCGAGCGTCTCGGTCAGGCGCTGGTGCGGCTCGGATTGCTGAACGAGGGTGAAGTGGTCGAGCTGCTGGCGCACCAGTTCTCGCTACCGATCGCGGACGCGGAGAGGCTGTCACAGGCCGATCCGGCCGCGGTACGTCTGATCCCCGAGCATCTCGCCCGCCAGGCCGGTCTGCTGGCGCTCCGCAAGGGCAACGGCGCGATGGAGGTGGCGGTCGGCGACCCGCTCGACGTGGTGTCGCTCGACCACCTGCGCGCGCTCACCGGCTGCACGCTCCAGGTGTGGATCGCCCGCCCGAGCGAGGTGCGCGAGGCGGTCGAGGAGTTCTACCAGGAGATCCGCTCGAGCGAGAAGGTCGGCGAGATCCTCGACAAGCTCGACCTGACCGGCGGCGACGAGGGCGACGAGGACGTCGACTTGGCCACGTTGCGCCAGCAGGTCGAGGACGCGCCGGTGGTGCGGCTCGTCAACCTGATGCTCGCCGAGGCGATCGACGACCGCGCCAGCGACATCCACGTCGAGCCGTCCCGGGATCGTATGACCGTGCGCTACCGCATGGACGGCGTGCTGCACGAGGTCATGAAGCCACCCAAGCACCTGCAGATGGCGATCGTGTCGCGCATCAAGGTGCTCGCCGACATGGACATCGCGACCCGGCTGGTGCCCCAGGATGGCCGGCTCACCGTGCACCTGCCCGACCGCGAGGTGGACATCCGCGTCTCGACCCTACCCACCGCGCACGGCGAGAAGGTCGTGATGCGTCTGTTCGACAAGTCGGCGTTCAACCGCACCTCGGACAACCTCGGGCTCGACGGCGTGCTGCTCGACATGTTCCAGCGCGCGATCCGGCAGCCCTACGGCATGATCCTGATCTCGGGCCCGACCGGGAGCGGCAAGAC
>JBIOKD010000121.1:0-8956 GCA_044451485.1 Candidatus Eiseniibacteriota bacterium | reverse complement strand
TCCGCGCTCTTGCCGTAATCGGCGGCAGAGGTCTTGGCCGCATCCGCGCTCTTGCCGTAGTCCGCGGCGGTGGTCTTGGCCGCATCCGCGCTCTTGCCGTAATCGGCGGCAGAGGTCTTGGCCGCATCCGCGCTCTTGCCGTAATCCGCGGCGGTGGTCTTGGCGGCGTCGGCACTCTTGCCGAGATCGGCGTTCTTGCCATAATCGGCGACATGGCCGTAATCGGCCTGCATCGCGTCGATCGCCTTCTGCTGCTCGACGGCCTTGCCGTAGTTGGCCTGGGCGAGCTGCTCGGCCTTGGCGAGATCGTGCGACTGCAGGGCGGCGATCACCTGCGCGTCCATGATCGACGAACGGAAGTTTGCATCCTTCATCATGACCACGAAGTTGTCGCTGAAGATCATGTCGCGAAACGCCGCGTTACCGGTCACCTTCTGGAAGTTCGCGTTGGCCGCGGTGTTGAGGAACGCGGTCTGGGTGAGCATCACGGCGAAGTTGTCGTTCGCCTTCATCAGCTCGCGATAGGACTCCGAGCTGGCGAGCTTGCTGATGTCCCCGCTCTTGACCGCGGCGCGGAAGGTGGGGTCGACGGCGATCCTGTGGAACGTGTCGCTCTGTAGAAAGGCCTGGATCTCGGCGTCCGACAGCTGGACGTCACCCGCACCCATCTGCTGCGCGTCGTAACGCTGCGCCGCGCCGATGGTGCCCTGGGCGCTGCCCTTGGGGGTCTGGTACCGCACGGCGATGAACACCAGCACTGCGGCAGCCGCCACCACCGCGGTGAGGATCCCGATCCGATTGCGAGCCATGGCATGTTCCTCCGGTCTTGCGCCGATTCCCGAGAGGACGCGGCATTCGCCCCGCCCTTGCTGCCCTATGACAATCGGGGGAAGTGAAAGTTGGTGACCGCGTGTTTACAGACCCCCGGCGGAGACCGCCGGCGGGACGTGGATGTGGGTGGTGGAGACCTCGCCACCCCGCCGCAGGGTGGCGGTGGCGAGCGGGCCGCGGGGGCCCAGTGTTTCGAAGCGCACACGCAGCGCGCCGGGGGCGGAGAAGTCGACGTGCACCCGGTCCGGGGCGACTTCGGGCGGCGCGCCGCCACCGCGCACCCACAACGCCTCGGCGGCGGACACACCGGCGCCACAGCTCAGCGTCAGCTCGGCCGGTCCGGACGTTCGGGTGGCGAACTCCACCACCAGCGCGGCCCCGTCGCGGGCGATGGAGATGTCGACCTGGGCGTCACCGGCGATCACCCGGCTGACGGGTGCGGACGTCAGCGGGGCCATGGTGCCCGTGGCCGGCTGGGTCCCCCGTCCGTGTGGGAGCGGAGAACGAATGACCGAAAGGGTCAGCACCGCCAGTCCCGCGGCCAGCGCGGCGCCGTAACCCAGGGCGAGAACGGGGTGGCGGCGGAAGGACATGGCGAGCCGGTCGAGCCATCCCCCGGCCGGCGCGGGCTGCCGGCGCACACCCGCGATCTGGCGCAGGACGCCCGGGAGGAGATCGGGGGGTGGATCCTGGAGCATGGCGGTGTCGAGAACGCCGAACAGCGTCTTCCGATCGGCGAAGCGCTCGCGGGTCCCAGAGTCGATGGTCATCCGCTGGTCGAGCCACGCCCGCTCGGCGGGGTCCGCCACCTGGTCCAGCACGTCGTCGATCACGGAATCGAGGTCGTGGGTCATGTCGATCGGATCCCCTGTCGCACGAGCACCTCGCCGAGGCGCTGGCGGGCGGTGTGGAGTCGCGATTTCACCGTCTTCTCGGGTATGCCCAGCAACGCGCTCATCTCGCGGTGACTGCGCAGCAGGAAGTGCCTGAGGACGATCACGTCCCGGTGGTCCTCCTCGAGCGACATCACCGCGCGTCGCACCCGCTCGTCCACCTGCGCCCGTTCGAACTGCTGATCGGGCGTGTCCCCGGGGGCGAGCAGACGCTCGTCGAGCATCTCCTGCGGGCGGCGTGCGCGAAGGTGGTTGATGGCCTCATTCATCATGATCCGATAGACCCAGCTGAAGAAGCGGTGACGGCGGTCGAACCGTTCGAGATGACGATATGCCTTCACGAACACCGTCTGGGTCAGATCCCGCGCGTCCTCGGGATTCCGAACCATCCGGAGCGCGAGGTTGTAGAGCACCCGCTGGTGGGTCTCGACCAGCGCCGCGAAGGCGCGTTCGTCACCCGCGAGCGAGCGTTCGATGAGATCCGCCTCGTCGCTGTCACCCATCACTACACCCGGGGGTGACAAAGGTTGGCGATGGCGTGCGGCCGGCGCGAGGTGCATCGAGCGCGGTGGGTCGGATGACCCGTCGACCACCCGGAGCGGCGGGCCCGGGCCACCCATCGCGCACGACGGCGGAGGCGCGGCCACGACATGGCCGGTGGGGCGGATCCGGACCGGGACTGCGTGTCATGACGCCCTCTCAGGCATGGGGGACATCCCTGGGAAGGAGCGTGGACGGGGGGTGGGACAGGCTTCCGCGCTCTCGCTACTCGATCGTGAGCACCCGGTCGAGCCCGGAGTACATGAACACGTTCCGGACCCGCGGCTGCATCTGAACCAACCTGAACTCCTTTCCGGCCGCCTTCAGCCGCCGGTAGGTCTCGACGATCACGCTGATACCGGCGCTCGAGATGTAATCCAGCCCCGAGCAATCCGCGGTGAGGGGGCCCTCGAGACGCCGGAACGCGTCCATCGCCATCTCGGCCTGCGACGCGTCGAGACGGCCCTTGAGCCGCACCGTGCCGGGACCGATCTCCTTGAGTTCGAACATCAGGCTGGGATCCTCTTCGTCACGGTGATGGTGCTGACCCCGTCGCGGTGCTCGAAGCGGACATCGTCGGCGATCCGCCGTACCAGCTCGAGACCACGACCACCCGGGATCGGCCCGAGCTCGTCCTCGGCCGCCGGAGGGCGATGGGCGGAAGGGTCGAACGGCGTCACCACCCGGTCGCGCAGACGGATGGTCAGGGCATCGCCGTCGCGGCCCAGCGCGATCTCGATCTCGGACGTGGTGCCGGCTCCGTGTTTCACGAGGTTGGTGAACAGCTCCTCGATGATCAGCTCCGTATCGAAGCGGGGATCGGCGTCGAGTCCGTGGGCCCCGCCGAACTCGGACACGAATGCCACGATGGCCGGAAGAGCCCCGACGTCACGGGGGAAGCGCCGCTCCACCATCCGGGCACGATAGCCCGGGGCGTGCACAAGATTCAATCGCCGAATGCCCGGCCCCGCGGGTCCGCCGCGGGGCGTCACGCCCCACCGCTCCGACCCGAACCCCACGTGCCGACCCGGGGGTGCCACCGGTTCGCGCGACACCGTGGAGTTGGGGCAAGATGCCCCGCTCGGCCGCACCCAGGACCCCAACCGGAGACCACATGCGTCCACCCGCCGAGCGCCGCGCCCTCACCATCGTGCTCGGGGCGCTGGTCATCGACTCGATCGGCTTCGGGATCATCATGCCGGTGATGCCGGACCTGATCGTGGAGCTCACCCACGCCCCGATGTCCGCGGCCGCCCGGATCGGCGGCTTCCTGCTGGGCGTGTTCGCGGCCATGCAGTTCGTGTTCGGACCGGTGATGGGTGGACTCGGGGACCGTTTCGGGCGGCGCCCGGTGATCCTGCTCTCGATGACCGCATTCGGTCTCGACTACCTGGTGATGGGTCTGGCGCCGAACCTCGCCTGGCTGTTCGCGAGCCGGGCGGTGGCGGGGATCGCCGGTGCGATCTTCGCTCCCGCTGGAGCCTACATCGCCGACATCACCCCGCCGGAACGCCGCGCGCAGAGCTTCGGTCTGGTCGGCGCGGCGTTCGGGATCGGCTTCGTGATCGGACCGGCGATCGGCGGTCTGCTCGGCGGACTCGGGACCCGTGTGCCGTTCCTGGTCGCCGGTGGGCTCGCGTTGCTCAACGCCGCCGTCGGGGTGAGCCTGCTCCCCGAGTCGCTGCCCCGCGAGCGGCGACGGCCGTTCTCGCTCGCGCGCTCGAACCCCTTCGGCACGTTCGCGGCCCTACGCCGTCATCGCGGCACCACGACGCTGCTGGTGGCGTGGTTCCTGTGGATGCTGGCCCACCAGGTCTATCCCTCGACCTGGGCGTTCTTCGCCAAGCTGCGTTTCGGGTGGAGTGACCGCGCGATCGGGGCGTCGCTGGCCTATGTCGGGACCATCACCGCGCTGGCGCAGGTGTTCGTCACCCGCCGCGCGATTCCGGTTCTCGGCGAACGACGCGCCGTGCTGCTCGGGATGACCTTCGGTCTCACCGGCTTCCTCGGCAACGCGTTCGCCACACGCTCGTGGATGGTCTACGCGGTCATGACCGTGGCGGCGTTCCAGGGTCTGGTGTATCCGTCGCTCAATTCGACCCTGTCGCGCCGGGTGGCGCCAGACGAGCAGGGCGAGCTGCAGGGTGGGGTGGCCAGCCTGATGAGCGTGGCCGCGGTGCTCGCGCCGGTGATCCTGAGCCAGACCCTCGGCTTCTTCACCGCGCCTGGGGCGCCAGTGCACTTCGCTGGAGCGGCGTTCGTGCTCGCCGGTGCCTTCACGCTCGCCGCGATGGCGATCGTGGCGTGGGGCGCCCGTGGGGCGTTCTCGGGACCGGCCAAGACGGTCGCCGCGCCGTTCGAGTGATCCGCCCCGTGTCCGGAGCGGCAGACATGCGGGCCAAGGCTGGAATCAGATCCATGGCGGCGCGGTTGGCGGAGCGGCGCGGACGGGGGCTAGGATGGCGGGCGTGAGCCACCCCACGCGCCCTACGGCGCCGCCCGCGTCCGCCGCGTCCGCCTCCCCGACGCCCACCCGCGACGATGTGATCATGGAGTTCCACGTCTCGCGCGCCGCGCGTGATCGTTACGGTATCGACGCCGCGTGGTTCGCGCTCACCGGCAACGTGGTGCTCGCCGATCTCGCCGCCACGCGCCGGCTCGCGCGGCTCATGAACCGCGACCGCGACGTCGCGGGTCATCCCGAGCGCGCCGTGCAGACCGGCTCGCTGCACGCCATGGGTCTGATCGACGAGATCCTGCACTACGTGGCGGGCCTCTACCGCGACCGGGTGACGCGCACCGCGATGACCCGCGCACGAGAGGTCGTCGAGGAGCGGATCGGGCGTCCGGCGCTCGACGCGCTGCTGCTCCGCTTCACCGAGCGGTTCCCGCCGCAGGTGGTGTACCGCGGCGACACCGGCGCGGCGGAATGGCTGGAGGGCGCGAGCGGCGGCGTCTCGCATCGCGAGCTGGCGCTCGAGGAGCTGCTGCTGCTCTGGCTCGCGAACGTGAACCCGGCCTTCGAGCCCTACTCCGAGCTGTTCGGCGACCAGGTCCTGGACGGCACCCGCTACGCGGAGGCGATCGCGGCGCTCGAGAGCGCGTTCACGGCGATGCCGGTGTTCGGTCCCGACGCCCAGCCGCTGGTCGCGATGCTGCGCAGCCCGGCCATCGCCTCGCCGCACTCGCTCGCCGGACAGCTCGAATACATCCGCAGCCGCTGGGCGGATCTGCTCGGGGAGTTCCTGCAGCGTCTGCTCACCTCGCTCGACGCGATCCGCGAAGAGGAGCGGGCGCGGGCGTGGCGGGTCGCGCGTTGGACCGACACGCCGCGGGTGCCGGTGCCGAGCTACACCGGGGTCGAGGCCGAGCCCGAGCGATTCACACCCGACCGAGACTGGATGCCGCACGTGGTGATGATTGCCAAGAGCGTCCAGGTGTGGCTCGACCAGTTGTCGCGGACCCACCGGCGTGAGGTGCGCCGGCTCGACCAGATCCCCGACGAGGAGCTGGACCGGCTCGCCGCCTGGGGCATCAACGGTCTGTGGATGATCGGTCTGTGGGAGCGCAGCCGCGCCTCGGAGCGGATCAAGCACCTGACCGGCAATCCCGAGGCCGGGGCCTCGGCGTATTCGCTCGACGACTACCGGATCGCCGAGGCGCTCGGCGGGGAGGCGGCGCTGGCGGAGCTCAGCGGGCGCGCGACACGACGCGGCATCCGGCTGGCGAGCGACATGGTGCCCAACCACATGGGCATCGATTCGGTGTGGGTGCGGGAGCACCCCGAGCGCTTCCTCCAGACCGACGACCCGCCGTACCCCGGCTACACGTTCGACGGCCCCGACCTGTCGGACGACGGCCGGGTGGGCATCTTCCTCGAGGATCACTACTACGACCGCAGCGACGCCGCGGTGGTGTTCAAGCGCGTGGACCGCGCCGGTGGTGGCACACGCTATCTCTACCACGGCAACGACGGCACCCATACGCCGTGGAACGACACCGCGCAGCTCGACTACCTGCGGGCGGACACCCGCGAGGCGGTGATCACCACCATCCTGGACGTGGCGCGCCGCTTCCCGATCATCCGCTTCGACGCGGCGATGACGCTGGCCAAGCGGCACTACCACCGGCTGTGGTTCCCGGAGCCCGGCTCGGGCGGCGGCATCCCGTCACGCGCCGAGCACGGTCTCACGCGTCAGGCGTTCGACGCCGCGATGCCGGTGGAGTTCTGGCGCGAGGTGGTGGACCGGGTCGGTGCCGCGATGCCGGACACGCTGCTGCTCGCCGAGGCGTTCTGGCTCATGGAGGGCTTCTTCGTCCGCACCCTGGGCATGCACCGCGTCTACAACAGTGCGTTCATGAACATGCTTCGCGACGAGTTGAACGCCGACTACCGCTCGGTGATCAAGAACACGCTGGAGTTCGACCCCGAGATCCTCAAGCGCTACGTCAACTTCATGAACAACCCCGACGAGCGCACCGCGGTGGATCAGTTCGGCAGCGGGGACAAGTACTTCGGTGTGTGCGTCGTGATGGCGACGCTGCCCGGGCTGCCGATGTTCGGTCACGGGCAGATCGAGGGGTTCACCGAGCGCTACGGCATGGAGTTCCGGCGTGCCAGCCGGGTCGAGGAGCCGGACCGCGAGCTGGTGGCGCGTCACGAGCGCGAGGTGTTCCCGCTGCTGCACCGGCGCCGGTGGTTCGCCGAGGCCCGCGAGTTCCGGCTGTACGACTTCTTCACCGACACCGGCGCGGTGAACGAGGACGTGTTCGCCTACAGCAATCGTCACGGTGCTGAGCGCTCGCTGGTGCTGTATCACAACCGCTATGCCGACACCGCGGGTTGGGTGCGCTGGTCCTGCGCCGTGGCGGTGAAGGGCGAGGACGGCCTCACCCGGACGCTGCGTCGCGACACGATCGGCGATGCGCTCGGTCTGCCCGACGACCCCGCGTGCTGGGTGCGCTTCCGCGACCATCTGACCGGTCTCGAGTACCTGCGTCACGCCCCGGAGATCCGCGAGCGCGGGATGTGGGCCCGTCTCGACGCCTATCGCTGTCACGTGTTCGTGGAATTCCAGGTGGTGCGTGACGGACCGGGGCATCCGTGGGGCCGGCTGGCGCACGCGCTGGGCGGCCGCGGCACGCGCGATCTCGACCACGAGCTCCACGAGCTGGCGCTCGAGCCGGTGCTCACGCCGTGGCGTGCGCTGCTCGATCCGGAGGTGGTGCGTGGGCTGGCGGCGCGCGGAGCCGCCACCGCGTCACGTCGTCGCCCACGCCGCGCCGTTGCGGCGCCGGTCGCGGCAGCGAGGACGCCGGACGCCGCCGCGGTCCACACGCGTGCGATCGTGGAGCTGGCCTCGCGATACGAGACCCTGGCGCGCGTGGTGCGGGAGTGGACGGGTCTGCCCGTCGATCCCACCGGCGCCGTCGAGTCGTTCCGGACACGGCTCGCGGCGATCGCGGATGGGAAGTCCGTCGCACCCGGGGGGCTCCGCCCCGCCACGACGGCCGTGGTCGTCACGCGCGCCATCCTCGAAACGCTCGCGGGCGGCGATGTGGCCGGCCCCGCCGGTCGGGCGCGGGGCTGGCTCCGCGACTGGCGATGGGGTGCCGCGGTGATCGATCTCGCTCGTGGTCTGGGCGCCGGGGAGGATGCCGCATGGCGCGCACCGTCGCTCCTGGAGGTGACGCTGGCGCATACCCCAGGGCTTCGCCGCGAGCTGTCACGCAAGGGCGGGCTCGCTCGCGCGCTCGCCACGTGGGGCGACGATCCGGAGGTGCACCGGGCGCTGCGGGTGCACGAGCACGACGGCACCCGCTGGTTCCACCGCGAGAGCTGGGAGGACATGGTGAACGCGTTGTGCGCGGCGGCGGCGCTCGACGCGGCCACCGAGCCCGGGATCGCCCCGACGACGCGGGCGCGTCGGGTCCAGGCCTGTCGCCGCGCCTCGTCTTGGCTCGTGGCCGCCGCGGCGCGGGCCGGTTATCGCTGGGACGACCTGCTCGAGACCGAGCCGGCGCCGGCCGGTGGCACCCGACGATGACCCGATGGGAAGCCCTGGCCCGGTGAGGACGGGCCGGGTAAGCTTTACCGAGCCCCGCGCCGATCACGTCCCGGTATGCCCACCATGAAGCTCTTCTGCCTCTTCGTGAGCCTCGCCGTCGTCTCTAAGGCGGCGGCCACCAGTCTGCCGTCGGCACCGGCATCCGGCATGCCGACGCTCTCGGTGTCGCCCTACACCTGAGACGCCGCATCGGTCCCGTCGGGACCGGTGGTGGATGGCGAGTGGTCGCTCGTCCACCTGCAGCGCGCACTCTGGGACCCGGTCGATCCCAGGCGGCTGGGTTCACTCGATCCAACCCTCCAGTGGCACGTGAACGGTGAGGCCTATCGCTTTGCGGACAAGAAGAATCTGCACCGGTTCATGAACGCCCCGACGGTCTGGTGCGGGGTGCTGCGGGACCCGGTTTCCGGATGTCGCTTCCGGCCCACGACGCACTCACCCGAGGCCTACTGGGTGAACGGGCCGTACTTCTTCGAGAGCGAATCGACACGCGAGCGGTTCATCGAGGACCCCAAGCGCTTCCAGGTGATCCGGCCGATGTGATCGAGGCACGTTTGGACGGCTGCGCGCACATCACCTAGAGTTGCCGGCCGTCGCCACCGCCACCCCATCCACCCACACGAG
>JBIOKD010000120.1:0-9040 GCA_044451485.1 Candidatus Eiseniibacteriota bacterium | reverse complement strand
CGTCTCGATGCGCGGCCCGGCGGGCCTCACGATCGTCGGACGGCTCCCGCTCCGGGTATCGCTCTGCGGCTCGGGAGCCGGGGGAAGCGGAGCGGGCACCCGAGTTCGACGCGGCGGGCGAGACGATGGAGGAGGGCATGGAGGCGGATCCCTCCGACGACGGCGCCGACGTCGGCGACGACGACGCACCACGCGATGCGAGCCGCCCACCCGGCGCGATGCCCCGCGAGGTCCGGCTGAGCAACCTGCGCAAGGTGTTCTGGCCGGAGGAGGGCTACACCAAGGGCGATCTCATCGACTACTACGACGCGGTCGCGCCGCTCATGCTGCCCTATCTCAGGGACCGCCCGATCGTGCTCACCCGCTATCCCGACGGGATCAAGGGCAAGTCGTTCTTCCAGAAGGACGCGCCGGTATTCGTGCCCGACTGGATGCGCACCGAGTCGGTCTACTCGAAGGATTCCGATCGCGACATCCGCTTCTTCGTCCTCGACGACGCCGAATCGCTGCGCTACGTCGCCAACCTCGGCACCATCCCGATCCACATGTGGAGCGCCCGTTCGGGATCCCTGGAGCGGCCCGACTGGCTGGTGCTCGATTTCGATCCCAAGGGGGCGCCGTTCGCACACGTGGTCGAGATGGCGCGCACTCTTCGCGGGCTGCTCGAGGAGCTGGAGCTGCCCGGTTATCCCAAGACCTCGGGCGCCACCGGACTCCATGTGCTCGTCCCGATGGGACGGCGTTACACCCACGAGGAGTGCAAGACCTTCGCGCGCCTGCTGGCGACGCTGGTCCAGCACCGCAAGCCCGACATCTCGACCCTGGCCCGGCCGCTCCACGCGCGTGGTGGCAAGGTCTACGTGGACTGGGGTCAGAACGGGCACGGCGTGACCATCGTCGCGCCCTACTCGCTGCGTCCGGTGCCGGGCGCGTCCGCGTCGTGTCCGCTCAAGTGGAGCGAGGTGAACGCCCGGCTCGATCCGGCGCGATTCAATCTCAGGACGTTGCCGAGGCGATTCGAGAAGATGGATGATCCGCTCCTCCCGGTGCTTGGGAAGGGCGTCGACATGGGCGTGGTCATCGCCGCGATCGAGGAGCGAATGAAGCGGGAGAAACACACGTGAGCCGGCCGGCCGGGCCGGCGGCGGCGGCAACCGGTCCACTCACCGGACGTCTCCGCGTCGAGACGGGTGTCGAGGTGTCGACGCTGCTCGTCCGACCGCCGCGAACCCAGGCGCTCTTCGTGCTGGCGCACGGTGCCGGCGCCGGGATGCGGCACCCGTTCATGACCGCGGTCGCCGAACGGCTCGCCATGCGTGGGATCGCCACGCTGCGCTACCAATTCCCGTATACCGAGCAGGGATCGCGACGCCCCGATCCCGAGCCGTTGCTGCTCGCCACCGTGCGCGTCGCGGTCGCCGCCGGTCTCGAGGCCGCGGAGGGCGCGCCGATCCTGGCGGGGGGCAAGTCGATGGGTGGACGCATGACCTCGCGCGCCGCCGCGGCGGAGCCGCTCGACGGCGTGAGCGGCATCGTGTTCCTCGGCTTCCCGCTGCACCCGGCCGGGCGGCCCGGCGTCACGCGCGCCGAGCACCTGGCGCGTGTCGATCGCCCGATGCTGTTCCTCCAGGGCACGCGTGACACGCTCGCCGATCTCGGACTGCTGACCCCGATCGTCGACCGGCTGGGCAGCCGTGCGACGCTGCGCGTGATCGAGCACGCGGATCACGGATTCCACGTGCTCAAGCGGAGTGGCCGTACCGACGAACAGGTGCTGGACGAGCTGGCCGCGGCGGTGGCCACATGGCGGGAGGGGCTCACGTGAGCGTCAAGACCTGGATCGGGACCAGCGGGTACTCGTATCCCGAGTGGAAGGGCAACTTCTATCCCGAGAAGCTCGCGGCCAAGGACATGCTGCGCTTCTACGCGGAGCGTTTTCCGACGGTCGAGATCAACAACACGTTCTATCGGATGCCGAAGGAGTCGGTGCTGCGCGGCTGGGCGGAGCAGGTGCCGGAGGGATTCGCCTTCGTGATCAAGGCCTCGAAGCGCATCACCCACGACCAGCGGCTGCGGGACTGCGGCGAGCTGCTCACCTATCTCTATCGCACCACCGAGACGCTGGGCCCGCGTCTCGGACCGATGCTGTTCCAGCTCCCCCCCAACTTCAAGAAGGACCTGCCGCGTCTCGAGGCATTCTTCGCCGACATGCCGGAGCGGCGGCGGGTGGCGGTGGAGTTCCGACACGCGTCGTGGTTCGACGACGAGGTGTTCGAGGCGTTGCGGAAGCAGGGCGCGGCGTTGTGCGTGGCGGACACCGGCGAGGAGCCGGTGGCACCGCTCGTGGCGACGGCCGACTGGGGCTATCTGCGTCTCCGACGCGAGGACTTCAGCGATGCCGACCTTCGTGACTGGGCGAAGCGGATCCGCGAGCAGCCGTGGAGCGACGCCTATGTCTTTCTCAAGCACGAGGAGGAGGGGCGGGGTCCGAAGCTCGCCAGGAAGCTGATCGAGATCTTCGCCACATGAGCGCGAGTCGCGACCACGTGACCGGCGCGCCGGCCGTACGATCTCGAACGGGGTCTAGAACTCGATCCCCAAGCCCACGGTGGTGCGCAGGTCGTCCTTCTTCGGAACCGAGCCATCCGCGCGGGGCTCGGGGTTCGCGGTGCGATCCCAGGTGGCCGAGGTCCTGAGCTCCACGATCTTGAAGTTCTCGACCTTCAGCGCGACCACGAAGTGGTGGGACCAGTTCTCCACGTCGGGCACCTCGACGATGGTGTTGTAGGCCACGTCGAGGGTGAGGTCCTTCACGATGTCCCATTCCACCGAGGTTCCCGGTGTCAGCGAGGCGCTCCGCTTCTCGCTGTTCTCACCCGCGGCCACCGACCGGCTGCGCGTCGACAGATACCCGGCGCCGGCCAGGACGAACCATTCGAGGTCCCCACGACGGACGAAGTAGTAGCCGACCCCGGCGATCACCGACGTGCGCAGCTCGATGTTCTGGAATCGATCGGAGTAGAGCTGGACCGCAAGCGGGGTGATGAACAACTGGCGCGACAGGAACCGGTCGACCTTGGCGCTGCCGATGTGGTTGTTGGCGTTCTCGACTCCGTTCAACTGGCCGAAGTTCCCGGCGTAGCGGAGCTCGAGGCGGGTCACCGTTTCCTCGCGACGCACCAGACCCTGGAAGTTGCCGTCGGCCTGATCGGTGTTGCCGCTGCTGGCGGAGAGACCGGCGTCGATGTTGCCCGACCAGCGGTCGCGCTCGGAACCCTCGCCCTTGAGGATCGCCAGCAGATCGGCCCGGCTAAACTCGCGGGCCACACCCCCTTCCACGACGCGAAGCACGCTGTCCTTCAGGGTCGCGGTCCCCACCGCGACCCGATGATCGGTGAGCACGTAGGTCAGAGCCCGGGGTGAGCGCACCTGGACGATGTCCGCCCAGTCGAGCGTCTGGACGTCCAGCTTCTCGCTCTTGAACTCGATGCTCTCGTTGCGCATGAACTTGATCTCGCCCGCGAGCCACTCGCCGGCCGGGAGCTGGATCCAGTCCTTCACGCCCTCGCCGGGCGCGGGCGGCGGCGCCTTGGCGGGCGCCGTGTGCGCCGGGCCGGCGGCGATGAGGAACGCGGCCAGGGCCAGCAGTAACATCGTCGTCGCCTTCATCGGCTAGGCTCCGTTTGAAAACGTACGGTGAGCGCGCGCGGCCCGGTCCCGTGCCGGCGGTCGGTTCGGTGATTCGCGTCGGGGAAGCGCGCAGAATCCGATATTCTGCCGGAAGCGGCAAGGGGCGGGACCACTCGAACGGAGGATCGAGACGTCGTGAAGCTCGAGGATGGCACGCTGCGACTCTCGGCCACCGACCTGGCGAATCACCTCGCCTGTCGTCACCTGACCGGGCTCGATCGTGGCATGGCGGAGGGCCGGTGGAAGCCACCGGTCTGGTTCCGGCCCGAGGCCGAGGTGCTGCGCGAGCGGGGCCTGCAACACGAACGCGCCTACCTCGCGTATCTCGAGGGCCAGGGACGCCGGATCACGCGTCTCGACGACGAGCCGGACGGACGACGCGCGCTCGAGCGCGTCGTGGCCGCCATGGTCGCCGGCGCCGACGTGATCGCCCAGGCGACACTCGCCTCCGGCCGCTGGCTGGGCCGCGCCGACGTCCTGCTGCGGGTCGAGCGGCCGAGCGGTCTCGGTGCGTGGTCGTACGAGGCGCTCGATACCAAGCTCGCGCAGGACACCAAGGCCGGGGCGATCCTGCAGCTCTGTCTCTACTCGGATCTGTTGAGGGAGTTCCAGGGGGTCTGGCCCGAGCACATGTACGTGGTGCCGCGCCGACCCGACTTCCCGCTCGAGACCTACCGGGTCGAGGACTATCTGGCGTACTACCGTCTGGTGCGTCGTCGGCTGGAGGGCATGGTGGACGAGCGGGCGGGTGGAGCGGGAGCGGCCGGCGCTCCCGAAGACGCCGTGGCGGCTAGGGCGCCGGCGACCTACCCGGACCCGGTGCCGCACTGCGACATCTGCCGCTGGTGGCCACGCTGCGACCGGCAGCGACGCGACGACGATCACCTGAGTCTGGTGGCGGGGATCACCCGTCTCCAGACCCGCGAGCTCGAGTCACGCGACATCGACACGCTCGCAGCGCTGGCCGCCGAACCACTCCCGATCCTCTGGAAGCCCGCGCGTGGCGCGAAGGAGGGCTACGCGCGATCGCGCGAACAGGCGCGTGTCCAGCTCGCCGGGCGCACCGGGCACCGCGCCCTCCACGAATTGCTCCCACTGGAGCCGGGCCGCGGGCTGGCGGCGCTGCCCGCGCCGTCGCCACGTGATCTCTTCCTCGACCTCGAAGCCGATCCCTACGTGGACGACGGCGGTCTCGAATACCTGTTCGGCTGGGTGACCATCGATCTCGCGCCGGCCGGGATGCTGGCGCTCGATCTCGCGCCGCCGGTCTATCAGCACCGCTGGGCGCTCGACCGTTTGGCGGAGCGCATGACCTTCGAGCAGGTGATCGACACCATCATGGAGCGCTGGGCCGCGGATCCGGGCATGCACGTCTATCACTTTGGCGCCTACGAACCGGGCGCGGTGAAGCGGTTGATGGGCCGTCACGCCACCCGTGAGGCCGAGGTGGATCGGTTGCTTCGCGCCGGGCGCTTCGTGGACCTGCACGCGGTGGTGCGGCAGTCGCTGCGCGCGAGCGTCGAGGAGTACTCGATCAAGAAGCTGGAACCGCTCTATGGCTTCGAGCGCGAACAGGCCCTGGACCGCGCTGGCGCGGCGCTGCGGGTCGTCGAGCGCGGTCTCGAGCTGGGCACGACGCCGGTCGCCGATGACGAGACCCGCACGATCGTGACGGCCTACAA
This sequence comes from Candidatus Eiseniibacteriota bacterium, assembly GCA_044451485.1. Classification (GTDB taxonomy): domain Bacteria; phylum Eisenbacteria; class RBG-16-71-46; order RBG-16-71-46; family RBG-16-71-46; genus JBIOKD01. Next base: position 3,668 of record JBIOKD010000120.1, on the reverse strand, counting down.
CCGCGACGACTGTCTCTCGACACGCGCGCTTCGCGACTGGCTCGAGGAGCTGCGCACCGGGCTCGAGGCCACCGGCATTGAGATCGCGCGCCCACCCGAGGAGACGGGCGATCCCAGCGAGACGATCGACGAGCGCGAGCGCCGGGCGCGCGAGCTGGCCGGACGTCTGATGGAAGGCGCGCCCGAGATGCGCGAGGAGCGCTCCGACGAGCAACAGGCGCGCTGGCTGCTGGCGCACCTGCTCGAATGGCATCGTCGGGAGGAGAAGGCGCCGTGGTGGGAGTACTTCCGGCTGCGCGAGATGTCGGACGAGGATCTGCTCGATGAGACCGCGGCGCTGTCCGGTCTCGAGCCCGCCGGGCGTCAGCCGTCGAAGCGCGCGGTCGTCGATCGTTACCGGTTCCCCATGCAGGACACAAGGATTCGCGAGCAGGACACGCTTCACGCGCCGCTGCCCGACGGGCGTGAGATCGGTGAGGTGGTGGCGATCGACTTCGGCGCGCGTACCGTGGACGTCAAGAAGCGCGGCGGTTGGGCGGAGCGGCATCCCACCGCGTTCTTCGCCCACGAGACCTATCCCACCGTGACCCAGGCCGAGTCGATGATGCGTCTGGGGGAGTGGGTGGCGGCGCACGGCATCGACGCGCCGGGTCCGTACCGCGCCGCGCGTGATCTGCTTCTCGGACGACCGCCGCGACTCGCCGCGCACGATGGCGGCCCGCTCCTGGCGCCGGGGGAGGACGGCGTGGGCGCCGCGCGCCGGCTGGTGATGACGCTCGATCACGGTGCGCTGGCGATCCAGGGTCCGCCTGGATCGGGCAAGACCTTTACCGGAGCGCGCATGATCGTCGACCTGGCGCGGAGTGGGAAGCGGGTCGGCGTCTGCGCGGTGAGCCACAAGGTGATCACGCATCTGCTCGAGGAGGTGGTGAGCGCCTCGGTGGCATCGGGCGGGCGGGTCGCCTGTCTACAGAAGGTGCGCGAGGAGGGCGACGGCGCGCACCCCGGCATCGCGGAGACGACCGACAACGGGGAGGCGCTCGAGACCCTGCGGGGCGGCCGTACCCGTGTCGTCGGGGCCACCGCGTGGATGTGGGCGCGACCCGAGTTCCAGGAATCGGTCGACGTGTTGTTCGTGGACGAGGCCGGACAGATGTCGCTCGCCAACGTGCTCGCGATCGCGCCGGCCGCCCGGTCGATCGTCCTGCTCGGCGACCCGCAGCAGCTCGATCAGCCGATCCAGGGCTTCCACCCGCCGGGGACCGCCGTCTCGGCGCTCGAGCATGTGCTCGACGGGGCCGCGACCATCCCACGCGAGCGCGGTCTGTTCCTCGAGGAGACCTGGCGTCTTCCCCCGGCGATCTGCGACCTCACCTCGGAGCTCTTCTACGACCGGAGGCTGCGACCGCACCCCGGTCTCGAGCGTCAGACCCTTCTCGGCGACCCGGTCTTTGCCGGCGCCGGGCTCTGGTACGTACCGATCGAGCACGACGCGAATCAGGCGTCGAGCCCTGAGGAGGTCGCGATCGTGACCGAGCTGGTGCGTGGCCTGCTGGATGGCGGCGTGCGCTGGCGTGACCGCACGGGTGCGGAGCGCGCGCTCGGATTGGGCGACATCCTGGTGATCGCCCCCTACAACGCGCAGGTGGCCGACTTGACCGCGCGGCTGCCGGAGCGGGCACGGGTCGGGACGGTGGATCGCTTCCAGGGACAGGAGGCGCCGGTGGTGATCTACTCCATGACCACCTCCACGCCGGAGGACGCGCCGCGGGGCATGGAGTTCCTGTACAGCCCGCATCGTTTCAACGTTGCCACGTCACGGGCGCAGTGCGCGTGCATCGTGGTCGGGAGCCCGCGTCTGTTCGAGCCCGACTGTCAGAGCCCCCGTCAGATGAAGCTCGCCAACGCCTTCTGTCGCTTCCTGGAGGCCGCGCGGGTGGTGGCGATGCATCCCGCCGAGCGGGCCACCGCGGGAGACCTGCCGTCGTAGCCACGTCCGTCCCGCCGCGAACGGGCGTTGCCACCGTCCGGAATCGACCGTACTCTTCACCGCATGGCGCGCTTTCTGGTCAAGACCGAGCCCGCGACCTACTCGTTCGCGGATCTTCGCCGCGACCGCCGCACCGTCTGGGACGGTGTCTCCAATCCCGTGGCCCTCAAGAACCTCGCCACCATCCGCAAGGGCGACACGGTGATCGTGTATCACACCGGTGACGAGAAGCAGGCGGTCGGTCTCGCCACCGCGGCCTCGGACGCCTATCCCGACCCCAAACTCGGCGATCCCAGGCGTGTGGTCGTCGATCTGACGCCGGACCAGGCGCTGCCCAAGCCGGTCACACTGGCCCAGGTGAAGTCGGACGCGGTGCTCAAGACCAACGATCTCGCCCGTCTTCCACGGCTCTCGGTCATCCCGTTCAGTGAAGCGCAGTACCAGCGCCTGCTCCGTCTGGCGGGTGCGTAGACGCCATCGATCCGGCCGCGTCACGGACACCCGGGGACTTCGTCATGTGCAGGAACATCCGGACGCTGTTCAACTACTCGCCCAACGCGAGCGACGAGGAGGTCCGCGCCGCATCGCTGCAATTCGTGCGCAAGGTGAGCGGGTTCACCAAGCCGTCGCAGACCAATCAGGCCGTCTTCGATCGCGCGGTCGGCGAGGTCGCCGGCGCCGCGCGTCGTCTGCTCGACGGGCTCGTCACCAACGCCGCGCCCCGCGATCGCGTCGTGGACGCGGCCCGGGCCCGGGAGCGGGCCGCCCGGCGTTTCGGGCGGGCGGCGAGCTGAACGATTGAGCCGGCCCCGCACACCGGCACGTCGTGGTCCGGCGCTGGCGGCCGGGATCGTCCCGGCGGTGTTGCTCGCCTGGGGATGCTCCCAGCCGACCGCCATGGACACCTCGCGCCCCTACGTCCCCCGGACCCGCGAGATCACGCTCACCACCGTGCCCATGCTCGTACACGAGCAGGAGAAGGTCTTCCCGTTCCTGCACCAGGCCTTCGCGAAGGGGGGCGTGCTCGAGGATCGCGAGGTCTACGCGTTCGTGCCCGGCACGATCACCGCGGTCGAAGGCGACACGCTGCAGCTCTCGGTCGTCAACCCCGAGGACGATCTGCATACGCTCGTCATGCCCGGGCTGGTGCTGGCGCTCCCGGGTGGGCGGACGACGCACGCGACCTACGTCGCGCCACCGGCCGGGATCTATCCCTTCACCTGCAACGTCCCGACCCACATGCCGATGATGTGGGGGCAGCTCGTGGTGCTGGCGCCGGGCGCGATCGGCCACCCGGGACCCCGTCCGCCACGGCGGGAGCGTCGATGACACGTGATGAGAGACTCGCCCGGGGCCGCGAACTGCTCGCGGCGCGCGTCTGGGCCGGTGCCTTTGTCGAGCTCGAGGCCGCCGATCGCGAGGCCGCGCTGGATCCCGACGACCTCGAGCGACTGGCGATGGCGGCACAGCTCGCGGGGCGGGAAGGGGACAGTTCCGACATCCTGACCCGCGCACACCAGGGCCACCTGGGTCGGACCGATGTCCGCCGCGCGGCGCGCTGCGCGATCTGGCTCGTGTTCCAGCTCCAGGGCCGGGGTGACCGTGCCCAGGCCGGGGGCTGGCTCGCCCGCGCCCGGCGACTGCTCGAGAACTGCGACGAGGACTGCGTCGAGCGCGG
>JBIOKD010000119.1:0-9051 GCA_044451485.1 Candidatus Eiseniibacteriota bacterium | reverse complement strand
CTGCTGGAGCTGGACACCGATGCGCTCTTGCAGCGCGTTGGCGTTTCGGGCGGGATCGAGACCGAGCACCGTGGTGCGCCCCGCGTCGGCCTTGCGAACACCCTCGACGCACTCCATGGTCGTGGTCTTGCCGGCGCCGTTGGGTCCGATGAGCCCGAAGATCTCGCCCTCGAACACCTCGAAGGAGACGTCGTCGACCGCTACGGTGGAACCATACAGCTTGCGCAGGTGCGTCACCTCGATGACGCGTCTCCTCGATGCGCCGGTGGACGGCGGTGGCGTTGACGAGGTGTCGACGGTGGCCGCGGGCGGACGATCGAGTGGGGGCTGCATCCGGTCGCGCACGCTACTTGCCGAGCCACTCGAAGCGATACGCGAGCTCCGGGCCCCGATCCCCCTCGTACGCCAGCTGGGCGATGAGGAGCGTGAACGGCTCCGTGTACCGGGCCATCCGAAGGGGCCCGGCATCCACCGGTTCGAAGCCCACGTCGCGGATCAGCTTGACCGCCACCTTCTTGGCGGCGGCATCATCGCCGCAATACAACAGCGAGGGTCGCGTGGTCCTGCGCCGGCCCTCGTAGACGTCGAACAACACCTCGCTCGGGATCGTGCCGAAGGCGGCGACGACCTTGGCCCGCGGAACCTTTTTGGCGAGGGCCTCGGCGCCCGAGGAGGTGTGAGCCACAATCAGCCCGGTGTCGCCCGCGTTCATCGGCATCGAGCAGGTGATCATGACCTTGCCCGACACGCGGCCCGTTTGCTTCAGGACGTCGTCGATTCTGGACCAGTGCACGGCGAGCAGCAGGGCGTCCGCGTCACGGGCGGCCTCGGCGGGTGTGCCCGCACGCGCGTGCTTCCCGGCTCCCTGCGCGAGCTTCCGCAGCTTCTGCTCGCTGCGTGCGTAGCTGAACACCACTTCGTGCCCGGCCCGCGCGAACAGCGTGCCGAGCTTCCCACCCATCAGTCCCGAACCCAGGATGCCAATGCGCATGCGGCTCCTCCCGATCAGGTGCGGTACCGCTCCTCGCCGGACCCGCTCCCTCCGATCGGCCGTCTTGCCATCGAGCCGCTCGGAATGGTGTTGTGCGTTAGCGGTCGACCTGGGCCATCTGCTTCGCGTTGTAGCGTGGCCCGGACACGTTCTCCGGGCGAAGCGCCGCGTCGAGTGCGCTGACGTCCTCGGCGCCGAGCGTGACGGTCGCGGCGCCCACGTTCTCCTCGAGATAGCGTTGGCGCTTGGTGCCGGGGATCGGCACGATGTCCGGGCCCTTGTGCAGCAGCCATGCGAGCGCGATCTGCGCCGGCGTCGCCCCCTTTCGCGTGGCCAGCTCGCGCACGGCCGACGCCGCGCGCATGTTGGCGTCGAAGTTCTCTCCCTGGTAGCGCGGATCGCCGCGGCGGTAGTCGCCCTCCGGGTACTCCTCGGCGCGTCTCACCGAGCCGGCAAGGAAGCCGCGGCCGAGTGGCGCGAACGGCACGAGCCCGATGCCGAGCTCGCGCAGCAGGGGGATGATGCGCGGCTCGAGATTGCGCTCCCACAGCGAGTACTCGCTCTGGAGTGCGGCGATGGGATGCACGGCGTGCGCGCGACGGAGGGTCCGCTCCCCGGCCTCCGACAGCCCGAGAAAGCGCACCTTGCCCTCTCGAACGAGCGCGGCCATGGCGCCCACCACGTCCTCGATCGGCACCGATGGATCCACGCGGTGCTGATAGAGCAGATCGATGTGGTCCGTCTCGAGCCGGCGCAGCGACCCCTCCACCGCCTCACGGATGTGCTCCGGACGGCTGTCCATGCCGGCGATGGCTCCCTTCTCGTCGAACTTGAATCCGAACTTGGTCGCGATGACCACCCGATCGCGCTTCCCTTCGAGCGCGCGGGCCAACAGCTCCTCGTTCGAGTAGGGCCCGTACGCCTCCGCCGTGTCGAAGAACGTCACCCCGAGCTCGACGGCCCGATGAATGGTGGCGATCGATTCGCGATCGTCGCGCTCCTCACGGGTGCCGTAGGCGAAGCTCATTCCCATGCAGCCGAGCCCGACCGCGGACACTTCCAGATTGCTCTTGCCCAGCTTGCGCTTCTGCATGGCGTCATCTCCTCGCGTGCACCCCTCGCCTATCCGGAATCTCCACCCGTCCCGGTCTTGGGGCCCGGACCTTCCCCATCCAGCGTCATCTCGATCATCGTGCGGCGGAAGCCGAACCCGGCGAAGAGACGTTGCGCCGAGTCGTTGCCCGACTTGCTCGACAGCACGACCTGCGTCATGCCCCTGGAGTGGATCCAGGCGATCGCGGCACGCAACAGCTCTCGTCCGACTCCCTGACGGCGGACGCGCTCGTCGACGTAGAGGTCGTGGATGTAACCACAGGGACCACGCAGCTCCCTCCAGCTGGTGCCTTCCACGTCGGCGAAGACGTATCCCACGACCTGACCCGATTCCACTGCCACCATCACCAGGCAGTCGGGGTCCTCGAGCTCCGAGACGAGGAAGCGGCCGTACCCGGTCTCGGGCCGATCGGTGAGGATGAACCGCCGTGGGTCGGACGCGTGATGCTGACGCATCAGCGCCGCGCCATAGCGGCCGAGAACCGTTTCGTCGGACTTCAGGGCGGGTCGAAGCGTGATCATCGGAAGGTTCTCACCTCGTCGCCTTCGGAGCGCAGCGTATTGATGATGCGTCGGAGCTCCCGCGGCATCGGGCGGGCGGGCCTTGAGGCTGCGGCGATGTATCCGTCGACCTGCTGCCTCGGCGTCTTCCTCAAGTGATCCGCCTCCCTGCCCGGCTGACTCGTGCACATCATGGCGAATCGATCCGACCGGGGAGTCATCGAAAGCGACGATCTTCGGACGAGGCCCCCGCTACCCACGAGTGTTCGATGAGACTAATCACCGGTGATGATCGGCGCCATGCGATTCGGAGTGGCTTTGGCGCCCGGAGTGGCCTTGGCGTCCGGAGTGGCCTTGGCGTCCGGAGCGGCGCCCTCCTGCTCGCCGCGTTCGGCGCGGCCCTCGTCGTCTCACCGGCGGCTGCCCAGTGGTCACGCGTCACCGCTCTACCGCCGAGCGACGTCTTCTCGTTCCGATCCCTTGGCGACACCATCGCGGCCGGCGTCGACACGGCGGTCTACGTCAGCACCGACGCCGGCGCGACCTGGGGGCGTTCCGCGAGGCCGGCTCCGGCCGTGGTCGTGATCGACGCGGTCTGGGTCCGGAACCATCGGCTCTATGCGGGCACGTTCGGACAGGGAGTATTCGTCAGCGACGACCTCGGCGCGACCTGGGCGGCGTTCAACCAAGGGCTCGTCGGGGGCGCGTTCGACACCCAGCTCGACGTGTCGGACTTCGAGGTCCGCGGCGACAGCCTCTTCGCGGCGACCCTGGGCGCGGGGGTCTACGTCCGCAATCTCGCCCACACGGACACCTGGCACCACTTCGGAGAGGTGTTCGAGCCCAACCAGGCCTCGAACGTGAACGATCTCGCCCTGGGCGGCACCCGGCTGCTCGCGTGCGCGGGCGGCAACGGGACGGCGTTCACACGCGACCCGGGTGACGCGGAGTGGGCCATCACCTTTTTCTCGAACGCCGACATCCTTCCGGGTCTCTCGGCGCAGACCGCCTTCTGGACCGGGAATCGTTGGGTGGTGGGAACCAGCTCGGGCGTCTTCCTGAGCGCGGGTGGGGGGGAGCCGTGGACGCATTCGACGACGGGTCCGGGTCGCCCCACGTGGTCCGTGTTCGCGCCGAGTGGGTCGCACCTGTTCGCCGCCTTCAGCGCCTTCACCGGCTTCGACCTCGCGGAGAGCGACGACGACGGCACCAACTGGACGCTGCTGGAGAGCGTGCCGGGTCCGTTCGTCTTCCAGCTCGCGGCTCTCGAGGGCCGTCTCTACGCCGCGCGCTCCGACGGTCTGTGGATCCGCTCGGGCACGGCATCGGTGAGCGCCGGTGGCGAGAGCCCGCTGCGCCTCACCCTCGCGGGCCCACAGCCGGTGCGTGACGTGGCCCGTCTCCGATTCGAGCTGCCCCGGGCCGCCAGCACGTCGATCGAGGTCTTCGACGTCGAAGGACGCCGGGTGTCGGCGCCCATCGATGGATTCTCGGCCGCCGGTCCACACGAGGTGAGTCTCGAGATCCGCGACCTGTCACCGGGCGTGTATGCCGCCCGACTGACGTCGGGCGGCATGCACGAGACGGTGCGTCTGGTCCGCGTCCGCTAGGCGGCCGGATGGGCGCCGCTACCGGGCGCCCATCACCACCGCCCGGGTCGTCAACGACTGCCCCGCACGCGAGAGCCGCACGAAGTACATGCCGGGGGCGAAGTCGCGGCTGGAGCCCAGATCCACGTCGTGTACACCCGCACCGAGCCCACCGACCTCACGCGTGATCAGACGCCGCCCGTTCACGTCGATCACCTCGACGCGGGCGGGATCGGCATTCGGGAGCCGGAACGACACGTTGAAGCGCCCGACCACCGGATTGGGTCGCACCCCATGGAGCGCAAACGCGACATCCGGGCCCTGCGTGACACCGGTCGCCCCGGGCACCAGGACCGAAACGAGGCCACCCACCTCCTCGCCGCGCTGTGACGAAACGGCCAGCTCGTAGGAATAGTGCGTGCCGGGAACCACGGCATCGTCCACGTACGTGACCGCCCCGTTGGTTTCGGCCTGCACGGTCGCGACGCTGGTCCAGGGCTGGCCGGGTCCGCTGCGGAAGACCGCGGCATGGGCTCCCGTCGCCTGGCTCACACCCCAATGCAGCGACACCGCTGACGGCGCGGCGGTCGCGCTCCCGGTGATGGTCGCGCTCGCCGGAGCCTCACCCCAGGTGAGGTACTCCGTGTCGCCCAGCATCGTGTCCCCGCTCCAGCCACCGTAGAGCACGAGACGATCCCCGGTGGGATCGTAGATGGCGGCCGTCGCGTCCCGGCCGATGGGTGTCGTGCCGGCGGGGGCCAGCTGCTGCCACTGGAGATCCCCCGAGAGCGACAGCGCCCAGGTGTCGCTGAGGAACGACGAGGTGTAGTCGGTCAGCGCGTCGAAGCCGCTGAAGATCACCATACGATCGCGCATCGGATCGTAGACGGCCGTCATGGTGCGCCGCGGCTTCGGGAGCGAGTCCGAGCCCGAGTCCGCGACCGAGAGCTGGTGCCACACCGTGGAATCGCCGAGCGTCAACTCCCAGAGGTTGTTCTGCGCGCCGAAGTACGCGTCGCCGAGCGAGCCACCGAAGACGAGCATGCGATCGCGGATCGGGTCGTAGATGCACCCCATGCCGTAGCTGCCGTCCGGACGCTGGCTCCCCGTGGGAATGGTCGACCAGGTCGGATCACCGGAGAGATCGAGCGACCACGTGTCGACCGGGGCGCCCGCCGTGCCGCCGAAGCCGACGAATCGCTGGCGTAGCGGGTCATAGACCGAGACACCCGCCAGACGACCGCTGGGCGGGGTGCCCGCCGGGAACAGCTCGGTCCAGGTCGGCGGGTCGTCGAGTGACAGCTCCCAGACGTCGTTCTGCCAATAGACGATGTCACCCGCGTGATGCTGGCCATAGCCGCCGAAGATGAGCATGCGATTGCGGGCCGGATCGTAGCCCCACTGGGGGTCCTTGCGGGGCCCGGGTGGGTCGCCGGCGACCGTGATCTGGCTCCACGTCGGCGTGTCGCCGAGCGTCAGCGCCCAGACCTCGTTGAAGTTGTACTCGGGTGCGGTGGAGGTGAAACCAAAGCCACCGAAGAGCAGATAGCGATTGTGCGTCTGATCGTAGATGGCGACGTGCTCGCGACGAGCGCTGGGTGCGTAGACGTCACCGGGCAGCGACGTCCAGATGCCGTCCACACTCTGCACCGATGCCCGCGCCGGGACACCGGTCGACACGATCGACGAGATCAGCAGTACCGCGAGGCCGAGGAGCCCGCGTTTCGAGGTGAGGAACATGGGAAATGTCCTCCATGTACGGCGTCCGACGGGTCGTCTGGATCGAACCCGTCGATGGTACTCCAACCCTCGGGCGAAAGCCCGCGCTCCTCGGGGTGCCGGCGGGACTCCGCCGCCGCCCTCCCGACCGCACATCCGCGCAGCGGGCAATCGTTTGGGCCGAATGGGCACACGTGGCGCTCGATCGATCGAGGCGACGACGGCCGAATGCGTATCCGGATCGTCCCGGTGGCGCTGACAGGCCGCCAGCGAAAGCGCCCGTCACGCCTCCGCCGCCGGCGGCGGCTCCCCGGGCTCGTCCACCACCACGGCGTCGGTGGTGAGCACCAGCGTGGCGATGCTGGCCGCGTTCTGCAGCGCGCAGCGCACCACCTTCACCGCGTCCAGCACGCCGGCGGCCTCGAGATCGAGATAGACACCCGACACGGCGTCGAACCCGAACGTGCCACCACGCGCCCCGGTGCGTTCGACCGCCACCGCGGGATCCTCGCCGGCGTTGAAGGCGATCCGGCGCAGCGGCTCCTCGAGCGCGCGTCGCACGATCGCGGCTCCCACCGCCTCCTCGCCGGCGAGCGCGAGTCCATCCACCGCCGACCGCGCCAGGAACAGCGCGATGCCGCCACCGGGCACCACGCCTTCCTCCACCGCCGAGCGGGTGGCGGCGAGCGCGTCCTCGATCCGCGACTTGCGCTCCTTCATCTCGGGCTCGGTGGCGCCGCCGACATGGATCACCGCCACCCCGCCGGCGAGCCGGCCCACGCGGCGGCGCAGCCGCGCGCGATCGGATTCGTGCGTGGCGTCGGCCAGCTCGAGCTCCACGGCGGCAATGCGGGCGCGGATGACCGCGTTGTCGCCACCGCCCTCGAGCACCACCGTGCTGTCGTGATCCACCTCGACACGCTTGGCGCGTCCGAGGTCGCCGGCGGTCACGCTTTCGAGCGTCCGGCCAGTCTCGCGTGACAGCACCGTGGCCCCGGTCAGCACCGCCAGGTCGGCGAGCGTTTCCGAGCGCGCGGTACCGATCTCGGGCGCCTTGAGCGCCACCGAGGTCACGGTGCCGCGCAGCCGGTTCACCACCATGGTCGCCAGCGCCTCGCCTTCCACGTCCTCGGCAATCACCACCAATGGGCGCTTCGCCGCCGCCGCCAGCTCCAGCGCGTTGACCACGTCGCGCACCGCGCTGGCTTTGAGCTCGGCCACCAGCAGCAGCGGATCCTCGAGCGCCACGGACATGGTCTCGGGCTCGTTCACGAAGTAGGGGGAGAGATAGCCGCCGTCGAAGCGCAGCCCTTCCACCACCTCGAGCACGGTGTCGAGCGAGCGCCCCTCCTCCACCGTGACGGCGCCCTGCCGCCCGACGCGCTCGAGCGCGTCGGCGATCAGCGTTCCGATACGTGGGTCCTGACGCGCCGCGACGGTCGCGACGCGCAACAGGTCGTCGCGGGTGCTGACGGCGCGTGCCCGGCCGACCAGGTCGGTGGTCACCGCCACGACCGCCTTCTCGATCCCGCGCTTGAGCGCCATCGGGTGGTGACCGGCCACCACCGCCCGCAGACCCTCCCCCACCAGCGCCTGCGCCAGCACCGTCGCGGTGGTGGTGCCGTCACCGGCGGCGTCGGCGGTCTTCTGCGCGACCTCCTTGAGCAGACGCGCCCCCATGTCCTCCATCGGGTTCTCGAGCTCGATCTCGCGCGCCACCGTCACGCCGTCGTTGGTGATCGCGGGCGCGGCGTGGGCGCGCTCGATCACCACGTGACGCCCGCGCGGGCCGAGGGTCACGCGGACCGCGCCGGCGAGCTGGTCCACGCCGCGACGCAGGGCCTCGCGCGCGGCGTCGTCGAATGCGATGCGTTTGCCCATGTGACCGCTACTTCCACTCCGCCAGGAAGATGTTGGTCTCGTGCGGCTTCTGTCCGTTGCGATTGGACTCGAACACCAGCCAGTGACCGTTGCCGTTGAACATCGGGAAACCGTCGAAGCTCGGATCACGGGTCACCGGCTGTGGATCGCCACCGGCGACCGGCACCAGATAGAGGTCGAAGTTGCGGCCGGTCGGATTCTCCCAATTGGAGGAGAAGATCAGCGACTTGCCGTCGGGTGTGAAGTAGGGCGCGAACGACGCGCCCGGTTTGAACGTGACCTGTCGCTTGCCGCCGCCGTCGGCACGCATGACCCAGAGATCCATGTGGAGCGGACGCACCAGGTTCCGCGACAGCAGGTCCTTGTACTCCGCGACGTCCTTGGGGTCGGTGGGGTGGCTGGCCCGGTAGCAGATCCACTTGCCGTCGCGTGAGAAGTACGCGCCCCCGTCGTAGCCCACCTCGTGGGTCAACCGGTTGAGCGCGGTACCGTCCATGCGCATCTTGTACAACTCGAGATCGCCGTCCCGCATCGAGGTGAACACCATCCACTTGCCGTCCACCGACAGCGTGCCCTCGGCGTCGTAGCCGGGGGTGTCGGTGAGCCGTCGCAGATCGGAGCCGTCGGGGCGCGCGGTGAAGATGTCGTAGCTCGGGGTGATCGCCCACACGTAGCCATGGGAGTAATCCGGCTCGGGCGGACAGCTGTCACCGCCCAGGTGCGTGGAGGCGAAGAACACGCGCTCGTCGTGATCGTAGAAGTAGCCGCAGGTGGTCCGGCCCTTGCCGTTGCTCACCCGGCTGATGTGACCGGTCTTCAGGTCGAAGATGTACTCTTGGTCGCACGGCCAGCCGTCACGCGTGGATTGCCAGATCAGCCGGTCCCCCTTCTCGGACCAGTACGCCTCCGCGTTCTGGCCGCCGAAGGTGAGCTGCCAGAGGTGCTTGAAATGCGTCTCGCCGGGCCGGATCAGACTGTCGGCCGCCACCGCGTTGGGTGGTACCGGTGGCGATGGGGCCCCGGCGGTGAGCAGCGCAACGGACGCGGCGGCGACGACGGCGAGCGACACGGCGATCCCCCGTGCACGCCACGATGGATGCGTGGAACTCATGGTCTCCTCCCCAGGGTCACCAGGATCTCCTGCTCCTGACCCTTCCGCTTGATGGTGATCCGCACCTGCTGTCCCGGCTTCCGGGACCGGAGCGCGTAGGTGTAGTCGTAGATGTTGTCGATGCGCACGCCGTCGAAGCCGACGAT
>JBIOKD010000118.1:0-9181 GCA_044451485.1 Candidatus Eiseniibacteriota bacterium | reverse complement strand
GCGGATCTTGTTGATGAGCTGCGCGTGGTAGGGCTCGACCGCGCGGATCACCTGGTCCGAGACGATGCGTGGCTTGACGCGGTCGTGCTCGTCGATCTTTAGGTAGTCGAGCACCGCCTGTCCGCCGAGACGCACCTGGCCCTTGTCGTCGTGGTGGAATTCCAGCAGTCCGAAGGCGCGCTCCACCACCATGATGCCGGGCGTGACCTGGGTGGCCTTGAGCGCCACGTCGGTGATCCGGTTGATGATCAGACCCGGCGCGGTCTCGATGAACATCGAGGCGACCCCCGCCACCGGCAGGAATCCACGCGCGGTGGTGCCGATGAACGCCGCGAGCTGGGGCTGGAGCGAGTCGAGATACACATAGGTGCGCAGGGTGACGTCGGCCATGTCCGCCACCTTAGCGGCGCCGGCGCGGAAGCGTCAATGCGGCGGGTCCGGGCCGGGTTCGGGTCGAGCACCGCGCCATCCGCCGTCCCGGCACCGCCATCCACCGGTTGCGGACCCGCTCCGAGCGCGCCTTGCGCGCGCGTGACACCTGCACTTGACCGCGGGCCTATGCTGATTCCGCGCGTGAGGCATGGTGCCCACGCGCTTCACCCGCCGGACGCGATCCGCCCCGGCGAGGAGGAGAGGACTCATGCATCCACGCATGATGTCGTTCGTCCGCGAGCACCACGAGCACTCCGGTGGCTGCGGCTGCGGCCCGTCGGCCGCGTTCGTCCCCTGGTCCCGTCATCACCGTCATCTCTCCGACCCCGGTGGCCCGCCGTTCGGCGGTGGTCCGTTCGGGGTGCGCCGCCCGCTGCGCTTCCTGGCCTGGAAGCTGGGGCTACGCGAGGAGCAGGTGGCCGAGCTGGCGGGGATCCTGAACGAGCTCAAGACCGAGCGGGCGCAGCACGAGGTCGACGATCGTCGCGCGCTGAGTCTGCTGGCCGACGCGGTGGCGGGGGAGACGTTCGACGCCGCCCGCGCCGAGGAGGCGTCGAGGCTCCGGGTGGAGAGCGCCCAGCGTCTGCAGACGCAGGTGGCGAAGGCGCTCGGTCGCATCCACGCGCTGCTCGACGCCGAGCAACGCGGGCGCATCGCCTATCTCATGCGCTCGGGCGCGCTGGCGATGTAGCCGGCGCGGACGTCACGTGACCCATGGAACGGGCGGCCCTCGGGCCGCCCGTTTCGGCCGCCGGACGATGGGCGTGGGGAAACCCACGATCGGCGGATGGTCGCGGTCACGCCGCGGGTTCTGGAGCAGGCGCGGCATCCGGGGTAGTATGCCCGCCTTCCGGCTCCGAGCGTCGGGCGGATCCGAACTCCTTCAGATCATCCGGGAAGTCGCGATCGACGGCTTCCGACTCTCCGAGCGGCGAGGAACGGCCAGCGCCATGTGTGGCATCTGCGGTTACCTTCACGCCGACGGACGCCCGGTCGACGAGTCGCTGGGCGCACGCATGACCGCCCTGCTGCGACACCGTGGCCCCGACGGCGACGGCTCGCTGGTGGTGCATCCCGACGCGGCGGCGCGGGGCCCGACCCTGTTCCTCGGTCACCGGCGACTCAAGGTCATCGACCTCTCGGAGGCCGCTCGGCAGCCGCTCGCCAACGAGGACCGGTCGGTGTGGGTGATGCTCAACGGTGAGATCTACGGCTTCCGGTCGTTGCGCGCCGAGCTCGAGCGACACGGCCACCGCTTCCAGTCCCACTCCGACACCGAAACCATCGTCCACGCGTATGAACAGTACGGCGACGATTTCGTGCGTCACCTCGATGGCCAGTTCGCGCTGGCGTTGTGGGACGCGCCGCGGCGCCGGCTGGTGCTGGCGAGGGACCGCTCGGGCAAGAAGCCCCTGTTCCACGCCTTCGACGGAAACACGTTCACCTTCGGCTCCGAGATCAAGGCGCTGCTGGCGTGTCCATGGGTGACATGCGAGGTCGCGGTCGAGCATCTCGGGGAGTACCTGACGTTCGGTTGCGTGCACGGGCCGGCGACGATGTTCCGTGGCATCCACTCGCTGCCGCCGGGGACCCGGTTGGCCATCGAGCGCGGGGTGCCGGGCGAGCCGGTGCGCTACTGGGATCTGAGGGACGCGATGGTGCCGCGACGCGACGCACCGACCGAGGCGGAGGCCGCCGCGCGCGTGCGGAAGCTGCTGTCGGACGCGGTGGAGTCACGGCTCATCAGCGACGTGCCGCTCGGCGCCCTGCTGAGCGGCGGTCTCGATTCCACCATCGTGGTGGGGCTGATGGCGCGTCTGAGCGCCACCCCGGTGCGCACGTTCACGGTGGGATTCCCCGACGAACCCACGTACGACGAGCGCACGCACGCCGCCGTGGCCGCCCGCGCGTTCGGCACCCGGCACACCGAGTTCATGGTGCGTCCCGACGCCGCGTCGCTCATGCGGCGGCTGCTCTGGCACCATGACCAGCCCTACGGCGACTCCTCGGCCGTGCCGACCTACCTGGTGTCGAAGCTCGCCCGCCAGCATGTGACGGTGGCGCTCAACGGTGACGGAGGCGACGAGGTGTTTGGCGGCTACGAGCGTTTCCGAGCGGCGCTGATGGCCGAGCGGATGCCGGGTTTCGTCGAGGGACTTGCGGGGCTGGTGGCGCGCGCCCTGCCGCGAGACGACGGCTACTACGGCGTGCGTCGTCGGATCGAGCGGTTCGTGTCGCGCAGCGGCGAGCCGGCCACCGAACGCTACCTCGACTGGCTGAGCGTGTTCGATCGCGAGACGCTCTCCGGCCTGCTGCGCCCGGAGATCGCGGCCGCCGGCGCCCCGGACGGGGTGCGTCGGGTGGCGGCCGGGCCGGCACCGGGCGCCGACGCGCCGCTGCTCGACCGGCTGCTCTACCTGAACTTCACCACCTACCTTCCCGACGACCTGCACGTGAAGGTGGATCGCATGAGCATGGCACACGCCCTCGAACCGCGTTCCCCGATGCTCGACACGGCGCTGGTCGAATACGTGGCCGGGCTGCCGCCCGACTTCAAGGTGCGCGGCTCGAGGCTCAAGGGCCTGCTGCGCGCGGCCTTCCGCGACCTGGTGCCGCCCGCGCTTCTCCACCGGCGCAAGCACGGCTTCGGGGTTCCGGTCGACCGCTGGTTCGCGGGCGGGTTGCACGGGATGGCCGTGGATCTGCTGCTGGGTCCCGAGACGCGGGTGCGCCGCTGGCTCGACCCGGAGCCGGTGCGACGGCTGCTCGAGGAGCACGTGAGCGGCAGAGGGCTGCATGGACATCGTCTTTGGACGCTGGTAAACCTCGAACTGTGGTGTCGGATGCTCGAGGAAGGAAGCCTCGTGCAACCGGTGTCCGAGGACGCCGGGGACGCCTGGGAGGCGCAAGTGGTCGGGGGGCGGGGGTGAAGCCCCGTACGGGCCCACCGTCGCCGCCGGCGTTCCCGCGGGACGCCGACAGCTCTCACGAAAGGACCGGTCGCGGGACATGATCTACCTGGTCACTGGCGGGGCCGGCTTCATCGGCTCCCACGTGGTGCGGACCCTGCTCGAGCGCGGCGACACGGTGCGGGTGCTCGACAACTTCGCCACCGGCAAGCGCGAGCACCTGGTGCCGCTCAAGGATCGGATCGAGGTCATCGAGGGTGACATCCGCTACCTGAACAACGTCCAGGAGGCGGTGCGGGGCGCGGACTACGTCATCCACCTGGCCGCGCTGCCCTCGGTCGCCCGCTCGGTGCGCACGCCGATCGAGAGCAACGACGTGAACGTGGTCGGCACCCTCAACCTGCTCGTGGCCTCGCACGACGCGCGTGTCCGTCGTGTCGTGTACGGTGCGTCCTCGTCGGCGTACGGCAACTCGGCGACCCTGCCCAAGGAGGAGACGATGCCCTCCGATCCGCTCTCGCCGTACGCGGTCAACAAGCTGACCGGGGAGCTCTACTGTCGGGTGTACGCGCACGTCTACGGTCTCGAGACCGTGTCGCTCCGCTACTTCAACGTGTTCGGTCCGCGGCAGGATCCGACCTCGCAGTACTCGGCCGTGATTCCGCGCTTCATCCAATCCCTGCTCGCCGGTCAGAAGCCGGTGATCTACGGCGACGGCGAGCAGTCACGGGACTTCACCTATGTCCAGAACGCGGTCGAGGCGAGCCTGCTCGCGTGCACGGCGCCCGAGGTCGCGGGGGAGACCATCAACGTGGCCTGCGGCGAGCGCGTGACCCTCAACCAGCTGGTGGCGAGGATCGGCAGCCTGATCGGCGTCCGGGCCGAGGTGAGCTACGAGCCGCCCCGGGCCGGCGACGTGCGTCACTCGCAGGCGGCGATCGGAAAGGCGGCGCGGATGCTGAGGTACCAGCCGAGCGTCGGTCTGGACGAGGGGCTGAGACGAACGATCGAGTGGCTCCGGAGCGATGGCGCCGACTGACGCCGGTGCGCGGCGCGACCCCGCGCCCGGACCGGTGCCGGTGCTCCGGATCATCGCGCGGCTCAACGTCGGCGGTCCGGCGATCCACACGGTACTGCTCACCAGCGGGCTCGAGGACCGGGTCTTCCACTCGACGCTGGTGACCGGGGTGCGCTCCGAGAGCGAGGGCGACATGGGCTATCTCGCCCGCGAAGCCGGTGTGGAGCCACGGGTGATCCCCGAGATCGGTCGCGAGCTGACCTGGCGCAACGACCTGGTCGCGTTGTGGAAGCTGGTCGGGCTCATGCGCGAGCTGCGACCGTGGATCGTCCACACCCACACCGCCAAGGCGGGCGCGCTCGGAAGACTCGCGGCGATTCTCGCCGGCGTGCCGATCCGCGTGCACACGTTTCACGGTCATGTCTTCCACGGCTACTTTGGTCCGCTCAAGACCCGCATGTTCATCGGCATCGAACGGCTGCTCGGCCGCTTCACCGACCGCATCGTCGCCATCAGCGAGCGACAGCTCGAGGAGCTGTGCGACATCTACCGGGTGGCCCCCCGCGCGCGCTTCGCGGTGATTCCGCTCGGCTTCGACCTCCGGTCCTTCGCCGGCGCCGAGCGCCATCGCGGCGAGTTGCGTCGCGCGCTCGGCGTCCCGGACGGCCGGGCGCTGATCGGCATCATCGGACGGCTGGTGCCGATCAAGAACCACGCGATGTTCCTCGACGCGGCGCGACGCATTCTCGACGCGAGGGGCGACGCAGGATTCGTGATCGTCGGTGACGGCGAGCTGCGCGGAGAGCTCGAGCGCACGGTCCGCGAGCACGGCTTGTCGGATCGGGTGTACTTCCTCGGCTGGCGACGCGATCTCGACGTCATCTACGCGGATCTCGACGTCGTGGCCCTCACCTCGAACAACGAGGGCACCCCGGTGGCGGTGATCGAGGCGATGGCCGCGGGTCGCCCGGTGGTCTCGACACGGGTGGGCGGGGCCGTCGACGTGGTCGAGGACGAGGGCACCGGGCTGCTGGTGCCCGCCGGGGACGCCACGGCGTTCACGCGGGCGGTCCTGCGTCTGCTCGCGGACCCGGCCCTGCGGGCACGCCTCGGCGCGCGTGGGAGGGAGCTCGCGCTCGCGCGTTACGACTCCGCGCGTCTGGTGGCCGACGTGCGTCGTCTCTACCTCGAGCTGCTGGCCGGGAAGCGCATGCGGGTCCCCGCGGCCGAGGGCTGATGACCGATCCTGACGTCGCACCAGCAGGCGACGTGGGAAGCTAGCCCAGCTCCCCGAGCCGCTGCCAAAGCGCCTCGGTCTCGGCGCGCAGACGCTCGTACTCGTGCACCAGATTCTTCGAGCGCGTGGCGTCGTGGTAGAGCTCGGGGTCGGCGAGCGTGGTCTCGAGCTCGCGCATGCGGGTCTCGCGGGTCTCGATGTCCTGCTCGATACGCGTGGTCTCGCGCTCGCGCCGGCGCTTCTCGTTCTGTGCGCGTCGTTGCTCCTCCCGCGCGCGTCGCGGCGACGCGCCGGTCGGCGCCGGTCCGGTCGTGGTGCCCGTCCCGGCGGTGACCTTGCCGCCGCTGCGGACCCGGGGGCGGTTCGCCTCCGCGGCGGCGACCGGCACCCGCGGTGGTGGCGCCGATGCCACGGCGCCACGCGCGAGCCGGTTGGCCTCGTAGTCGTCGTAGCCGCCGGGATAGAGCCGGACCCGGCCGTGATCCACCTCGACCACCCGGCTCGCCAGACGCGCCATGAGCGAGCGGTCGTGGGTCACCACCACGATCGCGCCGGGATACTGACCGAGCGCGTCCTCCAGCACCTCCTTGCCGGCCAGGTCGAGGTGATGCGTGGGCTCGTCGAGCAGCACCAGGTTGACCGACTCCATCAGCATGCGCGCGATCGCCACCCGCTGGCGCTCGCCACCCGACAGCACGCGGCACAGCTTGAACACGTCGTCACCCGAGAACAGGAAGTTGCCGAGCAGCGACCGGATGCGCGGACGCCACTCCATCGGGGCGGTGTCCTCGAGTGCGCCCAGGACGGTCAGCTCGCCGTCGAGCGTCTCGGCCGCGTGTTGGGCGAAGTAGCTCATGCGGGTGAGGGGGGTGGTCTCGCGCACGCCGCGGTTGGGGTGGAGCTGACCGGCGATCACCCGCAGCAGCGTGGTCTTGCCGGCGCCATTGGCGCCCACGATCGCCACCTTGTCCCCACGCTCGAGATCGAAATCGACACCGGTGAAGATCTCCGGCCCGTCCGGATACGCGAACGCCACCTCGCGAAGCTGGATCAGCGTGCGGCCGGCGTGCGGCGGTGACGGGAAATGGAAGCGGATGCTCTTCGCCCGGCGCGGGATCACCACCCGGCCGGCCTTGAGCCGCTCGATCTGCTTCTTCTTGCTCGCCGCCTGCGAGGCCTTGGTGTTCTTGGCGCCAAAGCGCTCCACGAAGCGCTCGAGCTGGGCGATCTTCTGGTCGAGCTGCTGGTTGTGCGCCTCCATCTGGTCGCGGCGCGTCTCCTTCTCCTCGAGGTAGCGAGTGAAGGTCATCGGATACTCGCTCAGGGTGCCGTCGGCCAGCTCGCGCACCTCGGTCGCGACCCGGTCGAGGAACACCCGATCGTGCGACACCACCACCAGACCGCCACGGAAGTCCTCGAGGTAGTCCTCGAGCCACTCCATGGCCGGAAGATCGAGATGGTTGGTCGGCTCGTCGAGAAACAGCAGCGTTGGATCGGTCAGCAGCAGCGCGGCGAGCGCCGCGCGCATGCGCCAGCCACCGGAGAACTCGGCCAGAGGACGGTCCTGATCGGTCTCCGAGAAGCCCAGACCGGACAGGACCCGCCGCGCCTCCGGCACCAGGGCGTGCTCGTCGTGGTGGTCGAGATGGTGCTGCAGCTCCCCGGCGCGCTCGAGCAGCGCTTCCAGGTGCGGGTCGTCGGGGGCCACGTCGGCCAGACGCTCGTGCAGGGCGTCCAGCTCGGCGCGCATCTCGAGCACGTGCCGGTGCGCCTCCAGCGCGCGCTCGAGCACGCTGCCGTCGAATCGCTCGGCGGCCTCCTGGGGCAGATAGCCGAGACGCGAGCCGCGCGCCAGCACGCGCTCACCCGAATCGGCTCGCAGCTCGCCGAGGATGATCCGGATGAGCGTGGTCTTGCCGGCGCCGTTGGGGCCGACCAGGGCGCAACGGTCGCCCGGGGAGATGACCCAGCCGAGATGGTCGAACAGCACCCGCTGGCCGATCGAGTAACGGATGTCATGCAGCTGGATCATGACGCTCCCGGTGGGTCCGGCAGCCGGGCGGTGCACCCGCGCGGCCGTTGACGGTCCTCGACGCCGCAGAGGATAATCAATCGGTCGGGACCTTTCCGAGCCGGGCGCCTGTTCGAACGCCCCGCCGGCGGGAGCCGACGCCGCGCGGAGGACCCGCCCTGCCCCCTCGGAACCCGACTACCGCGTCCGCCGCCCGGCCACGCCCGGCGAGCGGTGCCGCTTGGCTCGCGGCGCTGGTGCTGGCCGGCGCCGTTCTCGGCGCTTTCCCATGGCCGGCCACCGCATCGTGGATGATCCCACCGTCGCCCTACCGAGCGAAGGACTTCACGCTGGTCAAGCGCGGCTCCCATTACCACGTCTTCTACACGCGCACCAACGTGCAGGACCCCTTCGGACAGAGCGAGAAGTCGTTCGGACACGCGGTGAGCCAGGATCTCTACCACTGGACCCAGCTCGACACGGTCCTGACCGTGCGACCGGAGTCGTGGGACAACCTGCACGTCTGGGCGCCCTCGATCGTGGTGATGGACAGCGTCTACTACATGTTCTACACGGGCGTGTCCGACCGCCCCGACACCATCCAGTTCCACCAGCGCATCGGTGTCGCCACCTCGACCGATCTCACCACCTGGAACCGGCTCGACTA
This sequence comes from Candidatus Eiseniibacteriota bacterium, assembly GCA_044451485.1. Classification (GTDB taxonomy): domain Bacteria; phylum Eisenbacteria; class RBG-16-71-46; order RBG-16-71-46; family RBG-16-71-46; genus JBIOKD01. The sequence continues at coordinate 907 of JBIOKD010000118.1, read as the reverse complement.
CCCGGTGTTCTCGTGCTCGCAGGTGCCGTGGTCGTTCTGCGATTCCACCCGCGTGACGGCCGGCAATTTCCGCGATCCGTTCGTGATGCCCGACCCGGACACACCCGGTGGCAGCCTGCTCTACTACTCGACCGTGGCCCGGGTGGACACCAACCGCTACGTGGTCGGGCTCGCATCCTCGAGCGGCGACCCGACCCGGTGGGTGGACGTGAAGCCGATGGAGGTGACCGACCGACCGGTCACGGGGCAGGACCTCGCCGAGTCCCCTCACCTGTTCCCACACGCCGGGCAGTGGTACCTGTTCTTCACCACCAGCGCGACCGAGCCGATCGCGTGGGCCACCGCACCGGACCCCACCGCGGACCTGCCGGCCTGGACCTATCACGGCTCGCTCGCGAGTCTCCTCGGTCTCAGCACCCGCTTCTGGTTCGCCTCCGAGCACATGAGCGAGGGCACACACGACTACTTCGCGTTCGTGAACTTCGACCGGGTGGACGTGCGGGAGATGCTGTGGAACGCGGGCGGGACGTTCACGCTGCTGCAGCCCAGCGGCACCCACGTGCTCAGCATGCTCTGGAACCGCGACTCGGTGGAGACCGGCTGGAGCGACACGTTGTCGATGAAGGTCGTGAATCCCGGCGGGGCCTGGGCGCGGTTCGAGGTCGCGAAGCTGGATTCGGTGACCGGCGTCGAGACCCTGATCCCGCCGTCGACCCTGGGGCTGCCCGATAGCCTCCCGTTCACCGACACCCTCACCACCTTCGTGTGGGGTGCCACGCGTTACGCCGACTCGACCGGCACCGAGGGACACACGCGTTTCATCCTGCGTCTGTCGGACCACACCGCGAGCGCCCAGACCGTGTTCGTGGGGGCGGGGGGCACGTGCAGCGGCGGTGGCGGCGATCCG
>JBIOKD010000117.1:0-9191 GCA_044451485.1 Candidatus Eiseniibacteriota bacterium | reverse complement strand
TCGTGGGCGGGACCGGCGCCCCGGCTGGACCCGCCCACGATGATCCGACGGGCGCCTGTGATCTCCTGGAGTTCGATGCCTCCCTGGGGGTGACCGTAGCTCGCCCGCTGCGCGACCCGCCGCGGGACACCCGTAGGGAGGCCACGTGGCTCGCCACTGGGAACATCTGTCCGTCCTGGCACTGCTCGCCCTGCTGCCGGAAACGTCTCACGCGCTGACGCCCCCGGTGGTGCCCACCTACCAGTTCTCGTGGGGCAACCTCGGAACCGCCCTCGGCCAGTTCGACCAGCCGGAGGCCGTCGCCATCGACGGCAACGGGGATGTCTATGTCGCGGACATGAACAACAACCGCGTGCAGAAGTTTGGCGCATTCGGCAACGCGCTCGGCTTGCTGGGCGGCACCCAGGGCTTCAGTAGCCCGCAGGGCATCGCGGTGGACCGGAACAACAACGACGTCTTCGTCCTCGACACGGGTGGCTTTGGCCGAGTCTTCAGGTTCGACTCCAGCGGGCTCCGCCTGACGATGTGGAACACGGGCATCCTCGCGACCGCCGTGGCGGTGGACGACTCCGACAACGTGTACGTGGTCTCCCGCCCGGACACCATGTTCCTCGTGCAGAAATACTCCTCCGGCGGCACCCTTCTCAAGCAGTGGAGGTACGGGAAGTCCAATGACCTGACCACCGTTCCCAACGCCATCACCGTGGACGCGAACTTCCACGTGTTCGCGATCGACGCGGGCGGCAAGAAGGTCCAGGAGTTCAATTCGGTCGGTGTCGGGATCAACACCATCGGCAGCCCGGGCACCGGCAACGGGCAGTTCGAGACCCCGCATGGGGTCGCCGTCGACGCCTTCGGTGACCTCTACGTGACCGACTGGTCGCTGGACCGCGTCCAGCTATTCGATCCGGCGGGCGCCTACCTCGGGCAGTGGACGAACTTCACTCCCAATCCTCCGTTCACGCACACCGGTCCCGGCGTCGTCGGGCTCTATCAGCCCGAGGGCATCGCCTTGAGCCCGCAGGGCGATGTCTACGTCTCGGAGTGGGGCGCACGCCGGATCAGCCGCTTCAGCGGGTCCGGGCTGCCGCTGGCGCTCGTTTCGGGCATCGGGGTCAAGGCGTACGTGTGGGGCTCGGGATTCGTCCAGCAGCCCTTCGGCATGGCGGCGGTGCCCGGGGGCGACATCCTGGTCGTCGACACCGGCAACAATCGGGTCGACAACTTCTTTCCCAACGGCACGCTGTCCACCACGTGGGGCTCGGCGGGCACGGGCAACGGTCAGTTCAATGGTCCGACCGGCATCGGGTTCACCAACACCAGCAACATCCTAGTCACCGACACCGGCAACAACCGTGTCGAGGTCTTCTCCGACGGCGTGGCCGGCACCTACGTCACGCAATGGGGCTCGCTGGGCTCGGCGACCGGGCAGTTCAACGTTCCGTTCGGCATCGCGGTGGATGGCGCCGACACCGTCGACGTGGTCGATCAGGGCAACAACCGCGTCCAGCAGTTCAGCGGCACCGGCGTCTTCCGCACCGCGTGGGGCACTGCCGGCGGCGGCGCTGGCCAGTTCAGCGCTCCCTACGGCATCGCGATCGACGCGGGCCACAACGTGTACGTGGCCGACGCCGGCAACAACCGCATCGAGAAGTTCTCGGCCACCGGGACCTTCCTCACCCAGTGGGGTTCGCTCGGCGCGGCGAGCGGCCAGTTCAACGGACCCCACGCCGTGACGGTGGACGCCGCCGACAACGTGTACGTCGGCGATCAGGGCAACGCCCGCATCCAAAAATTCAGCTCGGCCGGCGCGTACCTCACGGAGTGGCCCGCGACCGGTCTCCCCATGCCACCACCCGGCACACGGGAGTTGTCGTCGGTGGCCAGCGGGGGGGTGGATGGCCTGGCGGTGGACGTCGCCGGGAACATCTTCTTCGCCGACGGCGTCGCCAACAGTCTGGCGAAGTACGTCAACCCGCCGGCGATCACATTGATCGCGGACGTGCCCCATGACGCCGGGCACCGGGTGAGGCTGCACGTTCACCACTGCTCGACCGATGCGGCAGGGGCCGTGCCGCAAGTCACCGACTACGAGATCTACCGGCGTATCGACCCGCCCGGCACCACGTGGGAGAAGGCAGGCATGTTCCCGGCGACCGGTGCCGCGGACTACATGGTGGACGCGACCACCCGGGCCGACGCCGCCCCCGGCGCGATCGTGTACACGCTGTTCAAGGTGCGGGCGCTCACGTCCAACAGCTCGGTCTACTTCGAGTCGGCGCCCGGCTATGGCTACTCGATCAACAACGGCGGCGCGCCCCTGGCCGTGCCGGTGCCCAGGAGCGAGGGATTGGAGCTCGTGGGCGCACGCCCCAATCCCACGCTCGGTGGCCCGCTTCAGGTGGCGTTCTCCCTGTCCCGGCCGGAGCCCGCCGCCCTCGAGCTGTTCGACATCGCCGGACGAAGGGTCGTCTCCCGCGAGGTGGGAGAGCTCGGCGCCGGCCCGCATGTCGTGGAGCTCGCGCCGGCGCACCGGCTGGCCGCGGGCGTCTACCTGGTGCGGCTGCGGCAGGGAGCCAACGCACAGGTGGCTCGGGTCACCGTGCTCGAATGACCCCGGGGCAGCGGACCGGGCAGGCCGCGCCGGACTCCGCTCGCTTGCCTCGCTCCCCGGCCGATGGTAGCTTCCCCGCCCTGCAAGCCATCGCGGTCGAGGCTCGGAACCCCCGGGCGGTGGTTGACCCCGAGGCGGCGAAGGACCGGTAGCCGGTTCGTCCACACGGTTGCGCCAGCGTTCTTCGAGACAGCCGGAAGGGCCAGCCTTTCAGGAGGGATGGCCGAGTGGTTTAAGGCGGCGGTCTTGAAAACCGCTGAGCCGCAAGGCTCCGTGGGTTCGAATCCTACTCCCTCCGCCATTTGGCGACGCGGAGAGGTGGCCGAGTGGCTGAAGGCAGCCGCCTGCTAAGCGGTTGATCGGGTAAAACCGGTCCGGAGGTTCGAATCCTCTCCTCTCCGCCAGTCGCTCGCAGATGCGGGACCGGGGTGCGCCCTTAGCTCAATTGGATAGAGCATCTGACTACGGATCAGAAGGTTGGGGGTTCAAATCCTCCAGGGCGCGCCAACTTACGCGGGTGACGACTCGCGTTGTGGCAAGATGTGAGGCAGATCATGCCCCCGTTTGGCCACGCGACAACTTCTTGACGGCTTCCGCGAGATCGGCCTCGGACACGATGTCGTAGCGATCGAAGACCGGCAGGTTGGTCGGGAGCCTCGCTGGCCTGCCCCGCGGGATACCGCTCGGCGGTCGTCATCGAAGGCTCGCTGGCGCGCGTGGAGTACGTCGATCCGACGGCGCGGCGTCGGCAGCGCTTGCCGGTCCTCGCGCGACACCACCGTCATCGTCGGGCACCAGCGATGAGTCCCGGCCGAAGGTGACCGGCGACATCTCGAGGGAGCGCACGTCCAGACCCTGGGTGACCGACGGTTCCGTCGCAGCCGCGCTCAGCGTTCGACGATGATCCGGTGCGTCTGGTGCAGGCTCGCGGCGTCCAGGCGCGCGAAGTAGACGCCGGCGCGCACGCGCGCACCTCGTGTATCGCGCAGGTCCCACGCGAAGCTGTGCTCGCCCCCGGCCAGTCCGCCGTTCACGAGTGTTGCGACGGTTCGGCCCGTGACGTCGAAGATCCGGAGCCGCACATTCGACTCCGCGCGCACCAAGCCGAAACGCAGCCGGGTGCTCTCCACCGCCGGCATCGGGGCGGGCCGTGCGAAGAAGCTGGCGGGGAAAACCGCCGGTTTGGGAACGTCCGTGGGCGCGCCCGGCGCGCCGCCCAGAAACCCGTGCCAGACGAGCGCGGCGCCGCCGGAGCTGCGGCCGGCGATCACGTCCCCGACCATGCCGAAGTGGGAATACGTTCCGTCGCCCGCCACTCCGAGCGGCGCGAGCGCGGTGCGAATCTGGACGATCTGCGCCGCCGCCGGGGCGGCGGTCGCGAGCAGCGCGATCAGCATCAGGGCTCGCATGCGCGGCTCTAGTAGCCGTTGGGAACGTAGAGCGCGTTCATCGTCTTGGGGGCCAGCGTGACCGGGTTGCCCGCGTAGATGTTCTGCGCGAAGAGCTGGATCTTCATCGGGCCCGGCAACGTGGCCTCGAACGACTGCGTGCAGCTATATGGCACCAATTCCGTCCCCAGTCCGACTACCGGCCACGTCCCGCTCGGCGCGCCGAGGCTCAAGATCACGCCGCCCGCCTGGCTGGGCAGCCCCGCGACGTTGAAGTATCCCGTCGCCGTCACCAGCACGCGGCCCGGGGCGGGACAGTTGATCGTGACGCTGTCCACCACGATCGTGCCCGCGGCCGGCATGTTGAAGAAGCCCGTGGCGATCGCCTGTGCGAGCCCCGAGCCGGGAGGCCCGATCGCCACGTTCGCAGTGTCGGCCTTGAGCGCATGTTTCGCCTCCATCGCCTGTCCGGCGATGATCGCGTATGGCACGACGCCGACGGCAACGCGCGGCACCAGCTCCGCGCCGCCGTCGATCGCGACGCCGACCCAGCGGGCGTCACCCCACGCGGTGTCGGGCGTGTTGAGAAATGTCGAATAGACGCCGGCCGTCACCTGGAGTGACTCGGCCTGCGCGTAGATTGGCGAGCCGCCGACCGCTGTGGCGTAGATCGCGAAGCTGAAATAGTGCTTTCCGGTGACCGGCACGCCTCCCTGGCTCAGTTGCCCCGTGTACGGCACCGGGAACACGTCGGCGTGAGCCGCCGTCGCCACGAGCATCGCGATCCAGACGAGCAAGCCGTGTCGCATACCAGGGCTCTCCTTCGGTTCGGTGTCACCGTCCGACGCCGCGGCGGAGCCGGGCGCATATCGAACAATTCTCCACCCGCCGACCTTGCCGGCTCAACGGGCAATTTGCACGAAGCTTCCGAGCCATCGCAACTGAGGGGGGGAACACTGATCGAAATCGTTCCCGCGCCGCCAGAACGGACTACGGATCGGGAGGTTGGGGGTTCAAATCCTCCACGGCGCGCCAACTTACGCGGGTGCTGACACGGCGCTGTGCCTTGAGGTGAGGCCCGGATCATGCCTCCCTCCGCCTGCGCGAGAGCTTCTCGACGGCATCGGCCAGGTCGGCCCCGGAGACGATGTCGTAACGGTCGAAGACGCTCCGGGTGCGGTGCCCCTTACGCTGCTACCAGTTGCCCTGGATGCCGGCCGAGAACGTCGAGTCCCAGTGACCAAAGCCGGTCGGCGGCAGGTTGCGGTAGTGATAGTTGTAGTTGAGCTTCACCGCCAGGTAACTCGAGAACGGCGCGACGAGCGCGGCGTTTAGATCGTACTCGTAGTCGTCCGAGTGCTTGAAGTTGGCGAGGTAGATGCCGCGGCCTTCCGCGTAGGCCTTCTCCTGGAAGTAGCAGCGATAGAGCGCAGCGAGCCGTCCGGTGCCGAAGTTGTCGTTCACTCCGGTGACCGCGCGTCGCTGGGCGGCGCCCACACCGACTTCGAGATCGAGCTGCTGAGGATTGGGGATGAGCGCGTGGTACACGGTACCCGCGCCCTCGTCGAACTGGCGCGAGATGCCGGCGAAGGTGTTGCGCCGCCAGCTGCCGAGACCATAGAGCCCCATCCGCTTGTTCAGCTCGTAGTCGGCGCGCAGACCGACGCCATAGCGGCCCGCGTTCTCGACCCCGTCGGTGGTGCCCCACACCGCCGCCGCCTCCTGGGTGAAGAGCCAGCGAGCACGACGGTGCTCGAGCTTGTCGCTGGCGGTCAGCGTCTGCATCCGCGAGTTGCCCGAAGTGTTCACGTAGCCCACGTCGGCTGTGAGGTGGTCGGGCGGGGGCGGCGCGTCGGCGGCCCGGGCGATGCGCACGGGAACGGCGGACAGCAGCCACGCGAGAGCCAGCGTGGCGAGCGGGAGGGCAGCGAGGTCGAAGCGGCGCATCGGGAGTTCTCCGAATCGGAAGGAGGTCGGTGCGGGGCGGGAGCGCGTACCGTATACACCGCCCGCGCGTGGGCGATCAACCCGAGGTCCGGGTCCGAGGGGTTCACGAGGCTCCTCGCGGCGTCCCGGGTCTCCTCTGCTCTTCCCTAGCGCCACGGCGCCCCCGACGAGACGTTCCGCGTACCAGCCCCCGGACGCGTATGATGGTCGGCGAACGCCCGCCACGACGGAACGCCCCACCGGACGATGGCGCACCACGGGCCGGTTCGATCGACGACCGCACTGTCGAGGTGATCTCCATGTTTCGCGTGTCATGTCCCCATGGTGTGTTCGCCGTGTCGCTGATCCTGGCCGTCACGCTCGCGGCGGGTGTCATCCCGGGACGGGCTGACAAGAACGCCGGCGAGAAGCTGGACCTGATCTGGACGCATCCCGACTACGCCACGCTCGGGCCCTCGAGCATCGCGTTCATGCCGGTGGTGTCGTACAACAGCGACCTGCCTACCGAGCATGTCGCCGAGGATGCGGCGGCCGCCGCGTTCAAGTCGCTGACCTATCGCTGGATCTCGCCACGCACCGCGCTGGTGCTGCTCGGCGCGCATCCCGACGCCGATTCGGTGTGGAAGGTGCAGCGCCAGTCGCTGCTCAAGACCGGGCGCGCCGATTCGCTCGCCGCGCCGATCCTGTGCGCGGCGCTGCGCACCCGCGCCCTGTTGTGCTTCCGCGTCGACCAGCTCGAGAAGCGCGATCTGCAGTGGGACGAATCCGGAAAGCCCTCCACCTCGGTCGCGGCCCACGCGGCGCTGGTGGATTCCACGGGTCGCGTGCTCTGGCGCGCCTCAGGCAGCGAGATCGGAGAGGGGGCGCTGCAGGATCCGAACAACGAGAGCGTCACCGGCGTCAGGGCCAGCGGGCTCACCAACGCGCCGGTCACCGGCACCGGCCGGGCCCCCGAGCCGAGCGAGGTCTTCGGCCGGCTGTTCGCGCGCTGGGCCGATCGATTCCCGCCGCCACCGGCGAAGCCAGCGGCCACACCGGCCACGACGCCGGCAGCCAGGTAACCGGGCATCCGACCCGAGCCGAGCGAGACCCGTGCTCATCCGTGACGACGAACAGGGGATGCGTGCCGCGTTGCGCGAGGCCGAGCGCTCGGCCTCGATCGACGAGGTTCCGGTGGGCTGCGTGATCGTGCACGACGGCATGGTGATCGGGCGCGGGCACAACCAGGTCGAGTCGCTCAAGGACGCCACCGCGCACGCCGAGATCGTCGCGATCGGCGCCGCCTCCACCGCGATCGACGGCTGGCGTCTGAACGACTGCACGCTGTACGTCACGCTCGAGCCGTGCGCGATGTGCGCCGGCGCGATCGTGCTCGCGCGTGTCCCGCGTCTCGTGTACGGCGCGGCCGATCCCAAGGCGGGAGCGTGCGGCTCGGTGCTCGACGTCATCCACGAGCGGCGTCTCAATCACCGGGTGGAGGTGACCGCCGGGGTGCTGGCGGAGGAGTGTGGGGCGCTGCTCAAGGACTTCTTCGCCGGCAAGCGCGCGAGGAACGGAGCCGCGCCCGCGTCGGAGACGTGAGTGGCGGGGGCCGGCGGAGCCGTGGGGCAGGATGCGGGTGCGTGACGGGAGCATCTGATCTAGGCTCTGTCCGAAGAACCCCCGGAGGCCCGGCATGACCCGATCGATCTCGCTCGCGCTCACGGCCGCGTTGTCGCTCGTGCTGCTCGCCGGTTGCGGCGGCCCGCGTCCCGCACTCACCCTCACCGCGCACTCGCTGGCCCGGTCGGCGGGAAACTGCACCGGTGACTGGCACGACTGCACGTGGATCACGTTGACCTGGCCGGAGACGCACGGCGGTCCGGTGGCCGATTCGGTGAACGCCTGGATCGGCTCGCGCATCCGCGCCGGCGGGACCGATTCGGGTGCCGTCGTGCACACGGCCCCCGAGAGCGTGGCGGTACGCTTCCTCGACAGCTGGCGCGAGTTCCACGCCCGCTGGCCGGACTCCCCGCAACAGTGGACGCTCGAGCGTCGCGCAACGGTGATCCTCGACTCGCTCGGCGTGGTCAGCGTGCGCTTCGAGGAGAACTCCTACACCGGTGGCGCGCACGGCATGCACACGGTCCAGTACGCGAGCTTCGCGGTCCCCGGTGGCCGTCGTCTGAAGCTGGCCGACCTCGTGGTGGCTCCGCGGGACACCGGACTCGCCGCACTCGGTGAGCGGGAGTTCCGCGCCGCGCGTCGGATCGGCAATGAACACACGCTCGCCGACGAGGGGTTCTTCGGCGAAGGCGGCGGGCGATTCCGTTTGAGCGACGATCTCGCGGTGACGCGCGACGGTCTCACATTCCAGTGGGACGAATACGAAATCGCGCCGTATGCGTGGGGACCCACGACACTCACGCTGCCGTGGACGGACCTGCGTCCGTACCTGCGTCGCGACGGCCCACTCGCCCTCTGGGCGCGCTGACCGGCACGAGCGTCCGCACAGAGTTCACCGCTATCGTCGCCACCGGCGCGTCGGCGACGCGCAACCCGATGCGCGCGTGACGCGATCATCCCGAAACCCGCTGACACCGCCGCGCGCGTCGGCGTATCCTGAGCGTCCCGACAGGCCGCGATGTCCATCTTCCGGGAGACGCTCGTGATCCTCTGGTCCATCCTCGCGGTCTCGCTGGCGCTCGGCTGGGACAGCCTCGCCGCCGGTCTCGGTCTGGGCACCGTCGCCGACGCGCGCCGGCGCGCGTTCAAGCTCGCCGTCGTGTTCGGTCTGAGTGACGGTCTCGCGTCGTTGATCGGCATGACCTTCGGTCACGCGCTGAGCCCGATGCTGCGATCGTGGGTCGAGATCGCCGGTCCGGTGCTGGTCGCGGCCACCGGGATCGTGGTGTTGTGCATCCCCGACCTCGCCCAGCGGGCGCTCAGCTCCGACCGCTGGGTCCTGATGGGCGTGCCGATCGCCTTCACCCTCGACAATCTCAATGTCGGGGTCGGTCGCGGTCTCGATCATATGCCGGCGTTGCTCGAGCCGCTGGTGATCGGCGTGGTGAGCGGTCTCATGGCGTGGCTCGGTATCGGTCTCGCGGCGCGATTCCAGAGGCTTCTGCCCGAGTACGCCGCGCGCGCCGCGGGCATCATGCTGCTCGCGATCGCGGTCCACGAATACGTGACCTGAGGCGGCCGTTCGTCCGGGCGGTCTGCGGCACCGCCCGCTCCATCCCAGCAGGCCCCCCGCGACC
>JBIOKD010000116.1:0-9202 GCA_044451485.1 Candidatus Eiseniibacteriota bacterium | reverse complement strand
TCACTCTATGTGGATCCAGGCTACCCCGACGTCTATCCCAAGGACTTCGCGTTCTTCTGGAACGTGGTGCCGACCGGCAATCCCGCGCAGCCTTGGAGGCGACTCTTCCACCTGATCTACATTCGGGCCCGCCACAGCACGGACGCAGATTCGCTTGCCCATACCTGGTCGGAAGACCTCGTGCACTGGAGCCCGCCGGAGATCACCTTTCCTCCCAGTGGCTCGGGATGGGATGGGGGGCACGCTTGGGCCCCGTCTATCGTCCAGGTGGGCAACCTCTACTACATGTTCTACACGGGAGTCGATGCGGTCAACGTCGCAACTGGCAACCAGAGTATTGGCTACACGACGACGACGCTTCTGGGCACGACGAACATCGTGTGGCAGCCCGGCACCATGGTCTATCAAGCGGCCAACACGGGCTGGTCTAACCAACAAGCCCCGCCCCTGCAGTTCCGGGACCCTTGGGTCATGCTGGACCCAGACAACGCTGGCCGCTACCTCTTGTTCAACGTGGGAGCAGACAACAACTCGCTAGCGCACACAGTTGTCGGCGTCGCGCGCAACAACGTCGGCACGCTCGATTCCTGGACGGACCTTGGGCCATACCCCGCGACGGACTATGGGCACACGGGGATTACGCGCGGCGAGTCCCCGCTGGTCATTCACAGCCCGACACCCAGCGGCTCGTGGCGGATCCTCCTGACCAATGGGGAGTACACTGACGGCGGGGCCGATGCGACGTACATCATCAAGCAGACCGCGGGGCTGAGTGTCACGGACCGGGATCCTGCCCACTGGCCAGGGATCCAAACGCTCTACGACTATCTGATGAGCAATTCCAGCTTCCTGGCTTGGGCAGCCTCCGAATACATGCAGATTGGAAAGGCCTACTTTCTCGCCGGATATAATGGCAATGGCATCGCCATCACCCGCATGCAGTGGGTGGGCGACACCTTCGTGGTTACGTACCCGAGCCTGGCGGCGGTCGAGCCCGCCGCCACCGTGACCGCCTTCTTCGTGGCCGGTCTGCATCCCGGCACGTCGTCGGCTCGTTTCGTTATCGGGTCGCCCGAGCTGGTGACGCCCCAGGTGACGCTCTACGACGTGGCTGGGAGAAGGCTACAAACCCTGCGAACCGACCAACCGTTCCGGGGCCGCGCCGAGATGACATGGGACGGGCGTGACACCGACGGACATCTAGTGGCATCGGGCGTCTACTTCGCCCGCTTGACGGGGGCGGGCCCGGCGAGAGTCGTCCGGGTTCCGATCATTCGGTAGGCGTCGTGATTGAGGCTCCTACAGCGCTATCGGTGCGACTGCTCACGGTCGCCGCGACAATCCTGCGCGGAGCGGCGGTGCTTGGATGCGGAGTCGCATTGCTTGCGTGCATCGCGACGGAGTCGCGCGCACAAACGGTCGATACGACCTTGTGGTGTTCACATGGTGTCCCTAACGCGATTGCGAGACAGGGCGACACGATCTACCTCGGGGGTAGCTTCTATGATCTCGGCCCGGCCACAGGCTGCGCCGTGCCGGTCGATGTCCGGTCGGGCAGCGCGCTGGCGCGGTATCCCAAGGTCACGGGCGGTCAGGTGAATTCTGTGGTGGCCGACGGTCAAGGTGGATGGTACGTAGGCGGGCTGTTCTCCGCCGTGGGCGGCATACCTCGCCGCAACCTGGCCCACATCATGGCCGATGGCGATGTTGATGACTGGGCTCCGGACCCTGACTCCCAGGTGCGAGCCCTTGCGTTGGTCGGCTCGGTGCTCTACGTGGGTGGCGACTTCACCACGATCGGGGACCAGCCACACTCGCACTTGGCGGCGCTGAGCACCGATAGTGACCACCCATTGCCGTGGAACCCCTCGACAAACGACATAGTTGAAACGCTCATCGTACGCTGGCCGGTGGTTTATGTGGGCGGATCCTTCACCGAGATCAATGGGCAGCCACGAGCCTTTCTTGGCGCGATCGACGCCGCGTTGGGCCGACTCATCGACTGGCATCCGGACGTGACGAGCTATGTCCAGTCGCTCGCCCTCGACGACACGACGCTCTACGTTGGGGGAGACTTCTACCACTTTGGTGGGATCGGGCATCGCTATCTGGGGGCAGTCAGCACGCGGACCGGCGAGTTGCTCGACTGGGACCCGCGCATCGCTCGGAGCCCCGACAACCCATACGACGGTGGCCCACGGGTTCTGGCAATACTGGTCACGGATTCGCTGCTATATGTGGCCGGCGCGTTCAACGAGGTCGGCGGGCAGTCCCGTGAAGGGCTGGTGGCGCTCGACAAGCGCAGCGCCGCGGTGGCCTCGTGGGATCCACATACGCACTACGACATCCCGCAGGGCGCCACTTACCGTGCGCTGGCGATGGCCGGCGACACGCTGTTCGCGGCGGGCCAGGCCGACAGCGTGGCGGGGACGGCGAGCAGCTACGTTGTGGCATTGAGCGCCAAGACCGCCACGCGATACGCATGGGACCCGCGGCCCAACTGGCCCGTGTATGCGTTGGGGCTGCAGGAAGACGAGCTGTACGTGGGGGGCGTCTTCAGCTCCATTGGTCCTTGGACCAAGCGGCGGTGCCTCGCAGCCATCGACGCCACGACTGGCAAACCGACCGACTGGGCGCCTGAGGCCGACAACGCGGTGTGGGACATTCTGCCCAGCGGAAACACAATCTACGTCGGCGGATGGTTCACGTCGATCGGGGGCGTGGCGCGCAATGGTCTGGCAGCGATCGACGCCACAACCGGCAAAGTAACAGACTGGGATCCGCAACTCAGCCTGACTGACCCCGGCGGCGGTGTGTACTCGATCGCCAAGTGGAAGAACACGATCCTCGCCGGGGGCTCTTTCAGTGCCGCGGCAGGTGAGCCGCGGGCCAACCTAGCTGCGATCGATTCCGAGACGGCTCTGCCGACGGCATGGAACCCAGGCGCCAACGATCGCGTGTACACGGTGGTGCCGGGGGATTCGGTGATTTATGTGGGCGGGTGGTTCACCGCCGTGGGCGGGACCACGCGGCACACGCTCGCCGCGCTCGATCCCGATACCGGGACCCCCACCCCGTGGGCGCCCGGCACCGACAACTTTGTCGATGCAATTGTTCTGGCGGGTGGAAACATCTACGTCGCGGGATGGTTCGACAGCGTGTCGGGCGTCGCGAGGAAGAAACTGGCGGCGATCGATCGAAGCGGGACGGTGCTCGACTGGGTGGCTGATACGGACGAGACGGTGCTCCGTCTGGCCGTGGAGGGCAGCACGCTGTATGCAGGTGGATTCTTCACTCGTGTCGGTGGCGAATCCCGTCGTGGCATTGCCGCGCTCGACCTGAGAACCGGCACCGTCTTGCCCTGGAACGCAGCCGTGGACAGCGTCGCCCCTTATGAGCTCACGCCCATCCGATCGATCGTGCCCCATGGTGACATCGTCTACGTGGGCGGACTGTTCGGCGGCATTCGGAACCAGCCGCAGGCTGGTTTCGCCGCCGTGAGTTCCCCCAGTGCGCCACCCCCAACGCGTGTACCGGCGACACTTGAACTCGCGCAGAGTTGGCCCAATCCCACCGCGAGCCTGACGACGATCCGGTACTCTCTTCCGGAGCCGAGCGCGGTGACTGTCACCGTGTTCGACCTGCAGGGCCGTCGCGTCGCGAGTCTGCTCGCCGGCACTCACCAGACCGCCGGACCGCATCAGGTGACGCTGCGCACCGACGGCTGGCCGAGCGGATGCTACCTCTACCGAGTGGAGGCCGGCGCACTCAGCGCCACCCGGAAGCTGGTCGTCGTCAGGTAATCGGAGCCGACCACGCTAGCTCCATCGGAACGACTCCGCCGACCAGCGGCGCACGAGACTCTGGCCCCGTTTCTCCCGACCGCCCGCGCCTTGCTAGACTCCCCCCGCGACCCACCCATCCACGCTGTGAGGGAGCCATGACCGAAACCGCGCCCAAGACACCCGAAGCCGCCACCGAGCGCGTGCACATCTCGTGCCCCGGATGTGGCCGGCACGACTGGGTGGACTGGCCCCAGGGCCAGGACACGCTGCACTGGAAGTGCTTCAACTGCTCCAAGGAATTCGACCTCCCCCGACACGGCCGTCATTGAGCCTGCGCGAGTCCGCCCGCGAGCGATCCGGGCCACCCGCGCGCGGGCAGGACATGAGCCCGGCCCACCGCATCAGCGAGATCTTCCTCTCCATCCAGGGCGAGGGCCCCTCGGCCGGCACCCCCGCCCACTTCGTGCGCCTTCAGGGCTGCGACGTCGGCTGCACGTGGTGCGACACCAGGTATTCGTGGCCGGCCGAGGGCGGTGAGCCGGTCGACGAGACCGGGCTGTGGCAACGCGCACGGGCGCTGGGCGAGGCGCCGATGCTCGTCGTCACCGGTGGCGAGCCGCTGCGTCACCCCGGGCTCGCGGCGTTGCTGACCCACGCGCTCGGGCGCTGGCCACGGGTCGAGGTCGAGACCAGCGGGGTGGCACCACCGCCGCTCACCCACGAGCGGCTGGCGTGGAACGTGTCACCCAAGCTGCCGTCCGCGACCACGCGCTGGCGCGAGACCTGGGAGCACGCCGCTGCGTGGCTTGCCGAGCCACGCAGCACCTTCAAGGTGGTGGTGGGCGATCCACCCGATCCCGACGACGCGGTGCGTCTGCTCGAGAGCCATCATGTGCCACCGGGACGGGTGATGCTGATGCCCGAGGGTCTGACCGACGCGGCGGTGCGCGCCCACGCGCCCGCGGTGGTCGAGCTCTGCCGGACGCGCGGCTATCGCATGAGCCCGCGGCTCCACGTCTGGATGTGGGGGGCGAAGCGAGGCGTATGAGCGACGGCCCGGCGGTGGTGCTGCTGTCCGGTGGTCTCGATTCGACGACCGCGCTGGCCTGGGCGCGCGCCCAGGGCTGGCGATGTCACGCCCTCACCGTGGACTACGGCCAGCGTCATCGCGTCGAGCTCGCCGCGGCGCGCCGGGTGGCCGCCGCCCTCGGCGTGGCCGAGCACCGCGAGGTGCGCGTGGATCTCCGCGCGATCGGCGGCTCGGCGCTGACCGCCGAGATCCCGGTGCCGCGCGATCGCGACGCCGCCGCGATCGGAGTGGGCATCCCGGTCACCTACGTGCCGGCGCGCAACACCGTGTTCCTGGCCCTGGCGCTCGGCTGGGCGGAGACTCTGGGGGCCACCGAGCTGGTGGGCGGAATGAACGCCCTCGACTATTCCGGCTACCCGGACTGCCGGCCCGAGTTCGTGCGCGCGTTCGAGACGCTGGCCCGTCTCGCCACCCGCGCCGGTGTCGAGGGCGCGGCGTTCCGGGTGCACACGCCGCTGATGACGCTCGACAAGGCGGGTATCATCCGGCTCGGGATGTCGCTGGGGGTGGACTACGCCATGACCCATTCATGCTACGACCCGCGGGACGGCCGGGCGTGCGGGCATTGCGATGCCTGCGTGCTGCGTCGCAAGGGGTTCGCCGAGGCCGGCGTGCCCGATCCGACCCACTACGCCTCCGGCGCTTGAACGCGCTCCCGTGGCGCGGCGGCCCGGTCTCGGGTCCGGGCACCGCGGGCGGAAGCGATACATCAGAAGGGGTGGACGTGAGGGTCGAACTCACCAAGTGCTACCGTTTCGAGGCCGCCCACCGGTTGCCGCTGCTGCCACCCGATCACAAGTGCTTCCGCATGCACGGACACGGATTCGAGATCGAGGTGACGGTGACCGGCGAGGTGGACGAGCGACTCGGCTGGCTCGTGGACTATGCGGACATCACGCGCGTGGTGGAGCCGCTCCTCTCGAAGGAGCTGGATCACCGCACGCTCAACGACGTACCGGGACTCGAGAACCCGACCTCCGAGAGGTTGTGCCAGTGGCTGTGGCGGCGTCTCGCGGCGGAGATCCCGATGCTCTCGGCCATCACCGTGGCGGAGACCTGCACCGCGAAATGCACCTATCGGGGCGAGTGACTCGCCGGCACTCCCGAGTGATGGTGCACCGACGGTGAGATGGAGCTGCCGCACCCACGAGGAGCGTCTGCCGACATGAAACACCGAGTGTTCGTCACCGGAGCCACCGGCTACCTGGGCTCCGCCATCGCCGCCCGTCTGGTCAAGGCGGGGCACACCCTGTTCGGTCTCACCCGGGACGCCGAGCGCGCGCGCGGGCTCGCCAGCCACGGCATCGAGCCGGTGCTCGGTGACCTCGCCGAGAGCGACGGGTTCCTGCACCAGATGAAGAACTGCGACGCGGTGGTGCACGCCGCGGTCGAGTACGGTCCCCAGCAGCCGGCCCGGGACCAGCAGGCGCTCGAGGCCATCCAGCACGCGGTGGTGGACGGCCGGGTGCGGACCGTGATCTACACCAGCGGCATCTGGGTGCACGGCGACACCGGCGGACGCGTCGTCGACGAGTCGAGCCCGCTCGAGCCGGCCGCGCTGGTGTCGTGGCGGCCCGCGCACGAGGAGGTGGCCATGGATCTCGCCGCCCACGGCGCCGCGGCCGTGGTGCTACGCCCGGGCATCGTCTACGGCGGTTCGCGTGGCATCCTCGGCGGCTGGTTCCACGAGGCGCGCGAGAAGCGCACCATCACGTATCCGGGTGGCGACCAGCACTGGAGCATGGTGCACGTCGACGACGTCGCGGCCGCCTACCTGCTGGCGCTCGAGCACGCCGCGCACGGGGCGCGCTACCTGCTGGTGGACGAGACGCACTTCACGGCGCGCGAGCTGGCCGTGGCGGCCGCGGCCGCGACGGGTGCGGTCGCGCGCGCGATGCCGGCCGAGGAGGCGATCGCGACCCTCGGTGACTACGGACGCGCGCTGCTTCTCGATGAGCAGGCCACCTCGGCGCGCGCGCGACGCGAGTTGGGCTGGACGCCGATGCACACGTCGTTCGTGGGCGAGGCCGCCGCGATCTATACGGAGTGGCAGGCGGGGCAGGGCACCAAGGTCGGATGAGGAACGGGACGCGGTAGGGTGCGGGATGGGCGGCGCCGACGGCGTCCGCCCGTGTCCGCGTGCCGGCGCGCGGTTGCGGCGGCAGGGCGTCGGCGCGCACCGCGCGTGAGCTAGTATCCCCCGCCATGCCGATCCGATTGCCGTCCGGACGCCGGCGCCAGGCGCTGATCGCCGTCGCCGTCGTGGTCGCCTTCGCGACGCTCCTCCCGCTGCTGCTCGGACCGCTGGCGGGGGCGCGGGTGCGTGCGCTCGCGCGGGCACGCGGTCTCGACGCCCGCTGGCAGACGATGCGGGTGACGCTCGGCGGCGAGGCCGCGTTCCGCGGGCTCACCCTCACCCGCGCCGACCGCGGTGACACGTTGTTCCGGGCCGACTCGCTTGGCGTGCGGTTGTCGATCCTCTCGCTGCTCGTGTTCCGACCGCGGCCCACGGCGATCGGGCTCACCCATGCGGCGCTTACCCTGCCGGCGCGCCCGGCCGGACCCGGACCCGACGCCGCGGAGAACCCCGTCGCGGCGACGCCGCGTCACGTCGACCCGGCCCGCGCCGAGCGCGTGCGACGCTCGGTCGAGAGTCTGGCGCGCCTTCTCACCACCTCGGCGCGGCGCCTGCCGCGGCTCACGATCGTCGATCTCACCCTGCGCCCGGCCCGGGGCGGCGACGCGCTGTGGGACTCGCTCACGATCGGATGGCTCGAACACGCCCCTGCCGACGACGGCGGACGGCTCTCGATCGCCGGCACGCTGCACGGCGAGCGCGACATCCCGTTCGAGGCGAGTGCCGTCGCGCGCCACGACGGCGGCGTGCGCGGCGCAGCGCGTTTCGGCTTCCCCGATCCCGGCGGCGGCGCCACCGATCTCGAGCTCACGCTCGACGGCCACGCCCGGGTGGGCGGCGGCCGGGTGACGCTGGACTCGACCTCGCGGGTGACCGTGGGTGGGATCGCGTTTCGTCTCGGCGCCACCATCGACCGGCACGGCCCGCGGCTCGGGTTCCGTCTCGCCGCCGACAGTCTCACCCAGCCGCTGATCGAGCGCAGTCTGCCCCGCTCGGTGGTGGGCCCGCTTGCCGACCTGGCGGTGCGGGGACGGTGGGACTACCGCCTGTCGCTGGATCTCGACCTCGCTCGGCCCGACAGCGTGCGCTTCTTCGCCGACGTCATCCCACACGGGCTCGTGCTCGATCCGGATCGTACCTTCCTCGACGTGCTGACGCTCGATCGTCCGTTCATCGCGCACATCCACCTGCCCCACGACCGCGTGGTGGACCGCGAGCTGTCGCCGACCAATCCACACTTCCGCCTGCTCGAACGCATCACGCCGGCGCTGGTCGAGGGCGTGGTGACCAACGAGGACGGCGGCTTCTACACCCATCGCGGCTTCAACACCCGCGCCATGCGCGAGGCGATCGCCGAGGACGTCAGAGCCGGCGCGTTCAAACGCGGCGCCGGCACGATCACCATGCAGCTCGTGCGCAACCTGTATCTCGGTCACGAGCGCACCCTGAGCCGCAAGTTCCAGGAGGTGACTCTGGCCTGGGTGCTCGAGCACCTCACTGGGCTCTCCAAGGAACGCATGCTGGAGATCTATCTCAACATCATCGAGTGGGGCCCCGACGTGTACGGCGCGGACGAGGCGGCGCGGTATTACTTCGATCGCGACGCCGGCGAGCTGACCCCCGACCAGGCGCTGTTCATGGTCACCCTGGTGCCGTCACCGACGCGCTGGCGCAATCGCTTCGATCGGGACGGCGCGCTGCGTCCCTTCGCGCGCGCTCAGATGCACTTCATCGGCCGCGCCATGATCGCCAAGGGATGGCTGACCGCCGACGCGCTCCCACCCGCTGATTCGCTGCGTGTCGTGCTCGCCGGTCCGGCCCGCCTGCTGCTGGCACCCACGCCGGCAGGCGCCGACAGCGCGGCCGGCGACAGCGTGGTGGCGGCACGCGTGCCATGACACCCCGGCGCATCGCCCTCACCACCCTCGGCTCGCTCGGTGATCTGCATCCCTACGTCGCGATCGCGCGCGGGCTGATCGCGCGCGGCCACGACGCGATCGTCGCGACCTCGGAGCTCTATCGCGAGCGTGTCGAGACCGAGGGCGTGGGCTTCCACGCGGTACGTCCCGATCTGCGTCACGTGCTCGGCTCAGCGAACATGGCGCACTACATGGACGCCCGGCACGGCTCCGAGCGGGTGGCGCGCGAGCTGGTGCTGCCGTTCCTGGCCGACACCTTCGAGGACACGTT
>JBIOKD010000115.1:0-9258 GCA_044451485.1 Candidatus Eiseniibacteriota bacterium | reverse complement strand
CGACGCGGCGATCGACCACGCCTCGAGATACGCACTGGCGCCGGCTGCGGGACCGGCGGCGAGCAGCACACCCGAGTTCCACGGGCGCTGATCGTCCACGTGCGTGTGCGACGCGATATGAAGCACCTGGTAGCGCGCCAGCTCGCCGACATCGAGGGAGGCGGCATGGCCGCGCTCGAACACGCGCGCTTCCACCCCTCCGAAGCGGCGTGCCAGCCATCGGACCTCGGCCACCGCGCCGGGCAGGGCGCGTCCGCTGTCGTCGGTGGCGCTGGCGAACGCCAGCAGCGGACGTTCAGCGCTGCGCGGGACAGCGGATCGGATGGTGGCGAGCAGGGTCGCGGACGGCACGCGCACCACTTCGCGGCTGGCGAGCAACGGGGCTTCGGGCTCCCCCGCTCCGGAGACGAAAGGCAGCCCTTCGATCGGCAGCAGGTTGAGGGGTCCGTCGGCGGCGACGACGACACGCCGCGCGTCGCGCACCAGATCGTGCACGGGGCCGAGCAGCTCCGCGCTCAGACGGTGTCCCGCCCGGAGACGCACCGCTTCCCCGCCGGGGTCGCCGCCGCCACCGCCCGCGATCAGGTCGCGGTAGAGACGCGTGGCGGACACGAGCGCGTCGGGATCGGGAAGCCGCACCACCCGGACCTGGTCGCGGGTAACCGCGAACAGGAGCGCGTGCCGGCGGCCGACGAAGGTGTCGAGCAGCACCTCCCCCGCTCGCAGCACGTGCGAGCGAACCTCGTCGAGTCCCACCGGCATGGCGGTCGCGACCGGGCGGGCGGGGGCGACCGGGCCGGACATGCGCTCGAGCTGGGTGCGCGCCTTGAAGCGCTGGAGGACGTCGAAGGCCTGCCGCTCGCTCGCGGCGCGGGTCACGGCGGCGCTGTCGGCGAGCAGCAAATCGATCAGTTCCGAGCACAGCTCGCCGGCGAGCTGGCCACGCTGCACCCGCCACTCGGGATCGGACGACACGCGTCGCTCCGACTCCCAGAGGCCGAGCGCCTCGAGCATCACCGACAGGGCGCGATCGGGATGCCCCAGCGCCCGCTCGCACTCCCCCGACGCGACACGCGCGTTCAGCTGGTCCATCCTCAGGCCGCGCTCGCCCGCCAGACGATCGGCCGCCGCGAGACGGGTGCGCGCCTCGGCGGTGCGACCCACATCCATCTCCAGACGGCCGATCTGGATGTCGAGCGCCACCTGCTCGCTGACCGGCAGACGTGCCCGCGCCGGCTCGAGACGATGGAGCAGCAGCTCGAGCGCCTCCGCCGGGTGACCGGTCGCGGCGATGGCGCGGGCCAGCCCGCGCACGGCGGAGCTTCGAATCTCCGCATCCCCCCCGCCTCGCTGATCGAGCATGCGATGAAAGATCGACACCGCCTCGCTGTCCCGTCCCTGCTCGAGACGCAGCTCGGCGAGCGCGCCGAGGGCGCTGTCCCGTCCGCGCAGGAAACCACCCGAGTCGGACACCGCCGCGATGCGCTCGAGATCGCGTGCCGCCTCGTCGAAGCGACCGAGATCGGCCTTGGCGATCGCGATGTTCACCTCGGTCGAGAGGGTCGGCTCGACCACCCCGGCCTGCCGGTAGAGCGCCACCGCCCACTCCCAATACGACACCGCCCGTGCCGGATCCCCTATCCCGTATTCGGTGGTGCCGAGGTTGTTGATCGCGTCGGCGCCGGTGGCGATCGAGCCGGTGGCCGTCGCGGCACGCTCGATCGCCCGGTAGCTCGAGCACGCGGCGGCGTAGTCACCCTGGCTGGTCTGGACGCGAGCCAGCCCGACCATGGTCCACAACTTGTTGCGGGCGTCGTGCAGGCTGTCGAAGCACGCACCGGCCAGACGATAGCCGCGCTCGGCCTGGGGCAGACGCCCGAGCAGCAGGTCACGGTACGCCAGCGAGCCGCGGGCGTAGCCCTCGCTACGCCGGTCGCCGGCCACCAGCGCCAGCTCGAGCAGACGCGTGTAGCAGGTGACCAGGTCGTCGAGATGCGATTGCTTGAGATGGGCGTATCCGAGCCAGCGCAGCCCGATGCGTACGCACAGCGAATCGTCCAGTGCCTCGGCGAGGGCGAGACCCTCACGTGCCGCTTCCGCCCCACGTGACACCTGGTCGCCCCACACCCAGGAGGCGGCCTGACGCAGCCGGACCTCCATGAGCAGGTTGCGGTCGCCGCTGGCGCGGGCCTGCCGCTCGAGAGGGGCCACGACCCGGGCCGCCGAGTCCGAGCGCCCACTCACGTACAGCGAGTCGGAGACCCGGAGCAGATGCAGCGCGGCGGGGTCGGAGGGAACGCGCGCCAGACCGACCCGCGGCGTCAGCAGGAGCGGCAGGAGCAACAGGAAACATGGGAGCCGCGTCGCGGACACCCGTGCGGTCACGTTTGGTTCGGTCGGGCCGCGATGCGGGCGCATCGGGCGGCCGATCCCCCCCTCGCTCCGAGGGTGACCGCGCCGGGCCCATCCGGTCAAGCGGTGACCGTGCCGCACTCCCGAGGGTGCGAGCCCAGGCTCGGTCCTCAAACGGTGCCTAGCGCGGGCTCGAGTGGCCGCTCCCCCGCTCCGCTGTGCCGACCAGCGCGTCGAGGAGACGCATACGCAGGTCACGGGGCGCCCGACCGGCGTGCGCCGCGAGGCGGGCGGCCGAGCGCGCCGCGCCGTCGTGATCGCCGACCGCGAGGTGTGCGGCAAGGGCCCCGTCGAGCAGCTGAGCGGGATCGGTCCAGTCCAGACCAGCCTCGGCGTAGCGCGTCAGCGTGTCGGCGCGCGAGCGGGCCGAGATGAAGTCCCATCGTGCCAGGTCGTGCGCGAAGGCGAGCGAGGTCAGCGCCGAATCGGGCGCTCCGACCCGGCGCGCGTAGGCGAACAACGGGGCGTAGAAGCCCTCGTCGGCGACACCGGCGGTGCCGCCGTGAAGGTCCTGTTCGAAGGCCAGCACGTCCGACAGCCAGGCACGCCAGTCGGCCGGCGCCACCCCCGACCGAAGCGTGGCCGCGATCCGGTCGCGACGCTGATATGCCGCGCGCATGTCCGTCTGGTAGAGACCGACGGGCGACAGCCCGCGACGCAACGCGGCGCCGAGCGCGCGAGCCCGCCATCGGGGCAGATCGGCGGTGGGCACGAACGGCGTGGCGGCGAAGTCGAGCCGGCGCCCCGGCAGCACCGCCGTGAGCGCGAAGCGGTCGGCGTTCAGCTCGACGAAGCCACGCGCGCGGTCGAGGAGGAAGCGGGCTCGCTCGGCGCCAAGATCGAGACGCGGCCGGAAGTCCGAGTTCACGGATCCGGCGCGCGTCACCAGGGGTCCGAGTACCGATCGGCCACCGACCCGCATCGCCTCGAATACGTCGGGGGTGTAGGGAGGTACATGCTGCAGATCCTCGACGAGACCGGGCTGCCCGATCACCGACCAGTCCGGCTCGAGACCGTGGGGCGCGTTGGTGGCCACGATCGCCATGTCGTCGGCGTCGACCAGGAAGACCTCGTAATCGTGGAAGTGCTCCTGCACGGCGCCCAGGACGGCTAGCACCAGATCGTCGTCCAACTCGTAGACGTGGAGCCACTGCACCAGCACCCCATCGGCAGCCAGATGCCGGGCCACCAGACCGTAGAACTCGGTCGAGAACAGCCCGGCGACCCCGCTCACGTAGGGGTTCGAGGGCTCGGAGACGATCAGGTCCCAGCGCCGGCTCCCGGCGCTGAGATACGCGCGCGCATCCTCGAGCACGATGCTCGAGCGCGGGTCGTCGAAGACACGGTGGTTGGCGGGCATGAACCGTCGTGACGCCGGGATCACCTCGGGCTCGATTTCGACGGTGACCACGCGCTCCACCCGCGAGCTGCCGAGCAGCATCTCGGTGGTCATGCCCGAGCCCTGGCCGACCACCGCCACGGAGCGCGCCCGGGGCGCGTGGGCGAGCGCCAGCACCGCCAGACCCACCTGGGTTGCCTCGTCGCCGCGTAGCTGGGCGAGCGCGCGTTGCGACGGAGGCACCAGCCAATTGGGCGACAGCGAGGCGTCGGGCTTGCCGTTGGTGGTCAGGGACAGCTCACCGCTGTTGCGCCAGCGTCGCACCGCGACGGTGGCGGTGCGTCCGTCGCGATAGAACACGATCTCGGTCGAATCGGGTGAGTTCTGTACGCCGTGCCGGTAGACGCCGCTCGAGAGCACGACGCGATCGAGCGGCAGCGCCGCACCCGTGGCGAGCGCCACCAGACTGGCGAGCGTCAGCCCGGCCGCCGTGACTCGCCCACCCGACCCCGCCACCCGATCGGCGCGCATCGCCCACACGCCCATCGCGGCGTCGACCGCGGCGCCCGCGACCAGCGCGCCCTTCACGCCGATCCACGGCAGCAGGACCAGACCGGCCCCGGCGGCGCCGAGGATCGATCCGAGCGTGTTCACCCCGTAGACCAGACCGACCGCGCGCTCACCGCGCCCGCCTTCGAGTGCCAGACGCGTGATCAGCGGCAGGGTCATGCCGGCGCAGAACGTGGCCGGCAACATGACCGCCAGGGCGATCCCGTAGCGGGCCAGACCGAAGCCGAGATAGCCAGCGTCGGTGCGTGGCAGCACCCGGATCAGCGCGGACACCCAACCGAACGCCGCCACCGCCACCGGCAACGTCGCCATCGCCGACCATGCCATGACGCACTGGATCCAGGCCAGCGCGCGCAACGGTCGCGGGAAGCGGTCGATGCGCCCGCGGACCCATGCGGCACCCAGCGCCAGACCGAGGATGAACGCCGACAGCATGATCTCGAAGGAATGGGTGGCGCTGCCCATCAGCAGGGACAGCAGCCGGATCCAGGCGATCTCGTAACAGAACGAAGCCACCGCCGTGCCGCAGGCGATCGCGAGCAGCAGCGCCAGGGCGGGTGGAGGTGCCGGCGGCATCGTCTGCACGCGTTGGCCTGGACGTGGCCCGCCGGCGGATCGGGCCGCGACCCGTCCCGGCTCGACGGGACGGGTCGTGGGACCGCTCCCCTCGGGCACGTGCGCTGCCGCCCCCGGCATGGCCGCGTCGGTCGCGCCGGTCTCGCGTGCCCGCGCGACCAGCACGAGGGCGGCGACAAGCAGGTTGACGAGCCCGGCGGTGGCGACCGTGCCCGGCAGGCCGACCCACGCCACCAGCACGAATCCGGCGATCAGCGCTCCGGCGGCCGCGCCGAGACTGTTGGCGAAGTAGAGCACGGCGAGCGTGACCCCGCTCCCCCCGCCCGAACGGCGCAGGAGTGCGGCGCTCATCAGGGGGAACGTGGCGCCGAGCAGCACCGACTGGGGGAGGATCAAGGATCCGGCCAGCGTCCACTGCAGCACACGCAGCCCCGTCGAGCCCGCGAGCGCCGGGAACCAGTGGTCGTAGGCCAGCGTGGTGGAGGCGACGTAGAGCGGATGGAACGCGAGACCCATCGCTCCGATCAGGCCCTCCGCCAGGGCGTAACCGAGCAGCGGATCGCGGATGCGCTCGGCGTGTCGCCCCACGGCGAGGGCGCCGGCCGACATGCCGCCGAGGAAGATGACCAGCACCAGCATCTGGGCGTAGGCGCTGTGGCCGACGAACAGCGCGAGATAACGCGTCCAGACCGACTCGTAGACGAGCCCGGCGGCTCCGGACAGCACGAACAGCGCGACGAGCAGAGTGCGCATGACGCGTGAGCATAACAGGGACACCCGTGCGCGACAGCCGACCCTGCGGATCGTGCGGCGTGCCCGGCCGATCGCGGCTCGAGACCGCCGGCCGGGGTGGGCTCAGCGCGAGGGCGTGCGGCTCAGAACGAGATCTTCCACGCCGCCAGGGCGGTCACGATCAGCTCGTTGACGTGATACGTGGGCGGTAGCCCGGCACCCGCGGGTCGGATGGGCAGCGGTGGGGCCGGCTGACTCGCGAACGCCGCCGTGGCGCCGAAGGCCAGATCCGAGCGCATCACGTGCCAGGTGGTGCCCGCCGCGACGTCGTTCAGGTCCCAGCTCGTCACCGAGGCCCCCGGCTGCTCCGAGTCGTCGCGACCGCTCCGATCGGTGTGATAGCTCGCGAAACCGGTGAGGGTCGGGCTGAAGTGGTGCTCGAGACCGATGCCCCAGTTGAAGACCGCGTGGAGCTTGTCGGTGATGGTCACCGTCACCGTCGAGTCACCGCTCGGAGTGTTGACCGTGAACGGAGCCCCGTCGATCA
This sequence comes from Candidatus Eiseniibacteriota bacterium, assembly GCA_044451485.1. Classification (GTDB taxonomy): domain Bacteria; phylum Eisenbacteria; class RBG-16-71-46; order RBG-16-71-46; family RBG-16-71-46; genus JBIOKD01. The sequence continues at coordinate 3,082 of JBIOKD010000115.1, read as the reverse complement.
CCGTGTAGCGGGGCACCGCGGCGTACCAATCCACCGCGAGGTGCACGCGGGTCGAGCCCCAACCGTACGAGGCGCCCGCGTCGGCCCCGAATGGTGAGCGATAATCCGACTTGAGGTTCTCCTGATAGCTCGCCCCCATCACGCTGCCGAGCGTCCCGGTTTGGTCGACGAGGGAGGTGTTGTAGTGGATGGCGCCGGAACCGAAGAGTCCCAGACTGGGCGTGGTCAGGGTGACGCCGTAGGTGAGTGAATCGCGCGTCCCGCTCAGCCCCATTCTCGCCAGAAGCCGCCAGTGGAGATAGCTGTAGTTCCGATTCAGGTCGAGGACAGCCCCGTTTCCCGCCGCGTCCCGGCCCTCGGTGATCCAGGAGATCTGGGTGTCCTGACTACGAACGGCCAGGAACGGTGAAACGCCGATGCCGAGCCCGGAGGAGAGCCGGTGGGCCCAGGTCGCGCCGAACCAGTTCTCGCCCAAGTCCTGGTGCAGGTGCAGGTCGCTCGCGGCGAACACCGGATTCGGGATGGGCGCGATCGATTCCACGCCGCTCGTGGAGCGGGCGTTGATCTCCATGTTCATCTGCTGGCGCGACAGGAACGCGTAGGCGAGACGATCGTGCTCGAGCACCGGGACCTCGCCGGCGAACAGGGTCGGCGCCGTGCCGAGCGAGGAGCTGACCAGTGTTCGGTTGGGTCCCGAGCCGCCCTCGACGCTCACCCGCTGGTACTGGTAGGCGCTGCCGCCGAGCACCAGCTCGGTGTTGCGTGTGAGGGCCAGCGCGCCGGGGTTGTAGTAGGCGGAGCTGATGTCGCCCGGACTGCCGGTGACCACGCCGCCGAGGAGCTGGGCGCGCGTCCCGTAGGCCAGCGACCAGTAGTTGCTGTCCTGCGCAAACGCGAAGCCGGGACCCAGTGTCGCCAGCGCCAGCGCCAGCGCCGCGCCGCCGGTCCACGCCGTGATCTGCCGCGTCATGATCGCGTCTCCTGGTGTGATTCCGGAACGGACCGACCCGCGGCGCGATGCTAGGGGTGCGTGCGTCGGCGGGTCAACCTCGTGCGCACGAGAGGTCTCGTCGCCCACCGGCGGTGGAGACGAGGACCGGCTCAACGGGCGGTCTTCCTCCCGAAGCCCGCCTCGAGTGGGATGCCTAGGGCGACCACGAAGCTCGGCAGCGTGGCGAAGATCACCCACGTGAAGAAGCTCCGGTAACCGATGTGTGCCTGCAGCCACCCGCTCCACATGCCCGGGATCATCATTCCGAGCGCCATGAAGCCGGTGCAGATGGCGTAGTGGGCGGTCTGATGCTCGCCACGCGCGATGTGCATCATGTAGAGGAGATAGGCGGTGAACCCGAACCCGTAGCCGAACTGCTCCACCGCCACGCACGTCTGGATCAGCGCCAGCTGGGTGGGCTGCGTGTGCGCCAGATAGATGAACACCGCGTCGGGCAGGTGGATCGCCAGCAGCATCGGCCACAGCCACGCCTTGAGCCCATGCCGCGTCACCACCCAACCACCGAGGATGCCACCCAGACTCAGCGCGATCACCCCGATCGTGCCGTAGATGAAGCCGACCTGGGTGGTGCTGAGTCCCAGACCACCCACGGTCCTGGCGTCGAGCAGGAACGGCGCGACCATCTTGACGAGCTGCGCCTCGCCGAGCCGGTAGAGCAGCAGGAACAGCACGAGCACCACGATGCGGGGCTTGCGGAAGAACGAGCCGAAGGTGCCGAGGAAGGCGGAGACGAAACGCACGATCTGCCCGGCGTCACCGGGCCGATCCGACTCGGGACGTGGCAGCACGAAACGGTGCCACGATCCGAAACCGAGGAACGCCGCGGCGGCCACCCCCATCGCCACCGACCAGGCGAGACGCACGTTGCCGGTCCGGTTCTGAATCTCCCCCGCCAGGATGACGAGCAGTCCCTGGCCGGCGATGGTGGCGACGCGATAGAAGAGACTGCGCACCCCCACGAACAGGGCCTGCTGCTCCTCGGTGGTGGCGAGCATGTAGAAGCCGTCGGCAGCGATGTCGTGGGTGGCCGAGTCGAAGGCCAGGAGCCAGAGACACACCAGCGTCCATCGCAGGGGGTGTGGCACCGGGATCGTGAGCGCCACGCCCGCCAGCGCCGCGCCGACCACCAGTTGGGTGGCCCAGATCCAGCGCCGGCGTGTGCCGAGCAGGTCGACGACCGGAGACCATAGCGGCTTGATCACCCACGGCAGGTAGAGCCAGCTCGTGTACAGGGCGATGTCGGTGTTCGAGACGCCGAACCCCTTGTACATGATGACCGACACCGTCATCACGATCACGTACGGCAGTCCCTCGGCGAGATAGAGGGACGGGATCCACGCCCAGGGGGTGCGGGTGCTGGTTCGGCCGTCGTTCATCGGTCGTCCGCCGGGGTGGGGTCACGCGTTCTGCGATCGAACCCGTGTAGCACGACGCGCGGCGGACCGGCAAGTGGCGGACGGACCGGGAGTGCTTCGACCGGTTTGATAAGTAGCGGCCGGTAGTGTTTGTACCAGAATGGGTTCCGGCGACCGTGGCCACGTCCGCCTCACCCCATTGGTCGCTTGCGACGGTCCTTCGATTCCCCAAACCCGCGCTTCAGCGACGGGGGCCGGATTCCGATAACTGGGACGGTGTTGTCGGGCTCGTACCCAAGGCCGGCGCCTGGTCGCGAGGCGCCCGTCACCCTGTCCCATCTGGTCGGGCGGTCCCCGGTCTCGCGGATCCACCCAAATGGAGTTGGGAAGATGATCCGTCGATGGTGGTGGCTGGGTCTTGCCGTCGCGTTGCTGACGCCGGCGCACGCCCGTGGCGCGACTGGTCATGGCCCGTCCTCGCGCGCGGCCCTCCGGCCCGATCACGCGCGCCCGGCGACTGCGAGCGGCGCCCAGCTCCTCAGCGACCTGGGGCTCGGCATGACCGTGAGCAACCCCAAGCCCAACGAGGGGGCCACGGTCAGCTTCACGATCACCCTGAGCAACGCCGGTCCCGACACCGCCACCGGTGTCGCGGTGACCGATCTCCTGCCGGCCGGACTGCTGAATCAGAGCGCCACCGCGAGCCAGGGGAGCT
>JBIOKD010000114.1:0-9265 GCA_044451485.1 Candidatus Eiseniibacteriota bacterium | reverse complement strand
GTCTCCGATGCTGAATCCCCTGCGCAGATGGACCGCCGGCGCCACGCTGGCCGCGCTGCTCGCGCTGCCGGGTCTCGCCGCCGCGGAAGGCGTGAAGATCGACAACGAGACCTTCGCCGGGCTCGAGCCGCGCCCGATCGGGCCGGCGGTGACCGGCGGCCGCATCGCCGCGATCGACGCGGTGCACGAGGGCGAGCAGCTCACGATCTACGTCGGCGCCGCCGGCGGAGGCGTGTGGAAGTCGATCGACGGCGGCATCGTGTTCAAGCCGATCTTCGACAAGTACAACCAGTCGATCGGCGATGTCCGGGTGGATCCGTCGCACCCCAAGACGGTGTGGGTGGGCACCGGCGAGTCGTGGACCCGCAACAGCGTGTCGGTGGGTGACGGGATCTACAAGAGCACCAACGGTGGCGACGACTGGGTGAAGGTGGGGCTCGATTCCACCGAGCGCATCACCCGCATCTGCATCGATCCCAAGAACGGTGACCGGGTGTTCGTAGCGGTGCCGGGTCACCTGTGGAACTCCGATGCCCACCGCGGCGTGTACCGCACCACCGACGGCGGCAAGACCTGGACCCGGGTGTTGTTCGTCAACAACGACACCGGCTGTGGCGACATGGCCATGGACCCGTCGGACCCCAACACGCTGTACGCCTCGATGTGGCAGTTCCGGCGCACGCCGTGGTCGTTCGTCTCGGGCGGTCCCGGGAGCGGGCTCTACAAGAGCACCGACGGCGGCGCGACCTGGAAGAAGCTCACCAACGGTCTGCCGGTGGGAATGCTCGGTCGCATCTCGCTCGACGTGTCACCGGCCGATCCCAAGCGCATCTACGCCGTGGTCGAGCACAAGAACAGCGCGCTCTACCGCTCGGACGACGGCGGCGAGAGCTGGAAGTACATGAACAACGGCGGCAACATCACCGTGCGTCCGTTTTACTTCGCGCGCATCGTGGCGCACCCCAAGGAAGCCGACAAGGTGTACAAGCCGTCTCTCTTTCTGAGCTACAGCGAGGACGGCGGCAAGACCTTCACCTTGATCGGGGGCAGCTTCCACGGCGATCTGCACGCGCTGTGGCTCGATCCGCAGCGCCCCAAGCACATGATCCTCGGCACCGACGGCGGCGTGTACATCAGCGAGGACGGCGGCAACGACTGGCGTGACGTGCTGTCGATCTCGGCGTCGCAGTTCTACCACGTGAGCTACGACATGGAGCGGCCGTACAACGTGTACGGCGGCCAGCAGGACAACGGCACCTGGATGGGGCCCTCGGACAATTCCGACGGCATCATGTCGCGTCACTGGCGCTCGCTCGACGTCGGTGACGGCTTCTGGGCGCTGGTCGACAGCAAGGACCCGGACTACGTCTACACCGAGTACCAGGGCGGGAACCTGTCGCGGTACCGCAAGTCGATCCGCGAGCAGAAGAACGTCGCGCCGATGCAGAAGATCGGCGACCCCAAGCTGCGCTACAACTGGAACACGCCGATCCACGTCGGCGACGCGACCGGGCGTCTCTACTACGGCTCGCAGTTCCTGTTCCGCTCCTCCGACCACGGCGAGCACTGGGAACGACTCGGCGGCGACATGACCACCAACGATCCGGCCAAGCAGAAGCAGGACCAGTCGGGTGGCGTGTCGGTGGACAACTCGAGCGCCGAGAACCACTGCACCATCTTCACCATCTGCGAGTCGCCCAAGGACCCGAAGGTGATCTGGGCCGGCACCGACGATGGCAACGTGCAGGTGTCACAGGACGACGGCAAGACCTGGAGCAACGTGGTCAAGAACATCCCGGGTCTGCCACCCAACACCTGGGTGTCGCGGATCGAGGCGAGCTACTTCGAGCCGGGCACCGCGTTCGCCAGCTTCGACGGGCACCCGACCGGCGACATGAAGACCTACTTCTACAAGACCACCGACTACGGCAAGACCTGGACCTCGCTGGTGACACCCGGGATGCGCGGCTACGCGCACGTGATCAAGCAAGATCGCGTGAACCCGAACCTGCTGTTCGCAGGGACCGAGTTCGGGCTGTGGATCTCGCTCGACGGCGGCCAGCAGTGGGGGCAGCTCGCGCCACCGGTGTTCCCCTACGTGGCGGTGCGCGATCTGGCCATCCATCCGCGTGACGGCGATCTGCTCATCGCCACCCACGGACGCGGCATCTACATCCTCGACGACCTGAGCCCGCTCCGCGCGCTGACCCCGGATGCGCTCGAGCAGGACGTGGCCCTCCTGCCGGCGCGCCCCGGTGTGGCGACCGTGCCGGCGGGTGAGCAGCGCTTCGACGGCGACGCGGAGTGGGTCGGGCGGCCGTTGCCCGACGGCGCGCCGATCAACTACTACCTCAAGAAGCGGCACCTGATCGGCGACTTGAAGATCGAGATCTATGACGACAAGGGCGCTCTCATCACCAGCATGCCCGGTGGCAAGCGGCGTGGCATCAACCGGCTGGTGTGGGCCAACCGCATGAAGCCGCCGCGGGTGCCGGCGTCGGTGCAGGTCATCCGCTCGCCGGGCGCCTTCATGGGTCCGCGCGTGCCGGCCGGCGACTACACGGTGAAGCTCATCAAGGGGAAGGACACCTTCACCGGCAAGGTCACGGTCGGACCCGACCCGCGCGCCAACTACAGCGCCGAGGACCGGGCGCTGCAGCACGAGACGGCGATGAAGCTCTACGGCATGATGAGCGACCTCACCTACACGCACGACGCGGCGATGGACGCGCGCAACGCGGCCACCGACCGGCTGGCCAAGCTGCCCGCCAAGGACGCCGCTCGCAAGGCGGTCCAGACCCTGATCGACCAGTGCACCGAGCTGCGCAACACGCTCTCGGCGCAACGCGAGGGCTTCGTGACCGGTGAGGAGCAGCTCCGCGAGCGGCTGGGTGGCCTGTACGGCTCGGTGAACTTCTACGACGGCCGTCCGACCGGATCGCAGCTCGACAACTTGAAGCTCATGGAGAAGGAGCTGGCCGACGCGAACACGCGTCTGCAGGGGATCTTCGCCAAGGAGCTGGCGGCCGCGAACACGGCGCTCGCCAAGGCGAAGCTGGATCCGATCAAGCCGCTCAGCCGCGAGGACTGGGAGAAGAAGGACAGTGGTGGCGGTGGCGGCGCTTCGGCCGGCGGGTGGCACGATCCCGACGCGATGTCGGTGGGCGGAGACGAGCAATAATCGGAGCCGGAACGCGACGGGCGGGCATCGCGTGATGCCCGCCCGTTCGCACATCGGTCGCGCCGTCGCTCTCAGCGCATGACGAGCACCCGGGTCTGGGCCACCTCATCCGCCTGGCGGACGCGCACCAGATAGAGACCCGTGGACCGCGCGCTCAGGTCCAGCGATTCGTGGTGTGGTCCCACGTCGAGCACGCCGAGATCGCGCGCGAACACCCGGCGTCCGGTGACGTCGAAGACCTCGATCCGCGCCGGCCCCGGACGGGCGCACGCGAAATCGAGCCCGAGTACGGACGTGGTCGGGTTCGGGCGCGGCGCCGCGAGCGTGAGCCGTGCGGGGCTCGAGGGCGGCGGCACGGCGAGGGTGAAACCGTGGTCGAAGGCGGACTGTATCTGGGTGTCGTAGTACTTCATGGCCGAGATGCTCGCGAGCCGGTCCGGACCCTGTCCGATGACGATCGCGGCGAGCACCGTCTGTGTGTCGCCCGGCATCATGGTGAACGGCCCACTCGAGAGCTGCATGCGGACGTCCTGCGGGGGATCGCTGTCCAGCCAGCCGGAACCCACTACCGGGTCGCCACTGTACATGAAGGTGGTCGGCTGACCGGTCATCGGGTTGATCCGCGGTGAGCCGTCGGACGCGAGGCCCTTCATCAGGTTGTAGGTCTTGGGGAAGCTGTCGGGATCGGTGCCGTTGGTGTACTTGTTGAACGACGTCAGACCCAGCGTGTCGCCCGCGGTGACCGGGCCGTGGATGAAGTCGTAGCCCACCGAGGGCGGCTGGGCACCGTAGACGAGGTCGCTGTTGGTACTGTTGTAGACGAAGCCGACACCGAGCGTCGTGTCGCATCCCACCAGATCGTCGACGGGGGATCCGTCGTCCGGGTCCGACCACAGCGACACGTAGGTGCTGTCGAGCGTGTTCCCGCCCTTGTTGACGATCTTGTAGGAGATGAAGACCGTGTTCCCGAGCGCGCCCGGCCGGTTGAACGCGAACGTCGTCTGCCGCACCTCCACACCGAGCGGCAACGTGCTGCCGGCGCGATTGGTGTGGTGGGTCGGGTCGGCGTCGTTGTAGACCGCCCACAGCATCTGGTCACCGAGGATGGAGAGTGAGCCGTCGCCCTGCACCGTCACCGCCGGCGCTCCGTGGGGCACCGCGCCGGCGTTGTAGTCCGCGAGCGCCGCGTCGCGCTGGAAGGTGGTCGAATAGAGACGATAGAGCTTGTAGACCCTGTACTCGGATCGGTTCGGATCGTCGGCGATCGTGCCGACCATCGCCCCGGGCCCGTATTCGTCGGAGTACTCCGAGACCACCACCCGCGTGGTCCCGCCGACCCGGGCGCCCATCCAGAGCCCGGCCGCGAACACCGCGGTGTTGCCCGTCCCCCTGGGAAACTCGAGACCGGCGCTGCCGGTGGTCTTGTTCCACGCGAACGAGCCGGTGTTGGTGACGAACATCCGGATGTTGTTCGCGTCGATCACGTGCGAGTTGTCGACGCCCGCGACACCGGCGGGACGGACCGCGGCATCATCACCGGATCTCGTGACACCCCCGGCGTGAGCCGCCGAGGTTCCGATCGTGAGCGTGACGGCGACCAGCGCCATGGACCGCGACAGGGCCCTCGACCAGCAGTGGAGCCCGACGGATCTGCGCGCAACGTGATGTTCGGGCATGGGTCACCTCGTGAGCGCCGCATCACTTGGGATGGAGCGGTTCCGGCGTCGGTTGCGGCGTACGCCCGGCGTCGAGCAGCTTGGGATCGATCCCGCCGGGGATCTCGGTGCGCCCGCCGTACGCGGACTCGGCGGCGGCGTTTGAAGCCTCCGCCTCGGAGCGACGGCGTGCCTGGGTGCGGGCCTGCTCGACCCGCTCCAGCATGTTGCGTCTCCGCCGATCGGCGGCCGGTGACGCGGGCGTGGCCGGTGCGGACGGGGGAGCGGTGGGGGGAGCGGATGGACGCGGGATGCCGAGACCCGATGGCCTCGAGACGGGTGGCCCGGTGCCGGTGCGGCGGCGACGAAGCACCGAGAGGATGAGCGAGATCACGACGAACAGGATGATGGTGCGCATCGTTCAGCCCCCCGCCACGTCGGTCCCGCTCGCGGCGCCACCCTCCGCCGCGAACTCCTGATGGCACAGCTCGACCATCGCGATGAAGAACGATAGCACCATTGGGCCCGCCACGACGCCGATCGGTCCGAACGCCACGACGCCCCCCAGGACCGCGAACAGCAACACCGTCGGGTGCAGGCCGATGCCACGCTGGAGCAGGATCGGGCGCAGCCAGTTGTCCACGGTCATCACCACGCCGAGAGTCCATAAGGCGAGCACCAGCGCGGCGATCCAGCGTCCCTCGACCAGCAGGGCGACCGCCATGCCGAGCGACACCAGACCCGGACTCAGGACCGGGATGAACGCGATCAGGAACGCCACGAAGGCGAAGAACACCGGTTGCGGCGCGCGCACGATCAAGAACCCGGCCAGCGTGGCGAGGGCCTGGGCCACGGCGATCAGGAGGGTCGAAACGAGCACGGCCGAAGCGACGCGACGGAAGCCAGCCAGCAGCGCGTCGAAACGGGCCCGTGGCAACGGTGTCACCGATCCGAGCCACTCCACCAGCCGCGGGCCGTCGATGAGCAGCGCGTAGAGCGCGATCAGCATCAGCGCGGCCTCGCCCACGAACGCGCCCGAGCGGGCGAGCCAGCCCGGCACACGCTGCGCGAGCGCCTGCAACGCCGAGCCGAGCGCATCCTGCATCTGGGGCAAGGCGTGCTCGATGCGCGGACGCAGCCATGCGGCGGTGGTCTCGAGCGGCGCCGGAAGCCGCGCGAGCAGCTCCTCGACCGACCGCCCCGCGAACAGATCGCGCGTCGCCGACACGGCACGGATGCCCTGCTGGACGAACACCGTGCCGAGCCAGCCGAGCGGCAGGACCACCGCGACCAGCACACCGAGCGTGAGCAACGCCGCGGCGAAACCCGGTTTCACGTGCAGCCGGCGCGTGAGCGGCGTCATCGTCGGATGGAGCACGCCGGCGAGGACCGCGGCGAGATACAGCGGAGTCGCGAACGGCGCCAGCAGCATCGCGATCAGCACGATCGCGACGACGAGCAGCGCGATCAGGGTGATGCGCGCTCTTTGCTCGGCGCTGCCGGGAGTCACGACTTCGCTTCCGCCTCCGTCGCCCGGCCGCGCTCGAAATAGGCGCTCTTCAAACGCTCCATCAGCTCGCCACGCCGGTCGTAGAGCCGCTTGAGCTTGCGTGGCGCGTGCCTGGCCAGCGCGTACGCGGTCAGCAGCGGCAAGCCGATCGTGGAATCGGTGTAACAGATCACCGTGCCCGGGAGCTGCTCCGGATCGATCTTGCCCCAACTCACCGCCTCGGCCGGCGTGGCGCCCGACAGTCCGCCGGTGTCGGCCCGCGCGTCGGTCACGGCGAGAAAATAGTCGTGACCCTTCTCGGCGATGCCGAGCACCTCCTGGATCTGCGGCTCGGTCTGCAACAGGAAGTTCTTGGGACTCCCGCCACCCAGGATCCACACCCCGCTCTTGCCGCCCGTGGCCTTGGCGTCCCACACGATCGCCGCGGTCTCGTTCACGTCGGCGTTGACGTCGATCAGCAGCCGGTTGCCCTCGAGCGCCTTGGCGGCGACGTTCATGCCGATCGACGAATCACCCGGCGAGCTGGTGTAGATCGGCACCCCATACTCCCACGCCGCGGCCAGCAGCGAGCGATGCTGGAGCCCGAGCTTCTCCTCGCGCGCACGCACGTACCGGCCACACAGCCAGTGGAACTCGGCGCTGCTCATGGTGCGCTGGAACTCGGGTCCGGCGATCACCTGGCGGAAGAACGCGTCGGTGTCGAGCAGGACGTGGTAGTCGAAGAAGATGTCGTAGATGCGCACCACGCCGTGTTCACGCAGCTCGACGTCGTCGGCCTGCCAGGTGCCCTGGTGCATCGTCAGCCCGAGACCGAAATGGGTGTCGTGATAGAGATTCGCGCCGGTCGAGACGATCCAGTCGACGAACCCGGCGCGCATCAGCGGGATGATCGCGCTCATCCCGAGCCCCGCCGGGGTGAGCGCACCGGTGAGCGACAGCGCCACCGTGACGTCGTCGTCGAGCATGCGCTCGACCAGCAGTCGCGCGCCCTCGCGCAATCGCGCGCCGTTGTAGGCCAGGAACGCGTGCTCGATGAGATCGGCGGCGGTCTCCTTGCCGGTGATGGCGGGCGGATCGATCTTCCTGCCGCCGAGAAAGCCGTGTCTCTTGGCTGCGGTCATGCGCGATGCCCCCGCGGGGTCATGGGCTCGAGTGGAGACACACGACGATAACGCGGTCCGAGCACCGGCGCCAGCCTCGGAGTCGCGGGACCTCGGCCCGGGAGCTGGTCACCGCGTGCCGGCCGCGACCAGGTCCCAGCGCTTCGATTCGCGCGCCGGAATCACCCCGATCGGCGGCGGCTGCTGCACAATCCAGCGCTCGGCCCACATCTGCAGGCTGAGCAGCGTCCACAGCGTGCGTCCGCGCTCGGCGCGCCCCGACACGTGGTCGTCGAACACGCGACGCGCGTGGGCGGGGTCGAGCACGCCGGCACGGGCGAGCTTCTCGGGCGCCAGCCTCGAGTCCACCTCCTGCCGCAGCGGGCCGCGCACCCACGCCGAGAACGGCGGCGAAAAGCCCTGCTTGCGGCGTGCGAGCACGGCATCGGGCAACAGCCCGCGCGCGGCGAGCTTGAGCGCGCGTTTGCCGGTCTTGCCACGCAGACGCGCGTCGTCGGGCAGCCCGAACGCGAAGCGGATCAGACTGGCGCGCAGGAACGGCGCGCGTGACTCCACGCTGTGGGCCATGGTCGAGCGATCCACCTTGGTGAGCAGCCCGCCACCGAGATAGGTCTCGAAATCGAGGATCTGCCAGGCCAGGAGCCCCGGCTCGCTCCTCCATGCGGTGAGCCCGGAATCGTGCATGCGGTGCTCGAACTCGGCGAGGTAGTGACGTTCGGCGCCGAGCGGGAGCGTCGCACGCAACGGCGCCGCGAGCAGTGCGCGTGCCTCGGGAGCCGTGGCGGTGCCGAACCACGCCAGGTGCCGGTCGAGCGGGTTCATGCCGCGGGTGCCGAGAAAACGCTCGATCAGCACCGGGATGGTCACGTGATGATGACCGGGACGGACGCGACGGGCGATGTCGAGCGCGAGCTTCGCGAGCCCGTCGGGAAGACGATTGGCGAGCGCGGCCCAGCGGTGACCGAGATAGGTCGGGTAGCCCGCGAACAGCTCGTCACCGCCCTCGCCGGTGAGCACCACCGGCACGTGCTGGGCCGCGAGCCTGGCGAGCGCCCAGGTGGGGAGCACGCTCGGGTCTCCGAGCGGCTGGTCCATCACCGCCGCGAAGCGCTCGATCGCCTCCTCGCCAGCGATCGGGTCCATGACCGCCTCGTGGTAGGGCGCCCCGATCCGGCGCGCGACTTCGCGCGCGTACGCGCTCTCGTCGTAGCCGGTGGCGGGGATCTTCATGCTGAACACCGGGAAGCCGTGGGTGTGCCGCGGGGCGAGTGCCGCCACCAGCCCGGAGTCCACTCCGCCCGACAGGAACACCCCGAACGGCACGTCGTCGGGGATGCGCGACTCGACCGCGGCCGCCAGCGCCTCACGGGTCGTGGCCGCCAGCTCCTCGTCGCCGATCGACCGCGCCGACGTCTCGATGCCGTCCCACGGATGCCAGTAACGCTCGATCGTGATCCGGCCCTCGCTGAGGGTGAGCACGTGCGCCGGAGAGAGCTGATGGACGTCGGTGAAGGCGGTGTCGCCGTCGGCGAAGTAGCCGTGCGCGAGATAGCGTGCCAGCGCTGTCGCGTCGGGGTCGCGGCTCACCCAGGGCAGACACGCCAGCGCCCCGGCCTCCGACGCGAAGCCGAAACGCGCGATCCCCCGGTCCGGCGCGGCGGTCCAGAAGAGCGGCTTCTCGCCGGCGCGATCACGCGCCAGCACCAGTCGGTGCGCCCGGGCGTCCCACAACGCCGCCGCGAACATGCCGTCGAGCTTCTCGGGGAAGCCCGTCCCGTGCTCCTCGTAGAGATGCGGC
>JBIOKD010000113.1:0-9270 GCA_044451485.1 Candidatus Eiseniibacteriota bacterium | reverse complement strand
GCGCCGGTGATCGTGCTGCGCTAGCCGACAAACGAGAACGCCCGGCTCTCTGGCCGGGCGATTTCTCGAGCTCGCGAGGGAGGCACGTCCCCCGCTCACCGTCTCGGAAGGTGCAGCTGACTGGAGGTCGCAAGCCACGTGAGCTCTCGCACTCGCGTGACACACCAATTGACGCCGCTAGAGTGAAAAGGGTTGTCAGGCCGTGCAAAAGGAAGCGCCCGAGACGATGGTCCCGGGCGCTTTCTGACTCTGCCCTGACTCAGTTCATCGTTTCCGGACCCGGGTCCGATCCGGACCGGTCCGCGGGACGGTCTAGGCCCCCGCCGGCCGTGGCGCCGGAGGCGGCGTTCCGAACGCGCCACCCAGGGTCGGAGCGGGCGTCTCGGCCATCGGCACCGGCGTCACTGGGGCGATCGCCGAGCCGTCATCCCTCACGATCGGCTCCAGCTTCTCCCCCCTCAATAGCCGGTCCATCTCGCTGCCGTCGATGGTCTCGCGCTCGAGCAATGTGGTGGCGAGCAGGTGCAGCTTGTCCTGGTTCGCGGTCAGGAGACGGGTCGCCTCGGTGTAGCCGTCCTCGGCGATCTTGCGCACCTCCTGGTCGATCATCACCGCGGTCTGTTCGCTGTAGTCCTTGTGACTCGCGATCTCGCGACCCAGGAACACCATCTCCTCCTTCTTGCCGAAGGTGAGCGGGCCGAGGCTCTGGCTCATTCCCAGCTCGCACACCATGCGGCGCGCGAGCGAAGTGGCCTGATCAAGGTCGTTCGCGGCGCCGGTGGTGAGATGGTTGTAGATCAGCTGCTCGGCGGCCCGGCCACCCATCATCATCACGATCCGGCGCAGCAGGTCCTCGCGCGAGCGCGAATGACGCTCCTCGGACGGCACGTAGCTGGTCACGCCGAGCGCGCGCCCACGCGGGATGATGGTGACCTTGTCCACCGGATCGGAGCCCGGCATCAGCCACGCGAGCAGCGCGTGACCGGACTCGTGATAGGCGGTGCTCTTGCGCTCCTCCTCGGTCATCACCAGGCTCTTGCGCTCGGTGCCGAGCATCACCTTGTCCTTCGAGTTCTCGAAGTCCAGCATGGTGACCTTCTTGCGGTTGCGCCGCGCGGCGAGCAGCGCCGCCTCGTTCACCATGTTGGCGATGTCGGCGCCGGCCAGACCGGGGGTGGCGCGCGCGAGCTGCGCCAGGTCGACGTCGTCGGCGAGCGGGATGTTGCGGGTATGGACGCGGAAGATGCCCTCGCGGCCACGCACGTCGGGCCAGTCGACCACGATCTGGCGGTCGAAGCGGCCGGGTCGCATGAGCGCCGGGTCGAGCACGTCGGGCCGGTTGGTGGCCGCGATCATGATGACGCCTTCGTTCGAGTCGAAGCCGTCCATCTCGACCAGCAGCTGGTTGAGGGTCTGCTCGCGCTCGTCGTGACCGCCGCCCAGACCGGCGCCGCGATGACGCCCGACCGCGTCGATCTCGTCGATGAAGATGATGCACGGCGCGTTGCGCTTGCCCTGCTCGAACAAATCCCGGACCCGCGAAGCTCCCACACCGACGAACATCTCCACGAAGTCGGAGCCTGACATCGAAAAGAACGGCACGCCGGCTTCGCCCGCGACCGCCTTGGCGAGCAGCGTCTTGCCCGAGCCCGGCGGGCCGAGCAGCAGCGCCCCCTTCGGGATCCGACCGCCAAGCCGCTGGAACTTTTGCGGCTCCTTCAGGAACTCGATGATCTCCTGCAGCTCGAGCTTGGCCTCGTCGCAGCCGGCGACGTCCTTGAACGTCACCTTGGGCGCGCTCTCGACCAGCACTTTGGCGCGTGTCTTGCCGAACTTGAGCGCGGCGCTCCCCGAGCCCTGCATCTGGCGGATGAGCAGCATCCACACCGGCAGCAGCAGCAGGAACGGCAGCGCGGTGATCAGGAACGACAGCCAGTTGAACCCGGCCGACCGCACCGTGATCTGGACGTTGGGATTGGTGGCGAGCACCAAGTCCGGCAGCTTCTCGCCGGTGCCGAGGATGTTGGTCTTGAAGGCCTTGAACTTGAGATCGTGACCGGCGACCTTCAGCGTGGCCTCGTTATTGAGCTCGCCGTTCACCACGTTCTCGACGATGTCGAGACTCGCGATGTTGCCGCTCTTGACCTCCGCGAGGAAGCGCGTGTAGTTGATCTCGGCGCGCGGCGTGGCCATGAAGTTGCCCTGGTACATGCGATAGGCGACCAGGGCGAGCAGCGCCACGAACACCCAGAACGCCAGGGTGCGGAACGGGCGGCCGCCGGGGGTCGGGACCATCGGCCGGCGCGAGCCGGGCAGACGGGGTCCGCCGCGGCGGGGCTCACGGCCTTCGTCGTTGGGTTCACGGAACAGCTTCACGCGCTCAGTTCTCCTCGATGACGCCCACATAGGGCAGGTTGCGCCACTTCTCGGCGGCGTCCATTCCGTAGCCCACCACGAACTCCGACCCGATCCGCCAGCCGGCGTACTCGACCGGCACCTCGATCTTCCGACACGGGCGCTTGTCGAGCAGTGCCGCCACCTTGAGGCTGGCCGGCTTGCGCGCCGCCAGCGTGTCGAGCAGGAAGCTCAGCGACAGTCCCGAGTCGACCACGCCCTCGCACACCAGCACGTGCCGGCCCGCGATGTCGCCGCGGGTGTCGGATGCCATGCGCACCGTGCCGCTCGAGCTGGTGCCGCTGCCGTACGACGACAGCGTCACGAAGTCGATCTCGAGATCGATCGCCGTGGCGCGCGCGAGATCACCGGTGAACATGACCGCACCTTTGAGCACACCGATCAGGATGGGGCACTTCTGGTCGTAGTCACGCGCGATCTCGAGACCCATCTCGCGCACACGCGCGGCGATGGTCTCGGCGGTGTACAGCACCCGCATGCGGGGCTCGACGGTGGTGGTGGCACCAGGGGCGGAGGTGGGGCTCAGGCGGTCGTTCATGTGGCTCCGTGTCGGGCCCGACGGGCGGTGGTGGTGGGGTCACCGGATGCGCGACCGGCGCGGGGTCGCGAGATCCCGAGCATACCGCGTGTGGCGAGCCGGCGTCCGCACCCGCCGCCGGGCATCGCCGGGCGGCATTCGGGGCAGCGCCTCCCGAACATCATCGGGTGTTCTCTCGCGTGGCTGAAGTCGAAGTCCCTCCGGTGTTTGGTGCCAACTTGAGGGTCAGCGTCCGCCCCTCACGCACGGCCTTCACTCCCAGCGGCAGCTCGGCCCGCGCCCCCGCCCTGGCGGAGCGCATCAGGTCCGCGATCGCCGCCACGTGTCGGGCGGTGAGCCCCACCCGGCCGCCGGTCAGCCTCGCCCACGCTTCGCGGAGCGCAAGTCGTTGGATCACGGCAGGGTAGGAACGCCACTCCCCCGAATCAAGCCGAATCTCCCCGACTTGGATGCGTCCCGGCCGCCGGTCGGTGCGGCGCACCGGTTTCACGAGCCAACGACCGCCGGGCGGGCGCCGGACCCCGCTCTCGAGGGCGCGGCCGGCACGGCCCAGGGACGCGCGCGTGGTGCCGTTCTCGAGCAGGCGTCGTGCGCGCCGCTCCAGCAGACGGTGCGCGGCACGGAGTTCACCGAGCCCTGTCATCACCCGCCGTGCCAGCGCGGCGCGCGCCACGGGCTTCTCGCCGCTTCCCGGCACCAGCGCCTCGAGGAGCGCCGGCACGACGAGATGGCGAACGCGGTTGCGCGCGTAGTCGAGACTCGCGTTGGAGGCGTCCTCACGCCAGTGCTGCCCGATGCGCGTGAGGTCGGCCTCGATGTCGGCGCGCGGCGCCTCGAGCAGCGGTCGGATCCATCGCCCGCGCCGGGCACTCATCGCCCCGAGTCCGCGGAGCCCCGCACCACGCGCGAGTCTCAGCAGCACCGTCTCGAGCTGGTCATCCGCGGTGTGGGCGGTGGCGATCGAGCGCGCATCGAGCCGGCGGGCGGCGCCGAGCAGGAACTCGCGGCGCAACGTGCGCAGCCCATCCTGGCCGGAAAGCCCCCGGCGCTTCATACGCGCGCGCGTGTCCCAGGCGGCGTCGGCGAGCGGCACCAGGAGTCGCGCGCACAGCCCGCGCGCGAACACGCGATCGGCCGACGAGGCGGCACCGCGCAGCCGGTGATCGAGGTGCGCCGCCGCCAACTCGTAGCCGAACTCGTGGCGCAGGTTGTGGAGCGCCAGGAGCAACGCGGTCGAGTCGGCGCCGCCGCTCAGGGCGACGAGCACGCGGCTACCGGGGGGCACCGCGCAGGGGCCCCGCAAGGCTCGGCGCACCAGCGGCTCGAGCCGTCTCAAACGCAAGCGAGCGGGCAAGATACGTGGTGGCGGCGGAGGGACTCGAACCCCCGACACAGGGATTATGATTCCCCTGCTCTACCAACTGAGCTACACCGCCGAAGAGGGGGCCCGGAAGCTGGCCGGGCGAGGCGAGGGAGGCTAGGTCGGGGGCCCGATGAAGTCAAATTCGGCGGCTGCGCGAGCGACGACGCGCGAGCGACGATGCGTGAGCGGACCTCGGCCCGCCCCCAGAGCCAGGTGCGCGGTATGGAGCCGGGACGTGCACCCTCGATCGATCTCACCCCGCTCGCCGCCCCGACCGCCGCGAGCGCCGCGCCGGTTTCGGCCCCCTGGCCGGCGGCCCCGGCGGCGCCTCGCGCACCATCCATTGCCACACCTCACGCATCGCCAACAGGTCGTCCTCGTTGTACTCGGCGATCGCCGCGAACAACCGTTCGCGCTCGGTCGGATCGGGCGTGGCGCGCGCGCGGAGGTATTGCACGGTGGACCACTGCGAGCTCGCCTCCGGATTGCGCCATTCGAAGCCGAGATGCGGCGCCACCCACTTGATCGAGTACGAGCGGAGCGGCAGCACCACCGCGCATTGCAGCGTCTGGTGGAGATCGAGCATCGCGGCGAGCACGCGGGCGGCGGTGCCGTCCGGATCGCCGCGGCTCGCGACGTAGCGCTTGATCCAGGTCCTCTCGAAGTCCGCGTAGTGCACCCACACCGCGTCGGGATGGGCGGCGAACACCTCGCGCGCCAGCGCCAGAAAGCGCTCCCAGGCGTCGCGATCGCCGCCCTCGCCGGCGGCGGCGATCACCACGCGATAGTCGATCGCGGCGTCCGGCCCGTCGACACCCACGCCCCACATGTAGATGGGCATGTCGGGATCGGCGCCCGGATCGCCCTCGAGATCGAGCCACACCGGGGTGCGATCGACCGGCAGACCGTGACCGCCGAGCCATTGCGGGCGATGTTCGAGGGCCGCCCGCGCCTCGAGCACCAGGTGCTCGGCGCCACGTTCGCCGATCCCGCGTCCGTGGATCCCGGCGGGGTTGGAGCCGGCGAGCTGCTCGAGCGTGTGGATGCCGAGCTGCTCGAGCCGCGGACGCGTCACCGCCGACACCCCCGGCAGGATCTCGAGCCAGCCCTCGCGCGTGGCGCGGTCCCAGCAGTGCTCGTAGAAGGGACAGCCCTCGCACACCGAGTGCGCCTTGAGCAGACGCGGCTCCTCGTCGCTACGCATCAGCTCGCGGGCGCGCTCCACCCGTGTCTCCCACACCGGGGTCGCGATCGGCTCGACCCGGAGCGGCTCGAAGTGGCCGCTCACGATCTCGCAGCGGCTCACGTGGAGCCCCGTCGTGGACTCGACCAGCGCGCGGTAATGCGCCATCTGCAGGTTCACCTCGGGGTGGCCCTCGAGACGGGTCAGCAGCTTCGCGTCCCGCAGCACCACGCCACCCGCGCCGTCGTGCTCGACGAAATCGGGCACGCCCGCGAGTGCGCCGTCATCCGACACGAACGCGGGCTGATAGAGCGGCGCGAGGGTCTCGCGCAGCAGCCGCCGGGTCTCCGCGGCGGCATCGACGAGCGTGGTGTCATCCCAGGTGTAGATCGGGCCGATCAAGCCGTGGAACTGCGCCCGCACCGCGCGCTCGTGCTCGACGCCGCGTCGTCGCAGGTCCTCATTGAACGCGGTGGGCGGCGTCCCCTCGTCCGGAGCATGGACGTCGAGCCACAACCGACGCTCGCACTGATGCAGCGTGTAGAGCGTGCTCGCGGTGACGCGCCGGGATCGCGACGATCTCGGCGCGACCGGGGCGCTCACCCCGCCGCCTTCTCGGCGCTCGGCGGCGTGGGCTCGGCGGCCGGCGGCTCCTCCTCGGGGCGCAGACTGAAGATGCGCGACAACTCGCTGCGCAGCTCGCCCTCGTTCAGGTCACGCTGCATCACGCCGCGGAACGCCACCGAGATGCCACCCGACTCCTCGCTCACCACCACGATCGCGGCGTCGCTCTCCTCCGACAGCCCGAGTGCGGCGCGATGACGGGTGCCGAGCAGCATGGTGGGATCGGCGCGCGGCGACAACGGCAGTATGCACGAGGCGGCGATGAGCGTGTCCTCGCGCAGGATCGCGGCCCCGTCGTGGAGCGGCGATCCGGGGCTGAACAGCGTCACCAGCAGCTCGGCCGACACCTTGGCGTCGATGCGCGTTCCGGTCTCGACGAAGTTGCGCAGACCCACGTTGCGCTCGACCACGATCAGCGCGCCCTCGCGCCGCTCGGACAACGTCTCGGCGGCGCGCACCACCTCGCCCAGCACCCCGAACGCGTCGGCTCGCAGGAACGAGCGGAAGTAACGGGTGCGACCGACCTGCGCCAGCGCGTGCCGGATCTCGGGCTGGAAGATGATCACGAACAGGATCAGCCACACGGTCTTGAGACTGTCGGCGATCCAGCGCACCGCGATCAGGTCGAACTGCCGCGCCAGGAAGCCCACCAGCACCACCACCAGCAGTCCGACGTACATCTGTGCCGAGCGTGTGCCCTTGACCAGGATGAGCAGGCGGTAGAACAACGCCGCGACGAGGAAGATGTCGAGGAGGTCGAGGATCCAGAAGGAATGGACGGGCGTCATGGCTCGCAAGGGGGATGGGGGCCGGCGGCGAGCGTAACAGAACGCGCGCGGGCGCGGCTACGCGCGGGAGCGGGCGTCTCGGATCGCGGCCGCGACCCGCACCGAACGCACCGTCGAGCGGACGTCGTGGGTGCGGATGATCGCCGCCCCGTTCACCACCGCCAGCGCCGCCGCGGCGAGCCCGGCCTCGAGCCGCTCCTCGGGCGGCAGACCGCCGGTCAGGGCGCCGAGGAAGCCCTTGCGTGAGACACCCACCAGCACCGGCTGACCGAGCGCCACGATCGGGCCGAGCCCGGCCAGGAGTGCCAGGTTGTGCTCCACGGTCTTGCCGAAGCCGATGCCGGGGTCGAGCACGATCGACTCGCGCGCCACCCCGGCCACGAGCGCCTGGTCGCGACGCTCGGCCAGGAAGGCCGCGACCTCGGCCACCACGTCGTCGTAGCGCGGGTCTTCCTGCATGGTGACGGGGGTGCCACGCATGTGCATGAGCACCACGCCGGCCCCGCTCGCGGCGACCACCCGGGCCATCGCCGGGTCGGCGAGCGCGGTCACGTCGTTCACCACGTGCGCTCCCGCCGCAAGCGCCCGTTCGGCCACTTGGGGGCTGGCGGTGTCCACCGACAGCACCGCGCGGCGCTCGCGGGCGAGGCCCTCGATCACCGGAGCCAGCCGCCGCCACTGCTCGTCGGCCGGCACCGGGGGTGCGCCCGGGCGGGTGCTCTCGGCGCCCAGGTCGACGAGATCGGCGCCCTCGTCGAGCAGGGTCCGAGCGTGGTCGAGCGCCGCGGCCGGCTCGAGAAAGCGGCCGCCGTCCGAGAACGAGTCGGGTGTCACGTTGACCACGCCCATCACCAGCGGGGTGGCGCCGATCGGCAGCTCGCGGTCGCGGCAGCGCCACACGCTTCGGATCACGGACGGCGCCGGCTCGGTCACGATGCGCGGGCTCACTTCGCCAGCGCCTGCTTGAGCCGGCGGATCTGGTCGGCGTGCCCGTGGGCGTGCGCGGCGTAGATCTCGAGCCAGCGTTCGATCGTGTAGACGCCGGATTCGGTGTGCCAGCCGACGCGCTTCCAGTCAGCGTCGGTCATCCCGGCGATCACCTGCAGCGTGGTGACGCGGGCGTTCCGGAACGCCTCGAGCGAGGGCTTCAAGTCGGTGCGCTCGTTGTAGCGCAGCTTCACCGCGAAGGCCTCCTGGTCGTAGCCCTGGATGAGCGGATGGTCCTCGACCAGCAGCTTCCGCAGTCGGAACGCGGAAGTGGTCTCGCTGTCGGCCAGGTGGTGCACGATCTCTCTCGCGGTCCACTTGCCCGGGAAGGGACGCTCACCGATCAGACGCTCCGGGAATCCCTCCAACGCCTCTTCCACCTGGCGCACGCCGTCGGCGTAGCGCTGGATCAGCTCCTGCCGGCGAGCGGCAGTCATCGAAATGCCCTGAGTCAGCGCGGTGGTCATCGAAGGCCTCCTGGGTCGGTTGGGATTGCGCGGGCGCCGGGGCGGCACGGCCCACGCGGAAATCTAGGCCAGGACCGGGGCGGGTTCTCGGACGGAAATCCGGAGCCAACGGACAGCCTGGGCACCAGGCGCCCCGGCCGGCCGGCGGGCCCGTCCGGCGCCCCCCCGACGCCGCGTTGGATGCGGGCCGCGCTCGCCGGGGATCGTTAGGCGAAGATCCGTCGTCCCCCCGCGTTGACCTCTAGGGTCGCGGATGGTAGCACTTACCGGTCTTTGACCCGCGTGCGGGTCGCCGCGCGATGAGCCCCGCGCACCCCCGCCGTTCCCGACCCGCTGCGCCAACAAAGCCTTCCCGGAGGTTCGTCTCACATGCGCCGCTCCTGGCTCCTTTCGTCCCTGCTCGCCACCCTCGCCGCCGCGCCGGCTTTCGCCCAGGTGGCCGGGACCCCCTTCGAGCTGTCGGGTACCGCCGGAGTCATGGCGCCCGATACTCGCGCCCACGTCCTGCCCGGACCGGACTACGCCGCCACGCTCGGCTATCGCTGGCAGCCGTGGCTGGTCACCGAGGGTTACGGGCTGTGGGCGCCGGGCAAGGCCGATACCACTCCGGGTGGCAAGGTCAACTTCTTCAGCGGTGGTCTCGATCTGCGCTTCAACCTGCGGCCGGGTGACGGCAAGGTGGTGCCCTTCCTCGCCGTCGGCGGCGGCTACGGACAGAGCCACGGCATCGGACTCGATCCGGAGAAGCTCGCGCGCGGCGACGCCAGCATCGGTGGTGGCGTGCTGTTCAACCTGTTCGGCAACTCGCGCCAATACCTGCGGCTCCAGGTCCGGGACGTCCTGTTCCGTGATCGCGGCATCACCGAGTTCAGCAACAACGTCACCGCCATGATCGGTCTGCACCT
>JBIOKD010000112.1:0-9302 GCA_044451485.1 Candidatus Eiseniibacteriota bacterium | reverse complement strand
CTCGGCTTTGCGCGTGAAGGGCTGCTGCGCGAGCGGTGGCTGGTCGGCGACGAGATCTCCGACACCGCGTTCATGGGTCTGCTGGCGCGGGAGTGGCACGCGCGGCGCGGAACCGGCTAATCGCGAGGGATCGTGCTCCAGCGCGGCTGGCTCGTCGCGCTCGGTCGACAGATGACCGACGCGCCCCGGGGGCGCCTGGAAGCGGAACCTAGACCGCCTGCAGCACCGCGCACTTGAGATAGTGCGTTTCCGGCACCGCCAGGAGCTGCGGATGATCGGGCGGCTCGCCGGTCCAGTCGAGCACGCGGAACGGCCGCCGCGCGGCCCGCGCCGATTCGAGCAGCACCTGGCGGAAGAGCACGTCGTCCAGGTGATGGCTGCACGAGCACGTGACGAGCGTCCCACCCTCGGTGAGCAGGCTCATCGCCGCCCGGTTCAGCTCGCGATAGCCACGCGCGCCGGCGGCCAAGTGCGCCCGCGACTTGATCAGCGCAGGCGGGTCGAGGATCACCAGCCCGAAGCGCGCCCCGGTGCGCTCCAGCTCACGCACCACGTCGAACGCGTCGCCACGCCGGAATCCGATCCGCTCGGCCAGTCCGTTGCGGCTGGCGTTGCGCGCTGCGGCGTCGAGGGCCGGCTGGGACGCGTCCACCGCCAGAACCGATGCGGCGCCGGCCCGCGCCGCGTGGAGCGCCCACTCGCCCTGGTAGCTGAACAGGTCGAGCACGTCACGCCCTGCCGCGTGGCGTTCGGCGAAGCGGCGGTTGACACGCTGGTCGAGGAACAATCCGGTCTTCTGCCCGTGGTGGAGATCCACCTCGACGGTGAAGCCCTCGAGTGTCACCTCGATCTGCTCCGGGACCTCGCCCCACCACACGCCGCGCTCGAGCGACAGGCCTTCGAGCATTCGGAGCGGCGAGTCGGCGACTCGCATCACCCCGCGCGGCGCGAGGACGGCGTCGAGCGCCTCACGGACGTGCTCGGTCTGGGTCTCCATGCCGAGCGTCGTGATCTGCACCGAGAGGTATTCGCCGTAGCGGTCCACCACCAGACCCGGGAGCTGATCGGCTTCGGAGTGGACGAGACGGAGCGCGGTCGCTCCGGGAGCCACCTGCTCGCGATACTCGACGGCCCGCTCGATACGCTTGACGAAGAAGTCCGTGTCGATCGCGTCGCGACCGCGGGTCAGTAGACGCGCGGCGATCAGGCTGTGGCGGTTGTAATAGGCGCGACCCAGAAACGCGCCACGCAGATCCACCACGTCGGCGATGTCACCGTCGGCGATGGTGCCCTCCACTGTCGCGATCTCGTTGCTGAACACCCACGGGTGCCCGCCGCGCACCCGACGGTCCTGATGTTTGGCGAGCACGATGCGCGCGGCACCGGCTGACGTGGATCTCTCGCCCGTGGCGTGCGGACGTGGGGCGGGTACTGTCGCCACCGCCGCGGCGGGTGGACTCGGGACGGGCCGCGACGTGCGGGCGAGCTGCGGACTCCTGCGGATGGGCTCGGAACGCGGCGGCCGCTCGCGGCGCGACTCGACGTAGTCCTCGCGCGGCGCGGGGCGGAACCCGGCCTCGGCCCAATCGGGCTCCGACACGCGTGGCCGATCCGGGCGTGGCGCGGGCCGCGCGGCACGGACCGGACGCCCGGGGCCTGGCGCAGGTGGCGTGGCACGGACCGGACGCTCGGACCGGACTGGACGCTCCGGTCGCGGCCAGGGCCGAGTCGAACGCTCGGGTCGCGTCTCGGACCGAGTCGCGCGCTCGGTGCGGCTCGTCGGACGCCCGCGACGATCGGCCGGGGCACGCGACGGGGTCGGACGTCGTGACCCGCCACGGCCCGAAGCCGGCGAGCCGCTCGGGAAGCGCGCCTCGCGCCCACGAGGTGGGGCGCCCTCGCGCTCGCCGCGGCCGCCGAATCCACCGCGCTCCCGACCCTCACCGCGCCGCGGGCGGTCTTCCCGACCCGCGAACCCACCTCGCTCACCCGGTGCCGCGAATCCGCCGGATCGCTCGTCGCGACGAGCGGAGCCACCCGATCGCCCGCCCGGCGCCGGACGCCCGCGCCCGGGGCCACGTGCCGGCCCGCGCTCGCCACGACCGCGCCGATCTCCCCCGCCGCGTCTCACCGGCGTGTCGCCGCGGCGCCGCGTCCCCCGTCGAGCACACCCGGCGCGTCGCTACCGCCGAGCGCCAGACCGATCAAGCGGTAGACGAGCCGAGCCGCCAGGAATTCGCTCGCCGTCTGTCCCGGCATGGGCGCCAGCTCGACCACATCGAAGCCGACGATCTTGGCGCGCTTGGACACCGCCCGCAGCAGATCCACCGCCTCGAACCAGTCGAGCCCACCCGGCTCGGGTGTGCCGGTCGCCGGCAGCAGCGAGGGGTCGAGCCCGTCGAGATCGAAGGTGACGAACACCTCGCCGGTCAACGACTCGAGAATCGGCGCCCAGTCGCCCTTGAGCGCGCGGAAGCTGCGGGTGCTCCAGATCGGCTGCGGATTCGCGCCCAGGTACCCGGCCTCCTCCTCGCTGATCGAGCGAACACCCACCGATGAGGCCGGTACCAGCTCGCGGATGCGACGCATCACACACGCGTGGCTGAAACGGCTCTCGAGATACGTGTCCCGCATGTCGCCGTGGGCGTCGATCTGCAGCACCGAGAGATTCGGGTGCTTTCGCTTGGCGGCGCGGATGGCGCCGGTGGTGATGCTGTGCTCGCCGCCGAGAACCGCCGGGAGCTTGCCCTGGCTCATGATCCAGCCGACCGCGCGCTCGACGCGCGTCACCATGGCCTCGGGCCCCTCGGCGGTGGGTTCCACCTCGGGCATCGTGGCGATCCCCTGCTTGTAGACGGCGCCCAGATCCTCGTCCCA
Source organism: Candidatus Eiseniibacteriota bacterium (assembly GCA_044451485.1). Taxonomy (GTDB): domain Bacteria; phylum Eisenbacteria; class RBG-16-71-46; order RBG-16-71-46; family RBG-16-71-46; genus JBIOKD01. The sequence goes on along the minus strand of JBIOKD010000112.1, from coordinate 6,425 downwards.
CAACTCCATGTTGCGTGACGCGGCCAGGATCGCCGCCGGGCCCAGCCGCGTGCCCCCCTGGTACGAAGTGGTGAAGTCGTACGGCACCGGCAGCACCACGGCACGCGCCCCATCGAGCGTGGCATAGGACTCCTCGAGACCGCCGAAGTTCAGTGGCAGTCCCATCGGCCAGTCGGGTTGCGGCATGCCAACTCCTCTCCAAACAAACGGGGCCCTTCACCGACCGGCGCCGGCAAGGGCCCCCGTAGTGATGTCGGCTCGCTCAGGCGTGACGCGCGGCGGCGGGGCGCGCGATGCGCCTCCGGTCGGCGCGCACGATCTTGGCGGCGCCGTTCAGACTCTTCGGGAACTCGGTGCCGCGGTCGAGCACGTTGGTTTCCATCTTCGCCATGCCGAACGCCTCGCGAAAGTAGTCCGAGGCGAACTCGGTGTCGAATGGCTTGCACGAGAAGATGTCCACGCTCACGTACTTCTTCTCGGGAAAGGTGTGGATGCTGATGTGGCTCTCGGCGATGAGCACGAAGCCGGAGATGCCCCAGTCCTCGGGTTTCAGACCGCTGTAGCGAAACACGTAAGGCGGCATGATCCGCGTCATCCCGATGCGGGCGGGGAGTTCGTCGAGAATGCGGTAGGTCGCGTTCAGATCCTCGAGCTTGTCGCGATCACACCCATAACCGTCCAGCATCAGGTGCGGGCCGAAACCATTCATCTCCTCAGCCACCTCCACGGGGCCCACCACTGGGGCGGTATCCCCTTCCGAAGTCCAGGGTCACGGACTACTCCTCGTCGTCGCTCTCGGCTGTGTCCGCGTCGTCTTCCTCGTCGTCGCCGAATTCCTCGTCCTCGTCGAATTCGTCGTCGAGCTCGTCATCGTCACCGAACTCGTCGTCGTCGAGATCGTCCCCGTAGAGATCCTCTTCCTCTTCGTCCTCTCCCAAGTCATCGACCTCGTCGTCGGGCAGGCCGCCGAAATCGTCGTCGATTCCTCTCTTCTTCAGCATGGCAACCTCGGGCGATGTCTCTTCCGCGTCTCTCGCGCCGCACGGATTCACGGTTCGGGGCTCGCCTCCCCGCGACGCGTCTTGGATGCGCCCGGCGCACGCGAGATGCGCCGGTTTCCCGAAAAGCAGCGGCAGTATACGTCCGGTGCCCCCCTCGTCAATGGCAATCGCACCCGCGTGGGCAGCGGTCGGAACGTGGTTTCGGGGGTCGGGCGGCGGGCCGGGTGACGGGCTCCGGCGCGTCACGACCGCTCGGACGGAGCGCCGGCGCGCCGGGGTGACGCACGGCGCTCGGGGTCACCGGCCGGGAGGGCCCCGGGGATGGCGACCGGGCGGACGGTGATCCGGAATCGGAAGAGAGGGAAGGAATGGCGGGGTTGACGGGACTCGAACCCGCGACCTCCTGCGTGACAGGCAGGCGTTCTAACCAACTGAACTACAACCCCGCACGCGTCGGCGGCTTGCGAGAGCCGGCACGGACGCGAAAAGCCCGCGGAAGATAAGGGGCCCGTGCCGCGCCTGTCAATCGGCCGAGCACCGGACACCGAGCCGCGCGATCCGGATGCGGGAACGCCGTCCGACGAGGCTCTTTCGGAGAACGTATGGCGGGCGCGTTGCGGCCGCCGTCTCAGACAGAGCCTAGTACGCCTTCTCGAGGTCGATCCCCGGGTAGTAGAAGCGCAGGATCTCCTCGGCGCTCCGGCCGGCTCGCGCCATCCCCAGCGCCCCCACCTGGCAGAGGCCGACGCCGTGCCCGTAGCCGGCCCCACTCGCCACCACCGCCAGCGCCCGGCGGGTGTGCCGGTCCCTCTGCACGGCGATCTTGAACAGGTTGCTGCGCAGGATCGCCTCCGGGTGGCCACCCCGGCGCAGGATCTGACGCAGCGAGTAGGCCGGGATCACCAAGGTCCCGGTCGTGGTGGTCACGGTGAGCCGCCACACCCGCCCCGAGCGCGAGCGCGCCGTGACCGCCACGTCGACCAGCCTTCCGAGCCCGCCCGGCGGCATCGGCACGCTGAAGGTCGGACCGTAGCGGCGAAGGTTGGCCAGGAACTCGCTCGCGGTCCACTCCTCACGCCAGCGGAAGTAGGGCGAGGTCGCGCAATAGTCGAACCCCGCGTTGATCCCGGCACCCATCACGTCACGATCCAGATGACTGGTCAGATACGGCAGCGGGTCGGTCGGCCACGCCTCCCAGACGTCGGCCGTGATGCCGCCGCAAGTGGAGTAGTAATTGGCGCGGATCGGCTGACCGGCGTAGAGCGCCAGCTCGCCCTGGCTGCTCACGACCACCCGGCTCGCGAGTGGCTTCTCCCCCTCGATGCTCACGTACATCTGGTCCTCGACCGTGCCGTACAGGTCGAACCCCTCGGCGGCCCGCCGGCCGCGATAGAACAGGGTGTAGCTCCGCGCCGCCACCGCCTGGGCGCGGCCGGCCTCGATCAGTCCATCGTCGAGCTGGCCGATCTCGCCGGGCACCACCCCGAGGAGATAGGTCTCGAGCGGCAAACGGCTCGCGAGCGTCAACTTGCCGCGCGGATTGACGAACAGCTTCATCTGGCCCCGCCAGGTCCTCCCGCCCCACGCGATCTCCCGGCACGGCGCACCCGCCGGGCAGCCGAGCCACAGCGTGTCCCCGGCGGCCAGCTCGAGAGTCCAGTCCTCGGCCCCGCCCGAAGCACGCACGCGGGCGTGTCCGGCCTCCACGCGGGCACGCAGCCACTCGCCGGCGCGAAGCGTGTGGTGCGCCGGTCCGTCGACGACGGCGTCGCCATGCGGGGCCAGGGTGAGGGTGTCGACGTCCCAGGCGAGCCCGACCGTGATGGTGGGCTCGCCCGGCACCGGCGCCGGCGGCGGGACTGCGGTTTCGGGCGTGGTGCCGGGTGTCGGCGTCACGGTGGGACCGGGCGCCGGGGGCGGCGAGACCGTGCGCGGCCCGGTCCGGGGCGCGCACGATCCCACCGCCAGGGCGAGCGCGAGTGTTGCCACAATGGTGGCCGGCGCCCACCCCCGCGCACGCCCACGGGCGCCATTCGCGAGCCGGGCCGGATTCGACCGGTTCAGCCGCCTCACCGAGACCATCGGCCCGGCGTGATGCGACCCAACACCACCGGATGCGCGGCGCCGGTCGCGGCCGGCACGTTGCCGGCGACACCGCACAGCGTTCGGTGGGCGAGAAACGCGAACGCCAGCGCCTCCTTGCCGTCCGACTCCACCCCGAGTGTCTCGAGCGAGCGGAGCGGCGCCGGGGACAACCGGCGCTCGAGCGCGGCGACCAGCGCCGGGTTCTTCATGCCGCCGCCGCTCCCGTAGATCGCGCCGACCGCGCCACGCGGGGTCACGAAGCGCTCGATCGCGTCGGCGACCGAGGCCGCGGTCAGTTCGGTGGCGGTGGCGATGGCGTCGGCGGGCGCGAGCCCCAGCGCTTGCGCGCGCTCGAGCACACGCGCCGCGTAGGCGGCGCCGAAGCGCTCGCGTCCGGTCGAGCGGGGCGGTGTGCGGGCGAAGAAGGGGTCGGCGAGCAGCTCGGCGAGGAGCCCGTCGTGGGCGCGGCCGGCCAGGGCCAGACGACCGTCGGCGTCGAATCGTTGGGCGCCCTGGGTGATCCCCTCGGCCAGGGCGTCGATCACCGCATTGCCGGGACCGGTGTCGAACGCCAGCACGCCTTCGAGACCGGCGCCCCTCTCGAGCCAGGTGAGGTTGGCGACGCCACCGAGATTGAGCAATACGCGGCTTTCGTCACGCGAGCGGAAGAGCGCCCAATCCACGAGTGGGACGAGCGGTGCGCCTTCGCCGCCGGCGGCGGTGTCGGCGGCGCGGAAATCGGACACCACGAGGAGACCGGTGCGCTCGGCCACCACCGCCGCCGAACCGACCTGCCAGCTCATGGCCTGCCCACCCCCGTCCGCCCGTGGGACGTGGCGGATGGTCTGGCCGTGGAGACCCACCGCGGAGACGGCACCGGGCTCCACCGCGGCCACCGCGAGCAGCTCGAGCACGCTGGCCGCATAGAGCTCGCCGAGCGCCAGGTCCAGCCGCATGAGCCGCTCGGGCTCGACCCGCGCGATCGCCGCCACCTCGAGCACCTCGCGTCGGAGCGCCGGATCGAGCGCCGTCTCGCGATAGGCGATGAGCCGCGGTCTGGCCTCGGCGCCCGCGCCATCGAAGCGCACCATCGCGGTGTCCACCGCGTCGGCCGAGGTGCCGGTCATGACCCCGACCACCAGCGCACCGGCGCGGTGCGGGTAGTCGCGCAGCGCCAGCAACGCGTCGGGGTTCGCCACGCGATCGCCGCGGCGCGCGGCACCGCGCGGACCGGTGCCACCAGCCATCGCCACGCGGGAGCGTCTCACGCGCGCTCCCCGGCGTGCGGGCGCGGCTTCGGCTCGGAGGCGCTCAACGCTTCCCCACCAGCTCGGCCAGCCGCTGCTGCGCGTCGGCGATGGCCTGCTGCGAGGTCTTCCGATCGAGCAGGGCCTGCTCCACCTCGTCCTCGATCGCAGCCTCCATCCGGTCCCACGCCGGATGATTGGGGGTGAAGTAGGCGGTCTCGAACTGGCGGATCATGGTCTGCTCGGCCGGATGCGTGCGGTAGTAGGCGGTGGTGTCGGCGCCGCGCGTCGCGGGCTGCACGCTCATCAGCGCCGCGGCGAGCGTCTGGGCATGGGCCGGTTCGGCGAGGAAGCGGGCCAGACGCAGCGCCGCCTCGGGCTGTTTCGAGCGCCGGAATCCCACCAGCACCTCGCCACCGGCGAACGACGCGTTGGTGCCGCGGTCGAGCGCCGGGCGTGGCACGAGCGCGACGCCGTAGCGGAGCCCGGGAGCGTCACGGGGGATCGACTTGAGCAGCCAGGCGCCCGAGACCTCGAGCCCGAGCCGTCCCTGCTTGAACTCGCGATCCAGCGTGTCCTGATGACTCATCATGCCGCACGCGCGGAGCGACAGGTAGAAATCGAGCGCGGCGCGATTCTCGGGCGAGTCGAACACCGCCGAGGACAGATCGTCGGAGAGGATGCGCCCGCCGTTGCCCCAGGCGAACGGCATGAACTTCTTGAACAGCACCCCGCGTTCGCCGGTCTGCACGCCATACCCGTGCACCCCACCCCCGAGAGCCTGGATCGCCGTCGCGGCCGCGGCCAGCTCCTCCCAGGTCTCCGGTGGGCGCAAGGTGTCGAGCCGGGCGCGCGCGAACAGCGTCTTGTTGTAGAACAGCGCGCGGGTCCCGAGCATCCACGGAACGCCGTACAACGCGTCCCCCTCCATCACCATCTCCCAGCCGCGGATCCCAGGGCGGATGTCGGCGATCCCGGCGCTCCAGTCGGCGAGCTGCCCCGAGGCCAGCAGCTTCGGGATCCAGGTCGAGCCCACCTCGCACAGGTCGGGCACACGGCCCGAGTCGATCGCGGCGGCGATGCGGTCGCGTCCACTCGACCAGACGAGCTGCTCGACACGCACCGTGATCCCCGGATTGCTCCGCTCGAAGTCCCGCACCAGGGGTTGCACCGTCTCGATCGGCCAGAACTGCCAGAACACCAGCTCGTGCTTCCGCGGGGCGCAAGCGGGAAGGGTCGTCGCGAGGAGCAGGAACGGGAGCAGCGCCATGATGGCGGGTCGCCGGTGACGCACGCTCAGCGCCCCTTCCCCGCGATCGCGACGCGCACGAACCCGTGCGCCGCCGCCAGCCGTCGCTGCGCCTCCTCGCGCGGGCAACCGAGCTCGAGCATGACGATCGCGGTCTTGACGCTCTTCCCGGCGTCCTCGATGGCGCGAGCGGCGGTGTCGTAGTCGACACCGGTCACCGTCATCACCGTGCGTCGGCTGCGCTCGACCAGCTTCCGGCTGGTGGCCATCAGGTCCACCATCATGTTCTCGTACACCTTCCCGCATCGCACGAAAGCGGTGCTGGTGATCATGTTGAGCACCAGCTTCTGCGCGGTCCCGCATTTCATGCGGGTGGAGCCCATGAGCACCTCGGGACCCACCTCGGGGCAGATCGCCACGTCCACCTCGAGCGTGAATTCGCGGCGTGGCGTGCAGGTGACGTATCCGGTGCGGGCGCCGAGCTCGCGCGCGACGCCGAGCGCCGCCACGACAAATGGGGTGCGGCGGCTGGCCGCCAGCCCGATCACCGTGTCGCGTGGGCCCACCGCGAGCTGGCGCATCGCCTTCTCTCCCTCGTCCTCGCGGTCCTCGGCGCCCTCCACCGCGCGCACCAGCGCGCCGAGCCCACCCGCCATGACGCCATGCACCATGTCGGGATCGGAGCCGAAGGTCGGCGGACACTCGGACGCGTCGAGCACGCCGAGCCGACCGCTGGTGCCGGCTCCGACGTAGATCAGCCGTCCGCCCTCGGCGAAGCTCCGGACCACCAGCTCGACGGCGCGTGCGATCGCGGGCAGCTCGCGGGCCACGGCCTCGGGCACG
>JBIOKD010000111.1:0-9367 GCA_044451485.1 Candidatus Eiseniibacteriota bacterium | reverse complement strand
CGTCGGCGTGGTGGTGGCGCACAATGGGCATACCTGCACGGGCGTGGTGCCGACCCGGCCCCGGACCTGGGGCACCGTGAAGACGATCTACCGCTGACGATCCGACACCAGATCCGCCCCATGATGGGTCGGGCGGTTCGCGCACTCGTCCCTCGATCCTCCGCGCTGGTCGCGGAGCGGGTGGTCGCGACACGCCGTGTGGAACCTTGGGCCCGTAGCAGCGTCAGTCCTTCACTCGGACCGACACTCTCCACCTGGGGCACACGACATGAGACGGTCTCTCGCTGGGCTCGCATTCCTCGTCCTCCTCCACCCCATCTCGGTTTCGGCGGCGCCGGCCGCCGGCTCCGAGGTGGACGCGTGGCACGCCGATCTCCAGACCCTGACCCGGGAGCTCCCGAATCGTCATCCGGCCCCGTTCCTCCAGGTCTCCCACGCACGGTGGGACTCGGCCGCCGCGAGTCTCGATCGGCGTCTGCCGACGCTCAGCCGGAATCAGATCCTCGTCGGAGTGATGCAACTGGTGGCCATGCTTGGCGACGCGCACACGGCCGTCGAGCCGGACTCGTCACTCGGACTGCGCTTCTACCCCCTCGAGCTCTATGCATTCGAGGACGGTCTGTTCGTGCGCCGGACCGATCCGGCGCACGCCGGCCTCCTCGGTGCGCGAGTGCTGCGTGTGGGGCGGGTGACCGCCCAGCAGGCGATGGACTCGGTCGCCACCGTGATCCCGCACGAGAACGAGTGGTGGGCGCGGGCTTGGGCTCCGTTCTGGATCACGGTCCCCGAGGTGCTCGACGGTCTGGGGCTCGCGAGCGACGTCGAGCGACTCCCATTGGTGGTCGAGCGCGGCGGTCGCGTGGACACGGCATGGGTCGAGCCGGCGGGCCGGATCGCCGATCACCACGGCGAGGGCCCGATGCCGATCGATATGGACGCCTGGCCGACGATGCGCTCCGCGCCGGCGCCGTGGTGGGAACTACATGCCGACCAGGTCTTCTGGTGGAACCTCGACCGGCCGAGCGGCACGCTGTACGTCTGTCAACGCGCCGTCGTACCGTCACCCCGGTCCGCCACCAACCGGTCGCAGTGGGATCAGCTCTTCGCGCTCGCCGACTCCGTGCGTCCCACCCGGATGGTGATCGACCTGCGTGAGAACGGTGGCGGCAACGGCGCCCTCAATCGGTATCCGGTCCAGCAGATCCTCCGCCGTCCGTGGCTCGACCGCCCTGATCGTCTGTTCGTGATCATCGGGCGCAGGACTTTCTCCGCCGCACAGCAGTTCACGAACCTGCTTGAGGCCTGGACCCAGGCGACCCTGGTGGGAGAGCCGACCGGTCAGCGGCCGAGCCAGTACGGGGACCATCGCCCGCTGGTGCTTCATGGGGGTCGTCTGACCGTTCAGATCTCCACGGTGTTCCACCAGGCCCCGAACGAGTTCGACACGCGACACTTCGTGCCGCCGGCCCTCTACACGCCGCTGGACTCGAAGTCGTACCGCGACGGGATCGACCCCGCGATCGCGACGGTGCTCCACCCCGACACCGCCGCCACCGTGAGCGAGGTGATCGAGCGCGCGCTGGCCGCGGGAGACACCGCCGCCGCCGAACGGGCGCTGCAGGCGGCCCGGGACAAGACCGTCAATCGCTTCCACAGCATCGAGCGCGACGTCAACGCCATCGGGTATCGTCTCCTGGCCGCGGGTCAGACCATGCGCGCGATCGAGGTGCTTCGCATGAACACCCGCGCGTACCCTCGATCGGCCAACACGTTCGACAGTCTGGGTGAGGCGCTCCTCGCAGCCGGCTGGCACGACGCGGCGGTGGCGGCCTACCAGCGGGCGCTGGAGGTCGAGCCCGGCTTCCCTCCATCGCTCGGCGCCCTGCGTCGACTCGGCGCGCACGAATGAGCATGGCCGAGCGTCGTGCTCGCGCCCGTCCCGGATTCAGCGTCCGCCGAACACGCGCCGCGTCGTGCTCGGGCCCGTCCCGGCTTCAGCGTCCGCCGAGCACGCGTCGCGCGCCGCGGACGGTGAGGTAGCCGAGCGCGCCCTGCAGCTCGTAGAACACTCGGAACAGGTGCCGCCGGCTGCCGTGCATGGCGTCCTCGACGTGGAGACGCAACGTGGCACGGAACGCCCTCCAGCCGTCCCGCCGTCGGGCGGGGTCGAGCATGCACTTCATGTAGTAGGCGCCCCGACCGATGTCGTAGGTGCGGGCGAGCTGCTTCACTTCCCGCCGCGCCTGCCGGCGATGGTGGTGCAACACCAGCGGTCCGGGATCGTAGGCCCCGGCGAACCCCGCCGCCGACGCCCGCCCGACGAAGTCGATGTCCTCGCTGGAGAACGGGGTACCCGCTCCGAGCTCCTCGTCGAAGCCACCCACGGCCTCGAGGACCTCGCGGCGCGCGGACATGTTGGCCCCCTGGACGACACCGGTATCGATGAAGGTCCCGGGCTCGATGACGAGCGGGGTCTCGCGCTTGAGGATGGTGATCGGGAAGTCGTCCTTGTCGTAGAGCAGGATGCGCCCCCCGAGATAGCCGAGGCGCGGGTTGGCGAAGCAAAGGTGGATGCGGGCCAGGAAGTCCGGTTGCGGGTAGCAGTCGTCGTCGGTGAAGACGACGATCTCCGCGCGCGCCTCGCGCCAGCCGCGGTTGCGCGCGCGCGAGAGACCCTTGCGCTGCTCCCCGATCACGCGCACCGGGAAGGGAACCTGCGCCGCGAACGACTCCAGCACCTGAAGGGTCGGATCGGTCGAGCCGTTGTCGACCACGATCAGCTCCCACGGGAACGACACCACGAGCCGTGGGTAGCAGGCGAGCGCCAGCGGCAGCACGGCCGCCCGGTTGCGGGTGCAGATCACGACCGAGACGGCGGGTGTGATCGAATCCGGCATCACGGCGTCTCGGGCCACCACCCCACGAATTCGCCCGGGCGGAAACCCCTGAAATGGGTCGCGTCGATGGTCACCGGTGGCTGCGGCGGCAGACCGCGAAGCCGGTGGAGGACCGGACGGATCGCGTTCACTAGCGGTCGTCCGAGCAGGCGCCCCGCGCGCGAGCGCCACCACGCGCGAGTGGATCGGATCGTCGGATCCAGCTCACGGGCCAACGCGAGCCACGCCCGCGAGCTCTCGTCGTCGCCGAGATCGAAGCACTTGTTCGCCGAGTGCACCGCCTCCTCGGCGACCAGACGATGCATCGAGACCATCCAGGGCGCCGCCCCCGGATAGCGCTCCCCGGAGCGGCCCAACATGCGATGACAGGTGAGCAGGAACTCCTGGCGGTCGCCGAGACGCTGGTTGTAGTAGCGCGAGGCCATGTTCGAGGCGTGCCAGCGGTAGTAGGCCTGCACGCTTCGCAACACGCCGATCGGACCACGCATCGCGAAGCGCATCCACATCTCGAGGTCGGCCGAGTGGGGCAGATCGGCGGCATAACCGCCCAGGGTCTGCTGCACCGTAGTGCGCACGACGGCGGTCGGAGTCGACACGGGGCAATGGGCGCGCTCGCAGCAATGCCGCAGGAAGTCCGCGCCACCGACGATGCGGGACTCCGCCGGGACCGGGCCGGTCTCGGCGGGTGGACCGGCGTCGTCGATGATGACCCGCGCCATGCCATAGACCATGCCGGCCTCGGGGTGGCGATCGAGGAACGCGATGGCGCGTCGGAACGCACCGGGTGCCACCACGTCGTCGGCGGAGATCAGCAGCGCATATTCCGCGTCGGCCCACCCGAGCAGCCCCTCGTTGTAGGTCGCGATGTGGCCCTGGTTGACCGGGTGGCGCCGGAAGGTCACGCGGGCATCGGCGGCGGCCAGACGGGCGCCCACGGCGGGGGTGTCGTCGGTGGACGCGTCGTCGATGACGAGTATGCGCACTTCGGCGCCGTCCTGGCCGAGGAGACTCTCGACACAGCGGTCGAGGAAGCGGGCGTAGTTGTAGCAGGGAACCACGACGTCGACACGGCTCACCGCAGACGGCCCTCCGGCCCCGCTGTCCTGCGCGCGGAACGCGACGCGGCGTGCATGGAGATCAGCAGACGGGTCCCGCGGCCAGATGTCCGGTTCGGCTCATTCCCGGGCGTCCCCGCCCGACGCGTCGGGCACCGGCACGCGCTCCGGCCGGGATTCGTCCCCCGGGGCCCACGACCAGACACCCGGCTCGTGGAACACGCCGAAATGCGGATCGAACAGGTGATGACGGACGTGGAACGTGCCCCCGGTCTGCGAGCAGATCACCTTGCCGAAGCCAGGCTCACGGACCAGGACCGAGACAGTGTACATCTCCGCCACCAGACGGAGCTTCGGGATCTCGAGCTCGATCACGCCGGATCCGCGCAGGGTGCCCAGATCGACCTCGTCGGTCTCGGTGCTGTAGTTGCAGCACGACACGCCGTCGGAGCGGACCAGGGCCACGATCACGTTCGGCCGCTGGACGGGCTTCCGGGTCTCGTAACGCATCCGGACCCGGATCGCATCGCCGTGGTCGACCATCTTCTTCTCGATCCCCTGCCGGTCGAGCACCTGGAAGTCGGTGAGCACGATCGGCCACTCCTCGTGATCCCCCTCGACGCCCCAGCCCGGCGTGAGACGGCAGTCCTGCTCGTAGAGCGCGATGCCCTCGTCGGTGGGTCCGTCGAACTGGATCCGGCCCTTGCGCAGGTAGACCACGCGATCGCACATCGACTTGATGCTGAACATGTTGTGCGATACGAAGAGAATGGTGGCGTCCCGCTCCTGCAGCTTCTTCGTGAACTGGAGACACTTGCGCTGAAAGGTGAGATCGCCCACCGCCAGCACCTCGTCGAGGAACAGGATCTCGGGGTCGAGGTGGGCCGCGACCGCGAAGGCCAGCCGCACGTACATGCCGCTCGAATAGCGCTTCACCGGCGTGTCGATGAACTCGGGGATCCCGGCGAACTCGACGATCGCGTCGAACTTGGACGCGATCTCGCGCCGGCTCATGCCGAGGATCGTGCCGTACAGGTACACGTTCTCGCGCCCGGTCAGCTCGGCGTGGAACCCCGTCCCCACCTCGAGCAGGGCCCCAGTGCGGCCCTTGAGACGCGCGGTCCCCTCGGTGGGCACCGTGATCCGGGAGAGGATCTTGAGCAGGGTGCTCTTGCCGGCGCCGTTGAGACCGATGATGCCGACGTTCTCCCCGCGCGCGATCTCGAAGCTGGCGTTTCGCAGCGCCCAGAACGTGTCCTGGGGGGCCGCCGCGCGTCGATCGCGCCGGAACAGCGACGCCACGCTCCCGGTGATCAGGTCGCGCAGCGAGTCGCTGCCGCGGCCGCCGGTGCCGCGCCGGTACTGCTTGCCGAGATCCTCGACCCGGATCGCCACGACGCCGCTCATATGACGTCCGCGAACGACCGTTCCCGGCGCTTGAAGAACACCAGCCCGGCGAGCAGCGTCAGCACGATCACCATCAGGCTGGTCAGCATCGACGCCGGATCGGGACGGGTCTTGCCGAGCAGCGCCCAACGGAAGCCCTCGATCACCCCGACCATCGGATTGAGGCTGTACAGCACCTTCCACTTCGCGGGGACGATGCTGAGCGGATACACGATCGGCGATCCGTACATCCAGACTTGAAGCAGGAACGGCAGCGTCTGGGTCACGTCCCGGTACCGGACATTGATCGGAGACAGCCATAACCCCACCGACAGCGCGAGCAGCATCGCGATTCCGATGAACGCCGGGATGAAGACCAGGTGCCAGCCGAGCGGGTAGCGGTACACGAGCAGCGTGACCAGCATGACGACGAACGCCAGGGCGAAGTCGAGCAGCGGTCCGGTGACCGCGGCCAGCGGGATGATGAGCCGCGGGAAGTAGATCTTGCGCACCAGCTCCGCCTCGCTCACCAGACCGACCGAGCTGCGTCGAGCCGCCTCGGCGAAATAGGTCCACGGCAGCGTGGCGGCGAACGCGAACAACGGGTAGGGCACCCCGTTCGACGGAATCTTCGCGAAGTGGCCGAACACCACGGTGAAGATCACCACCGCGAACACCGGCTGGACGATCGCCCAGGCCACGCCCAGTGCCGCCTGCCGGTAACGCACCTTGATGTCCCGCTCGATCAGGATGCGGAGCAGCTCGCGGTATCGCCAGATCAGGTGGAGATCCAGATCCAGCAGCCCCCGGCTGGGCCGGATCTCGACTTCGTGCGACGGGGTGGCCGGGATCGAGCTCATCCCGTGGGGCAGGCCCGCCGGAGCGCGGCCACGACCCGTTCCTGGTCGCCGGGCACCATCTGGGGATAGAGGGGGAGCAGCACACAGTGGTCCTGGGCCGCTTCGGAGTGCGGGAGCGGATGACGCAGCGGCGCGTCCCGGTATGGGGCCTCGCGGTGACTGCACATGACGCCACGCTTGGACGAGATGTCCTCGTCGAGCAGCGTCTGCATCACCGCGCGCTGGTCGCAACGGTCCCCGAGACGCACGCAGTAGCTCTGCCAGTTGGTGCGCGCGTAGGACGGCTCCAGGGGTGCGCGGACCCCGGGTATGCCGGACAGCAGGTCCCGATAGCGGTCGGCGAGCGCGCGGCGGGTGGCCACGATCTCCGGGACCCGCTTGAGCTGCTCGCGGCCGACCGCCGCCTGGATGTCGGTCATCCGGAAGTTGTAGCCCAGGATCGGATAGTCCTCGAAGATGACCTGCCGTGACGTATGACGCACGGTGTCGGGGACGCTCATCCCGTGCTGTCGCAGCAGCCGGAAGCGCGCGTCCCACTCGGGGTTCGAAGTGACGATCATCCCGCCGTCACCCGTGCTCATGACCTTGCGCGGGTGGAACGAGAAGCACGCGATCTCGCCGTGCGGTCGCCCGATACGCTCCCACCGGCCCTCCCAGAGGATCTCACTCCCGATCGCGCACGCGGCGTCCTCCACCACCGGAATCGCGCGCGCGCGGGCGATGGCGGTCACGCGGGGCAGGTTGCAGGGCATCCCGATCTGGTGGACGCACAGCACCGCCCGGGTGCGATCGGTGAACGCCTCCTCCAGTCGCGCCGGGTCGAGGTTGTAGGTGTCGGGCTCGATGTCCACGAACACCGGTGTGGCGCCGCAGTAACGCACGACATTGGCGGTGGCGATGAACGAGTGGCTCACCGTGATCACCTCGTCGCCGGGGCCGACACCGAGCGCGACCAGCGCGAGGTGCAGGGCGGTGGTGCAGTTCGACACCGCGCAGGCGTGGGTCGCCCCCACGAAGGTCGCGAACTCGCGTTCGAACGCCGCGACCTCCGGGCCCTGGGTGACCCAGCCACTCAGGATCACCCGGCGTGCCGCCTCGGCCTCGCGTTCGTCCATCACCGGCTTGATGATCGGCATCATGACCGGGTCGCCAGTCTCGAGGCCCGCCACCACGCGACCAGTCGGGCGAGACCCTCGTCGAGTCCGACCTCGGCGCGGAATCCGAGCTCCCGCGTGGCCTTGGTGGTGTCGGCCAGACGCCGGGGCACGGGATTCACCTTGCGCTCGGGGCCGTACTCCGGCCGAGCCTCGGAGCCCATCACCCGGAGCAGCGCCGCTGCCAGCTCGTTCAGGCTGGTCTCGGTGCCGCTGGCGATGTTGTATACCTCGTCGACGACGTCGGACTGGAGCGCGAGGATGTTGGAGCGGGCCACGTCCTCGATGTAGACGAAGTCCATCGTCTGGGTCCCGTCACCGAGGACCAGCGGCCCCTGCCCGTCGGCGATCCGCTCCATCCATCGAATCAACACCTCGGTGTACTTGCCGTGGATGTCCATGCGCGGTCCGTAGACGTTGAAATAGCGGAGCGCCACGTACGGCAGCCCGAACATGTCGTAGTAGGAGCGCAGCAGGCCCTCGAGCATGATCTTGGTGGCGCCGTACCAGGTGCGATTGTGATACGGATGATGGTCCTCACGGGTCGGGAACTGGTCCGCGAGACCGTAGATCGACGCCGAGGAGGCAGCCATCACCTTCTTCACCCCCGCCTCACGCGCCGCGTCGACGACGTTGAACGTGCCGTCGCACATGACCTCGAGCGCCTCGCGTGGCTCGGCGGCGCACGCGGTGATGCGCAGCGTCGCCATGTGGATGACGGCGTCCATGCCCTCGGTCACCCGGCGCACCGTCTCCACGTCGCGGATGTCGCCGCGCACCAGCGTCACGCGTGGATCCTGCAGCGCCTGGTCCACGTTGGCCATGGTGCCACGACTCAGGTTGTCGAGAATCACGATGCGGTCGGGTGCGTGGTCGCGCAACAGCAGATCGATGGTCGTCGAGCCCACCAGACCGCATCCACCGGTGACCAGGATCTTCGCGCCGTCGAGCTTCATGTCTACCTGCCGGTTTCCGACCGCCCGGTCTCGCGGGTGGTCTCCGACCCGATGGGACGGGCGGGGTTGCCTGCGACGGTGACGCCCGCCGCGACGTTTCGGATGACGTTGCTTCCGATGCCCACCAGCGACCCGGCGCCGACCCGGACTCCGTTCATGATGCTGGCCCCGCTGCCGATGTAGGCATTCTCCTCGATGACGACCCCGCCGGCGATGGTGACGTTGGAGCCGATCAGGGACCAGTCCCCGATGACCGCGTCGTGGTGGATCACCGTGTTCGGCAGGACACAGACATGGTCGCCGATCACCGCGTTGGCGGTGATGACGACCCCGGCCATGATCAGCACGTTCTGACCCAGCCGGGCGATCGGCGACACCCGTGCCGCCGGGTGCACGACACGGGCGTAACGCGTCGCCGGCACACCCAGCCCACGGATCAAGTCGCGACGCGCGCGATAGGACACCGGGCTACCCGGCACGGCCAGCACCGCCGTCTCCGGCTGCTCGGCCAGGGCGCGTCGTGGGAGCACCACGATGCCGTGGGTCACGGTGCCCTGCTTGGCCGGCGTGTCGTCCACGAAACCGACACAGTGATAGGACCCACCGAGACAGTCCAGCGCCTCGACGCCGTTGCCGTTGCACGGAAAGATGAGCAGCGCACGGCTCCCCGGCGTCAAGAGCGGTTCCTTCCGGATCCCGGCGCGATCACCATCATGCCGTGCGGGTCAGCCCGCTGACCGCGCCGGCCACCGTCTCGCACTGCGCCCGGGTCAGCTCCGGGAACATCGGGAGCGACAGCACCTCCTGGGCGGCACGCTCCGAGTGCGGGAACTGGCCGTTCCGGTAACCGAGATCCGCGAACGCCGGCAGCAGGTGCACGGGTGTCGGGTAGTGGATGTTGGTCTGCACCCCTTGCGCCTGGAGCGTCTCCTGCCAGGCTTGACGGTTCGGCGTGCGCACCGCGTAGATGTGATAGACGTGATGGCCGTACGGCATCGCCTTCGGGGTGGCGACCCCCGAACCGGCCAGCATCTCGTCGTACATCGCCGCCGCCGCCCG
>JBIOKD010000110.1:0-9390 GCA_044451485.1 Candidatus Eiseniibacteriota bacterium | reverse complement strand
TGCTCAAGCGCGCCGACACGCGGCACGAGATCACCGTCTACGAGCGCAATCGCCCCGACGAGACCTGGGGGTTCGGCGTGGTGTTCTCGGACGCCACCGAGGACGCGCTGGCGGTGGCCGATCCGGCGGTGACGGCACAGATGGCGAAGCACGCCCACCGCTGGGACGACATCGAGATCCACTATCGCGGCCGGACCCTGCGCTCCACCGGTCACGGATTCTCGGGTCTCTCGCGTCGCACCCTGCTCGCGATCCTCGCCGACCGCTGCCGCGAGGTCGGGGTGCGGCTCTGCTTCGAGCACGAGGTCGCCGACTTCGAGCGTCTGCGGGACGCGGACCTGGTGCTGGCCGCCGACGGTCTCAATTCCCAGGTGCGCGAGCGCTGGCGCGAGCACTTCCGCCCCGAGGTGGACGTGCGTCCCAACCGCTTCGTGTGGCTCGGCACCACCCGGCCGTTCCCCGCCTTCACCTTCTATTTCGACCCGAGCGAGCACGGTCTGTGGCGCGTGCACGCGTACCAGTACGAGCGTGACCGTTCGACGTTCATCGTCGAGGCGCGCGAGGAGACCTGGCGCAAGGCGGGGCTCGTGGACGCCGACGAGAAGCGGACCCTGGAGTTCTGCGAGACGCTCTTTGCCGGGCGTCTGCAGGGCCACCGTCTGATCTCCAACCGTTCGATCTGGCGCGCCTTCCCGACGCTGCGTTGCGCCACCTGGCACCACGAGAACGTGGCGCTGATCGGCGACGCGGCGCACACCGCCCACTTCTCGGTGGGCTCGGGCACCAAGCTGGCGATGGAGGACGCGATCGCGCTGGCCGAGGCGCTGGTACGACGCGGCGCGGTGCCCGGCGCGCTCGCCGACTACGAGGCCGCCCGCCGGCCGCCGGTCGAGAGCCTGCAACGCGCGGCGCAGGCGAGTCTCCAGTGGTTCGAGGACACCGAGCGCTACATGACGCTCGAGCCGGTCCAGTTCGCCTTCACGCTGCTCACCCGGAGCCTGCGGGTCACGCATCAGAACCTCAAGGTGCGCGATCCGGTCTTCGTCGAGGACGTGGACCGCTGGTTCGCCGGCGAGGCCGAGCGCCAGGTGGGCGCCA
Organism: Candidatus Eiseniibacteriota bacterium; assembly: GCA_044451485.1. Taxonomy (GTDB): domain Bacteria; phylum Eisenbacteria; class RBG-16-71-46; order RBG-16-71-46; family RBG-16-71-46; genus JBIOKD01. The sequence continues at coordinate 8,292 of JBIOKD010000110.1, read as the reverse complement.
CCGCGGCGGCCGCGGCGCGGCAGCCGCTCACCCGCGCCGCGCCGGGACCGGCGCCGCCGATGTTCGCGCCGTTCCGGCTCCGCGACCTGGTACTCGCCAACCGCGTGGTGGTGTCGCCGATGTGCCAGTACTCCTCGATCGACGGCGACGTCGACGACTGGCACCTGGTTCATCTCGGCTCGCGCGCGGTGGGTGGCGCCGGGCTGGTGATGGCGGAGATGACCGACGTGAGCCGCGAGGCGCGCATCAGCCCCGGCTGCGCCGGTCTCTACCGTCCCGAGCACGCGACGCGATGGCGGCGGGTGGTCGAGTTCGTGCACGGCCACTCGGCGGCGAAGATCGGCATCCAGCTCGGGCACGCCGGCCGCAAGGCGTCCACGAAGCGGATGTGGGAGGGCGACAACGAGCCGCTCGGTGAGGACCCGTGGCCGATCGTGTCCGCCTCGCCGATCCCGTATCTCGCCCACAGCCAGACGCCACGGGAGATGACCCGTGCCGATATGGACCAAGTGCGTGACGACTACGTGCGCGCGACCCGGCTGGCGATCGAGGCGGGATTCGACCTGCTCGAGATCCACATGGCGCACGGCTATCTGCTGGCGTCGTTCGTGTCGCCGCTCACCAACCGCCGCACCGACGCGTACGGCGGCCCGCTGGAGAACCGGCTCCGCTACCCGCTCGAGATCTTCGACGCGGTGCGCTCCGCGTGGCCCGAGGCGAAGCCGATGTCGGTGCGGTTGTCGGCGGTGGACTGGATGCCGGGGGGCATGGAGCCCGCCGACGCGGTGGAGGTGGCGCGCGCACTCCGCGCCCACGGTTGCGACATCGTCGACGTCTCGGCCGGGCAGACGGTGCCCGACCAGAGACCGGTCTACGGGCGTCTGTTTCAGACCCCGTTCGCCGAGCGCGTGCGTCACGAAGCGGGGATCGCGACCATGGCGGTGGGCAACATCTCGTCGTACGCCGACGTCAACACCATCCTCGCCGCCGGGCGGGCCGATCTGTGTCTGCTCGCGCGCGCGCATCTGTGGGACCCATACTGGACCCGTCACGCCGCCCACGAGCTGGGCTGGCCGCTGGCGTGGCCCCCGCCATACGAGACGCTCGATCGCTACCGCCCGCGGTTCGTCTGACCGGCGCGGCGGTCACACAGAAAGGCCCCTCCGATGACGGTGACGTACACGAGCTATCTCAAGGTGGACGAGCTGCTGGGTCTCCAGCGACCGCTCTCGGACGGCCCGGAGCACGACGAGATGTTGTTCATCGTCATCCACCAGGTGTACGAGCTCTGGTTCAAGGAGCTGTTGCACGAGCTGGACTTCCTGGCACGGCTGATGATCGAAGGGGATCCGGCCCGGGCCCTGGCCACCCTCAAACGCGTGCTCACCATCCTCAAGGTGAACGTGGCCCAGATCGACGTGCTCGAGACCATGACCCCGCGTGATTTCCTGTCGTTCCGCGCCCGGCTCGAATCGGGGAGCGGCTTCCAGTCGTACCAGTTCCGCGAGCTCGAGTTCGCGCTCGGTCACAAGCAGCCCTCGGCGCTCGAGCGGTACGCCCCCGGGACCGCCGCGCGCGAGCGGCTGGAGCGGCGCTATCGCGAGCCCACCGTGTGGGACGCCTTCCTGCGCTTTCTCGGCCGTCGCGGCTACCCGGTGCCGGCGGAGCTGCTGGCGCGTGACGTCACCCGGCCGATCGAGCCCTCACCGGCGCTGCAGACGCTGCTCGTGGAGGTGTACCGCCGGGACTCCGAGACGCTGGCCTTCTGCGAGCGTCTGCTCGACCTGGACGAGGGGCTCCAGGAGTGGCGCTACCGTCATGTGAAGATGGTACAGCGCACCATCGGCGCCAAGCCCGGCACCGGTGGCTCGTCGGGTGCCGCGTATCTCATGACCACGCTCAACCATCCGCTCTTCCCCGACCTGTGGGAGATCCGCTCCCAGCTGTGAGTCCGGCGTCCCTCACCCTCGACGCGCTGCGACGCTCGCCCAACGCGCTCGCGGCCGACTACACGCGATTCCGCGTCGGCGAGCGCGTGCTGCTCACCGGACACTCGCACCAGGCGTGGCCAGACGTGGCCCGCGAGGCGCAGCTCGCGGCGTGGGACCAGGCCGCCGAGCACGTCGACGAGAAGTGGCCGGGTGCGTTCGAGCGGGCGGATCGGGTACGCGAGGGGTTCGGCGCTCTGCTCGGCGTTCCGGCCGGCGAGATCGCGCTCGGTCAGAACACACACGAGCTGGTGACGCGCCTCCTCTCGGCGCTGCCGTTCGAGACCCGGCCGCGTCTCATCAGCACCGACGGCGAGTTCCACACCCTGCGCCGCCAGCTCGACCGGCTGGCCGAGTGCGGCTGGTGCGAAGTGATGAAGATCGCGGCACGGCCGGCGGAGACGCTGGCGGCGCGTCTCGCCGCCGCACTCGACGACCGCACCGCCGCCGTGCTCGTCTCGTCGGTGCTGTTCGAGACCGCGGAGATCGTGCCTGGTCTCGGCGATCTCTTCGCCGCGTGCGCGCGTCGGGGCGCCGAGCTGCTGGTCGACGCCTATCACCAGCTCGGCGTGGTGCCGTGTGCGCTCCCGGCCGACGGTCTCGACGGCGCGTTCGTGACCGGCGGGGGATACAAGTACCTCCAGCTCGGCGAGGGCAACTGTTTCCTGCGCGTGCCACCGGAGAGCGAGCGCCACCGTCCGATCCTCACCGGCTGGTTCAGTGAGTTCGGCCGGTTGTCGCGGAAGACGGCGGGGGGGGTGCCCTATGGCGCGGGAGCGGCGCGCTGGGCCGGCTCGACCTACGATCCGACGAGCCATCACCGCGCCGCGCGGGTGTTCGAGTTCTTCGCAGAGCGCGGGCTCGCGCCCACGCTGCTGCGCCAGGTGAGCCAGCACCAGGTGGGGACGCTGGCCGCGCGCTTCGACGCACTCGATCTCGACCCGGCGCTCGTCACTCGCGATCGCGAGGTGCCGCTCGAGCGTGTCGGCGGTTTCCTGGCGCTGCGTACGTCGCGCGCGGAGGAGCTATCGCTCGCCATGCGCGCGGCGGACGTGTGGACGGACTATCGCGGCGATCGGCTGCGTCTCGGCCCGGCACCGTACCTCTCCGACGCGCAGCTCGGGATCGCGATGACGGCCCTCGGTGAGGCGGCGCGGAAGATGGCGCGGCGGTGACCGTCCGGCCCGGCGTCGGCCGATCGCCGCGCACGCCGCGCGGGGTCGTCACTCGCTCTCGATCGGGTGGTGTCCGTAGATGTCCAGCAGCTGCATGTTCATGGCCTCGACGCGATCGGCGACGATGCGTGCGAAGCGAGACATGAGCTGGAAGCCGAACTCCGCGTCCTCGCGGCACTTGAGGCGGAGCACGCGGCCGTCGAAGCGCACGGTCTCGGTCGCGGTCACGGCCAGGATGTCGAAGCGCATGCGATACGGGGGCAGCAACCAGGAGAAGCCGACGATGTCCCCCTCCGACATGTTCGCGAGCGTGACCTCGCCGCGACCAGGCAGGAAGATCTCCAGCACCACCCGGCCGCTGCGAATCAGCCAGAACGCGTCGGCCTCGTCACCGGCACGGCTCACGAACTCGCCCGGCGCATAGCTCGCGTCGGTGGCGCACTCGGCCAGCGTCCGAAGATGCTCGGGGGCCATGCCCTCGAACAGCTCGACCCGTTCCAGGACCGGCACCATCGATCCCATTTCAACCCTCCTTTCGTGTCATCCTGTCCGGGTCGGTCGGAGAGGCGCGGCCGTTGGTCGAGTGGCCGATCGCCGCCAGGTCCCCGGCGGTCGCCTGCGTCTCGCTCACCACAGCCACCTTCTTGCGCGCCAGCTCGAGCAGCTGCGCGACGCCGTGCAGGATGGCCTCGGGGCGTGCCGGGCATCCGGGCACGTACATGTCCACCGGGATCACGCGGTCCACGCCGCCGACCACGTTGTAGGTGTCGAACCACGGGCCGCCCCCGGTCGCGCAGGCGCCGATGGCCACCACGATCTTGGGATCGGGCACCGCGTCGTACAGCTCCTTGAGCGGACGCAGCATCGGCCGGGTCACCGGTCCGCACACCAGCAGCACGTCGGCGTGACGGGGCGAGCCCACCAGCCGCATCCCGAGACGCTCGACGTCGAAGTGCGGGGTGAGCGCGTCCAGCACCTCGATGTCGCAGCCATTGCAGCCACCCGTGTTGGTGTGGAACACCCACAGCGAGCGGGGCAGCGCCCTGGGGAACATCCGCTGGAGCAGACCACCGGCCACGGGACCCACCTCCTTCGCTACGGCTCGGGGAGCAACCGCAGCAGCGGATCGAGCCACTGCGGCATCACACCCAGCACCACCACGGCACCGGCCAGCAGCGCCATCGCCAGACGCATCGAGACCGGCACCTCACGCACGTCGTCGTCGCGCAGCTCGGCCGAGCGGGGCTCGCTGGCGAACACCCGCTGCACCATCGAGATCATGTAGGTCATGGTCACCAGCGAGGTCGCGATCGCGACCCCGAGCACCAGCCAGGCGCGCGCGTCGGCGGCCGCGAGCACCACCTGGGCCTTGGCGAGGAAGCCGCTGAACGGCGGCATCCCGGCCAGTGAGAGCGCCCCGATCAGGGTGCACGCGGCGGTGAGGGGCATGCGCCGTCGCAGGCCACCGAGTGCCGCGAGACTGCGGATCTCGTGCGCCGAGAACACCACCGCGCCCGTGGACAGGAACAACAGCCCCTTGGTGAGCGCGTGGCTCACCAGGAAGAACACCGCCGCGTAGAACCCAAACGGCGTGCCGAGACCGAGCGCCGCCGCGATGTACCCGACCTGTGACACGCTGGAATAGGCGTGCAGCCGCTTGAGGTCGTCCTGGGCGATCGCCAGCGCCGCGCCCACCACCATGGTGAAGAGACCGAGGATCAGCAGCAACTGGTCGAGCTGGTGGTAGCGCGGGCCCAGCACGCTCCACACCCGCAACAACCCGATGAACGGGACCTTGATGATGACGCTGGACAGGAAGGCGCTCATCACCGCCGGTGCCTCGGCGTGCGCGTCGGCCACCCAAGGGTGGAAGGGGGCGAGCCCGGCCTTGGTGCCGAACCCGATCAGCAGCAGCAGCGCGGCGGTGAACGCGAGGTGGGTGGGGAGCTGGCCCGCGACCCGGCGGAGATTGCTGATCAGCAGCGCGGAATCGTTGCCGAGCAGCGGCGCGGCCGAGGCGTACAACAGCACGCACCCGAAGAACGCCGCGGTGATCCCGACCGTGAGCAGCAGCAGGTACTTGTAGCCCGCCTCGAGCGCCCGAGCGTCCCAGTAGAAAGAGACGAGCAGTGCCGAGGCCAGCGTGGTCGCTTCGAGCGCCACCCACAACAGCACGATGTTGTTGGTCATCGCCACCCAGAACAGGGTGAACTCGAGGACCAGGAACAGCGCGCTGAACAGCGGCATGCGACGCGCCAGGCGCTCCCGGCGCTCGGGCTCGTGTGGATGGGTGCCGGGCAGGTAGGCCAGCGCGTAGATCGAGCACACGAACGCCAGGAAGGCGATCAACAGCGCCATGACGGCCCCGAGCCCGTCCACCAGGATCTGCGAGGACAGCGTCTCGATCGGGCCCCCGTTCGCGACCTGGCGGGCCTGCAACGATGCGAGCACCAGCGTGATCGCGCTGCCGCCGGTCCACAGCGTCTTGCGCAGGCGTTCGCCGGCCATGGCGACGGGGATCGCGAACGCCAGGGGCGTCGCCAGCACCGCGAACGGCAGCCACCCCGCACCGTGGATCATGCGCCACCTCCCACGCCGCGCCGACGCGGCCCGATGCCGGCACGCGCTACCATCGCAACGCCCTCAGACGCGCGGTGTCACGCGTGCCCAGTTTCTCCTCGATGCCGTGCACGAGATGGAGCATCAGGAAGATGGTCACGACCACGTCGGTCACGATCCCGATCAGCACGGTTTCGTGCATGCCGTTGGCGAGCGTGACCAGCGAGAGGTGGGCCCCGTTCTCCATCAGACAGACCCCGATGACCACCTTGAGCGCGTCGCGCCGGGTGAGCACGGTGTAGGTCCCCACGAACAGCAGCGTCAGTGCCACCGCCATGTTGGTGCGATAGGGCTCCTGTTCCGCCTGCAGGGTGGGCGCGAGGAACGATGCGTGCGCGTGGATGAAGCTGTAGACCATGAGCGCGAGCCCGCCGACGAGCGCCGCCGACACCCAGCGCGAGACGTAGGGGGGCACCTCGTGGTCGTCCCCGGCGCGGGCGGCGTGGATCAGCATCCACGAGATCAGCCCGAACTTGGTGAGGAAGGCGGTCGCCACCCAGATCCAGAGACGCGGGTGGATGGTGGCGAAGGCAGCGATGATCGCCACCATGATCAGGGCCTGGACCATGTAGGCAAGGATCGCGCGTCGCATGCTCCGCGACTCGACCGCCAGGAACGAGGTCAGCAGCAGCGTGAGCGACAGGGTTCGGACCAGGCCTTCCATCATGCCTCCCGTGTCCCGCCCATCACCGGGACGGTCTCGTGCGCCGGATCCGCGTGTCCGTCGGTCGATGCGCGCAGCTCGGGCTCATCCGCCATCATCCCGGTCACGTCGGCGCGATCGAGCGGGTGGGCGGGCTCGTAGCAGCGGCCACAGCGGTCGCAAACCCCCATGAACAACCGCTGCTCGATGAGCAGATCGCGGCGGTCGGGGGTGGCGCTCTCCCAGTCGGGCACCATGTGGATGGCGTCGTACGCGCACGCGTCCTCGCAACGCCCGCAGCCGAGACAGCGGTCGAGATGACGCCGGATGATGCGCGTGGTCATGTCCAGGTCGGTGATGCGGATGCAGCGCGATGGGCACACCACCGCGCACCCGCCGCACCCCACGCAATGCGCGGTCTCCACCGTGACCCGGCCGCGATACGCGGGATCCGCCTTCGCCGGCGCCAGCGGATAGGCCCCGGTCACCGACGGGGTCTTCATGCCGAACACGATCTGACGCCACTTGGCGGCCAGCATCGTCATCCTCCTACGCGCCGATCAGCGCGAACACCACCGCGAAGCCCATCAACAGACCCACCTGCACGAAAAAGGCGCGGGCATGATCCACCTTGAGTCGCGTCACCAGCGCGCTCGCGGTCGCGGCGAGCCCGAACAACACCGCGATCTTGAGCACCGTGGCCGCCACTCCCAGCGGAACCGGCAGAGGCGTGGGCACGAACACCTCGGCGGCGAGCCACGCCACCACCAGCCAGCGCACGAACAGGGTCCAGCGCAGCACCGCCAGACGCCGGCCGCCGAACTCGATCGAGGAGCCGCCCATCAGCTCCTGCTCGGCCTCCGGGAGGTCGAACGGGAGACGTCCCATGCTCCCGAGCAGCGCGAGCAGCAGACCGGCCCCGGCCAGGACACCCGAGACGCCGGGGCCATGCGCGTTCTGCCACACCACCGCGTCGGTCAGACGGAACGAGCCGGTCTTGATCCCGACCACGAACAACGCGCACGCCACGATCGGCTCGACGAAGAACAGGAGCACCATCTCGCGACTCGCCCCGAGGAACCCGAACGGGCTCCCCGACGCGCTGCCGGCCAGTGCCATCGCGGCGCTCGACAGCGCCAGCAGATAGAGCAGCACCAGACCGTCACCGGCGAATCCGAGCGGGGCCACGCCGGCCACCGGCAGCAGCACTCCGGCGGTCAGCGCCGAACCGAGCGCCACCCAGGGCATCAGCGTCGCCAGCGTCCCGGTGGCGGCGCTCACCTCGCGCTTCCCGGCGAGCTTGGCGAGATCGACGTAGCCCTGAAGGAGCGGGGGCCCGGCCCTCGATTCGAGCCGCGCCCGGATCCGGCGGGCCATGCCGTCGAGGAGCGGCGACACCGCGAGCAGCAGCGCCGGGCCGAGCAGCGCCCACGCGATCGCCCATCCCGATCCGCGGCTCATGACCCTCCCCCCTCGGCGGCGCCGGGAGCGGCCTTGTGGGCCTCCACCCACTCGCGCCGACGCCGCCGCATGTCGTGCCGCGCCACTTCCTCCAGCTCGTGTTGACGCAGCACGCGCGCGGAACCGTCGCGACGCTCCACGACCTCCATGCGCTCGGTGCAGGAGAAGCATGGATCCACGCTACCCAGCGTGATGGGAACGTCCGCGATCTGGGTCCCGGGCTTGAACATCAGGGGCACCGCCTGCAGATTCTGATAGCTCGGAGCGCGCACCCGCCAGCGATCCGGACCGTTGCGCGCACCGGTGCGCACGTAGTGGAAAACCTCACCCCGCGGGGCCTCGACCGCGCTCACGCCCTCGAGTCCCTCGCCGAGCGTGGGTGGCACCGGCGCCATGACACCGCCCT
>JBIOKD010000109.1:0-9427 GCA_044451485.1 Candidatus Eiseniibacteriota bacterium | reverse complement strand
CGCGCCGCGACGTCCAACCCATCGCGCCCATCACGGAACGTCGCCTGGAGCATCCCACCCGACGAGGATGGATTCAATCGGGCCGCGGGTCCGGCTCGGCGTGGGTGGCATCTCGCCGGCCGGTCGGGGAGCCGCGGGTGGAGACGCCGTCGGGACGCCTGCCCGGGCCGCGGTACGTCCGACCCAACCCGAAGCGCCGCAAGGCCCGCGGCGAGTCCCCACCTCCATTGGTCCCACTGGCGCCGGCCGCTCGATGCGCTCATCATGATGACGGGAGTCGCTGCTCCCGGCTCGGAGCGCACTCGTGACGTCGTCCATCGCCGCACTCGCGCCGGTTCGTCTGGAGGCCGAGATCCACGGTCTCGTGCAGGGCGTGGGGTTCCGCCCGTTCGTGCACCGTCTCGCGGGCGACATCGGTCTGGCCGGATGGGTGGCGAACGACAACCGCGGGGTCACGCTGGCGATCGAAGGGCCGCGCCCGGCGATCGAGGAGTTCCTCGCCCGGCTCGACACCGAACGCCCGCCGCTGGCGCGCATCGACGAGCTGGTGACACGCTGGGGCGCGGCGCGGGGCGAGCGCGGCTTCGCGATCCGCTCCAGCGACACGCACGGCGACAAGAGCGCGCTGGTGCTGCCCGATGCGGCGACCTGCGCCGAGTGCCGCTCCGAGATCGCCGACCCCGCCAACCGCCGTCATCGCTATCCGTTCACCAACTGCACGCATTGTGGCCCGCGCTTCAGCATCGTCCGCGCGCTGCCCTACGACCGTCCGAACACCACCATGGCCGGCTTCACGATGTGCCCCGATTGCGCGCGGGAGTACGCCGACCCGGCCGACCGGCGCTTCCACGCGCAGCCCAACGCCTGTCCACAGTGTGGTCCTCGTCTGTCGTGGTGGGACGTGTCGGGCCACGTGTGCTCGCGCGATCACCAGGCGCTGCTCGACGCCGCCGTGGCGTTGCGGGCGGGGGCGATCGTCGCCGTCAAGGGTCTGGGTGGCTTTCACCTCATGACCGACGCCCGGAACGCCGCCGTGGTGACGCGTCTGCGCGAGCGCAAGCACCGGGTGGGGAAGCCGTTCGCGTTGCTGGTCCGCGACCTCGAGCGGGCGCGCGCGCTGTGCGTGGTGAGCGACGCCGCGGCGCGAGCGCTCAGCGATGTTGCGGCGCCAATCCTGCTGCTGCCACGACGCCCCGGCGCACCGGTCGCGGCCGAGGTGGCGCCGGGTCTCGCCACGCTCGGGGTGATGATCGCCTCCAATCCACTCCACCATCTGCTCACCGCCGAGATCGACTTCCCGCTGGTCGCGACCAGCGGGAATCTCACCGACGAGCCGATCGCCACCGACGAGCACGAGGCGTTGACACGGCTCGCCGGCGTCGCCGACGCGTTCCTGGTGCACGACCGGCCGATCGAGCGTCACGTGGACGACAGCGTGGCGTGGGAGCTGGACGGCGGGATCGCGCTGCTGCGCCGTGCGCGCGGTCACGCGCCGCTGCCGGTGACGCTCCCCGCGCCGGTCCCGTGCGTGCTCGCGGTGGGCGGGCATCTCAAGGCCACGGTGGCGCTCTCGGTGGGACGGCAGGTGTTCGTGAGCCAGCACATCGGCGATCTCGAGACCGCCGAGGCGATGAGTGCGTTCGAGCGCGTGATCGCCGACTTCATGCGTCTGTACGGGGCGACGCCGGTGGCGATCGCGCACGACCTGCATCCGGACTACGCCTCCACCCAGTGGGCGCGTCGCGTGACCGGGGCGCGGCTGATCCCGGTCCAGCACCACCACGCGCACCTCGCGGCCTGTCTGGCCGAGCACGGTCTCAGCGGGCCGGCGCTCGGGGTGGTCTGGGACGGCACCGGCTACGGCGACGACGGCACCATCTGGGGCGGCGAATTCCTGCTCGGCGACGCCGCGGGCTACCGGCGCGTGGCGCATCTCGCGCGCTTCCGGCTCCCCGGTGGCGACGCCGCGATCCGCGAGCCGCGCCGCAGCGCGCTCGCGCTGCTCGCCACGCTCGACCAGGCCACGCGGGCGCGTGCCGAGGCGATGCTCACCGCCTTCCGCCCGGGCGAGCGGGCGACACTCGAGCGCATGATCGAGCGTGGCGTCAGCGCCCCGTTCACGACCAGCGCCGGACGTCTGTTCGACGGTCTCGCGGCGTTGATCGGTCTCCATCCGCTCGCGACCTACGAAGGCGAGGCGGCGATCGCCTTCGAGGCGCTGGCGGACGACGAGGAGCGGGGCGCCTATCCGCTACCGCTCCTCCCGCCGGCTCCGGCGGTCGGCACCGGCGACGACGGCGCGCGGGTGCTCGACTGGCGGCCCCTGGTCGACGCCGTGGTCGAGGACGTGTCCCGTGGCGTGTCGCGGGGCACCATCGCGGCGCGCGCCCACGCGGCGCTCGCCGGCGCGATCGTGACGGTCGCCGAGGTGGTGGGCGAGCGGCGGGTGGCGCTGACCGGCGGGTGCTTCCAGAACCGGCGTCTCACCGAGCGCGCGACCCGCGAGCTGCGCGCGCGGGGCTTCGAGGTCCTGCTCCACCGGCAGGTGCCGCCCAACGATGGCGGCATCAGTCTGGGTCAGGTGGCGGTGGCGGCGGCGCGGCTCGCCGCCGGAACGTGAGGGGGATCGACATGTGTCTCGGCGTTCCCGGTCGCGTCACGAAGGTGGAGGAGAACGCGCTCGGCATGACGATGGGCAGGGTGGACTTCGGCGGCATCAGCAAGGAGGTGTGTCTCGCCTACCTTCCCGAGGTCAAGACCGGCGACTACGTGATCGTGCACGTCGGGTTCGCGATCAGCCGGGTGAGCGAAAGCGAGGCGATGGAGGTGTTCCGGATGTTGAAGCAGATGGGCGAGCTGGGCGAGCTCGACATCGCGCAGCCCGAGTGACCCGCCCGATGCGCGCCGAACGGAGCCCCGCATGAGGTTTGTCGACGAGTACCGCAACGAGACCGACACCCAGGCCTTCGTGCGCGCCATCGGGCGGCGCGTGACGCGGCCGTGGACGCTCATGGAGATCTGTGGCGGGCAGACCCACACCCTCATCAAGTCGGGTCTGGACCGGATGCTCCCCGACGCGGTCACCCTGGTGCACGGACCCGGTTGCCCGGTGTGCGTCACGCCGCTTGAGCAGATCGATCGCGCGATCGCGATCGCGTCACGGCCGCGGGTGATCTTCACCAGCTTTGGCGACATGCTGCGGGTCCCGGGCTCCGGCACCGATCTGTTGAGCGTCAAGGCCAGGGGTGGCGACGTGCGCATGGTGTACTCGCCACTCGACGCGGTGAAGCTGGCGCAGAAGCACCCCGAACGCGAGGTGGTGTTCTTCGCGGTCGGGTTCGAGACCACCGCCCCGGCCAACGCGATGGCGGTGTGGCAGGCGGCGCGGCTCGGTCTCGAGAATTTCTCTGTGCTGGTGTCACACGTGCTGGTGCCACCGGCCATGGAGGCGTTGCTGGGCGCCACGGACAATCGCGTGCAGGGCTTCCTCGCCGCGGGGCACGTCTGCACCGTGATGGGTTACGAGGAGTACTTCCCGATCGCCGAGCGCCACCAGGTGCCGATCGTGGTCACCGGCTTCGAGCCGCTCGATCTCGCCCAGGGCGTGCACATGGCGATCGACATGCTCGAATCGGGACGTGTGGGAGTGGAGAACCAGTACACGCGCTCGGTCACCCGCGAGGGCAACGTGCCCGCGCAGAAGCTGCTCGGCGAGGTGTTCGAGGTGTGCGATCGCGCCTGGCGCGGGATCGGCGTGATCCCCGGCAGCGGCTACCGGCTCGCGCCGGCGTACGCGCGTTTCGACGCCGAGCGCCGTTTCGAGGTCGGTGGGCTGACCACGACCGAGTCGCCGCTGTGCATCGCGGGCGAGATCATGCGCGGGCTCAAGCGCCCGCATCAGTGCGTGGCGTTCGGCGGCAAATGCACGCCCGAGCATCCGCTCGGCGCGCCGATGGTGTCGAGCGAGGGCGCGTGCGCCGCCTACTACCAGTACAAGAGGAGCGCATGAGCGACGTCGCGACGGCGCTCGCCGGGCTCGCCTGCCCGATCCCGATCGAGGACTATCCGCACGTGCTGCTCGCGCACGGCGGTGGCGGACGGCTGACGCAGATGCTGATCGAGCGCCTGTTCGCGGCGGCATTCGCGAATCCGGTGCTCGGCGAGCTGCACGACGGCGCGGTGCTGACACTGCCACCGGGACGGCTGGCGGTGACCACCGACTCGTTCGTGGTGAGCCCGCGCTTCTTCCCGGGCGGCGACATCGGCTCGCTGGCGGTGCATGGCACCGTGAACGATCTGGCGATGTGCGGCGCCACGCCGTTCGCGCTCACCGCCGGGTTCGTGCTCGAGGAAGGTCTCGCCATGGAGGAGCTGTGGCGGATCGTGTGCAGCATGGCGGCCGCCGCCGCCGCGGCGGCCGTGCCAGTGGTGACCGGCGACACCAAGGTGGTGGATCGTGGCAAGGGCGACGGGGTGTTCATCAACACCACCGGGCTCGGCATCGTGCGAGACGGAATCGTGATCGCGCCACAGCGCGCGCGCGGGGGGGACCTCGTGCTGGTGAATGGCCCGATCGCCGAACACGGCATCGCGATCCTCTCGGTGCGCGAGGGGCTCGAGTTCGAAAGCCCGGTGCGGAGCGACTCGGCCGCTCTGCACGGGCTGGTCGCGGCGGTGCTCGACGCGGCGGGTGACGGCGTGCACGTGCTCCGTGACCCGACCCGTGGCGGGGTGTCGAGCGCCCTGAACGAGATCGCGCAGGCGGCGCGAACCGGCATCCTGTTGGAGGAGACCGCCATCCCGATCGCCGAGCCGGTGCGTGGCGCGTGCGAGATCCTCGGTCTCGATCCGCTCTACGTGGCCAACGAGGGCAAGGTGCTGGCGATCGTGGCGCCCGGGCGCGCCGACGCGGCGCTCGCGGCCATGCGCGCCCACCCGCTCGGCCGCGAGGCCGCGGTGATCGGCCGGGTGGTGGACGAGCACCCCGGCCGCGTGTTCATGAAGAGCCGCATCGGCGGCACGCGGGTGGTGGACATGCTGAGCGGGGAGCAGCTGCCACGCATCTGCTGAGCCGGCGGTGCGCGCCGCGTGTCGGCGGTGGCCCCGGCCGCTAGGGCTTCTTCGGCGGCAGCCCCGGGTCCCACTGTGGCGCGGGGTAGCCCTGCAACGCGGGTGGCAGGTGCCCCATGTCGCCGTACGACACGAGCCGGATGCGCCCGTCGGGGTGGATCTCAATCACGCTCAGACTGCAGTTGGCGAGCGTGAGGTTGAGCCACTGTTTGGGGTCGAGCCCGATCGCGCGTGACACCAGCGTGCGGATCACGTTGCCGTGTGCCACCAGCACCACCAGACTGTCGTGGTCGGGCGAGGGCGTGAAGAAGCGATGCCAGGCCCGGTCGAGCTGTGCGGCGCACGAATCGAGCGAACCGGGACGCTCACGCTTCATGACGTCCTCTCGCGTCGTCGGGGGCGTGCACTCGCACAGGTCGCGGGTGAGATGAGCGGTCTCGTGCAGGGAGTCGGCAATGATCTCCGCGGTCTGCCGGGCGCGTGTGAAGGTGCTCGCCCACAACACGTCGACGTGTGTCGGCAGACCCGCCAGGCGCGCGCCGGTGAGCCGCGCCTGCTCCCGGCCACGGTCGGTGAGCGCGCGGCCGATCTCCGGATCGCGTGGATCGTCCTCGTCGTAGACGCCGTGGCGGATGAGGATGACGGTCCGCACGCCCCTGCCGGGTTCGTGCGCGGCGGCCGCGGGGCCAGGTGCCGAGACGAGGACGGCCAGCGCGCACGCAGCGGCCACCCGGGCGACCCGCGCGACTCCAGGGTTCATGCGTCGCAGTCTAGACGCGCGTTCGCCGGCGCACCAGCGCGTCGGCGAGGAACAACGCCGCGGTCAGGAACAACGGGCCGCCGATTGCCACGACCCACGACGGATGACGCCACGCCTCGGTGGCGTAGAACGCGCCGGCCGCCGCGAACAGCACGGCGCCCACCCACGGCCAGCGCCACGCGAGCAGCAGCGACGCCACCACCACACCGGTGGTGGTGAAGAGGTGCATCGCGAACGCGGCCAGCAACCGCGCCCCGCTCAGACCCTCGCTGAAGACGTCGAGGCTGAACAGGGTGATGAATGCCGCGAAGGCGATGGCCAGGAGGCGTGGCGCCCAGTGCACGAGCCGCGCGCTCATGCGATCCATGTTCGATCCCTCCCGCGCCGCCGGCTCGACCCCTTTGTCTCACCGGGCTTGCTGCTCGGGTCGACGGCCACCCCGGCAACGCCCCGGTCAGCCCCTCGACCGCTTGCGGGTCCACTCGTTCCGCAGCAGCCCGCACCAGTCGTCCATGCCCTCGCCGGTGCGCGCGGAGACCCGGAGCAGCCGGCCGTCCGGTCGAAGGATACCCACCTGCCGGCTCACGGCCTCGAGGTCGAAGTCCACGTGGGGCAGCAAGTCCATCTTGGTGATCAGGCAGACCGTGGCGCGCGCAAAAATGGCCGGGTACTTGAACGGCTTGTCGTCGCCCTCGGTCACCGACAACAGCACCACCTTGAAGTCCTCGCCGAGGTCGTACGACGTCGGGCAGATCAGGTTGCCGACGTTCTCGATGAACAGGATCTCGGCATCGTCGAGCGCGCCGCGATCCAGCGCGGTCTGCACCTGACGCGCGTCCAGGTGACAGGCGCCACCGGTCAGGATCTGGTGCGCCGGGATGCCGAGCCGGCGCAGACGCTCGGCGTCGCGTTCGGTGGCGATGTCGCCGTCGATGGCCCCGAGCCGCACTTCGCCACCGAGACGTGCGATGGTGGCCTCGAGCAGCGTGGTCTTGCCCGAACCCGGCGACGAGATGAGATTGACGGCGAGGGTGCGCGTGGCGCGAAAGCGCTCGCGCAGCGCGGTGGCGGCCGTCTCGTTGGCCGCGAGCACCCGCTCGCGGACGGGGATCTCGGTCATGGGGTCATCTCCGCGTGGTCGGGCACGGTGAGCACCACGCGCAGGAGGTCGAGCTCGGTGCCGCCCTCGATCGAGAGCGGCCGGCCACAGCGCGGACACGACGGCAGCCACGCGCCGGTGGCGCGCTCCGCCCTCTCGCCACAGTCCAGGCAGCGCTGGACGGCCGCGCACCACTCGATGTCGAGCACCGCGCCGTCGTCCTCCGAGCCGGTGGTGACCGCCTGCCATGCGAAACGCAGCAGCTCGGGCTCCACGGCCGACAGCTCGCCGATCGCCACCACCACCCGCGCGAGTCGCGCCGGGGAGTTCGCCTCGACATGGGCGCGGGCGCGGCGGTGGATCTCCATGGCCAGACCGAGTTCGTGCATGACCACCTCACCCGGCGCCGGCCGGCACGGGAGCGCGCGGGGCGGGGGAGTCTGCGGCCAGACGCGAGATCTCGCAGCGCGTGAGGCCGATGGCCGCGGCCACCGTGTCCTTCGCGACCGGGCCTGGCCCGGTGCCGGTGCGTACGATCTCGGGAACGACTCCCACCACCACCACGCGCCCGGGCAGGACGCAGGTCCGGGACGCGATCGCGAGCAGGGCGGCGGCGCCGCCCTCGTGGGCGGTACCGGTCGTGACAGCGTTCGCCGCCAGCGCCTGCTCGCCGTTCATAGCCATCCATCGAGGCAGCATCAACTCTGCCAACCGGCCGTGCGCACCTCTCGGCCCGACCTCTTCCGAGTGGCCATCGCCGCCCGGTCCCCGTCGCGGGCCCCGTACCCTGCGGAAGCCGCTGCCCAAATGGGAGATGACGGGTGAGTGCTCGCGGAGGCCGGTCCGAGGGTGTCGGTCAGTTCCACTGTCACCCGGCCATCGAGCCGTGGCAGTCTCATGCCATGGATGGAGTGGCTGTCTGTCGGATTGGCAGAGACCCGCCGGCGGGTTGGTGGTCCCTGCTCACCCGGGCTAACGTCGCCACGCGTGTCGCACCATCACCCCGGCCGATCGGAGACCCCCGTGCCTCGTCCCAGTTGGTCCCTCGCGTTCGTCACCGTGTCCGTCCTCGTGATCGCGTTCCCACCTCCCGGCGACGCGGTCGCGAAGTCGGCCGCGTCCACGTCGAGTGCGACATCGAGCGCTCCGGTGCACGGCGGTCCGCCGGTCGCCGCGAAGCGCCCGGTGACCGACCACTACTGGGGCGTGGCGATCCGTGACGACTACCGCTGGCTCGAGAAGTGGGACGACTCGGCGGTGCGCGCCTGGGTGGACGGGCAGAACACCTGGACGCGAAAGGTGCTCGACGCGCTGCCGTCGCGACCGGCGATCCTGACGCGGGCCGACGAGCTGAATCACGACATCTCGCCGCACTACTCCGACCTCACCCGCGCGGGCGCCGGATGGTGCGCCACCAAGGACCAGCCACCACTCCAGCAGCCGGTGCTGGTCTGGCTACCGGCCGACGCCGATCCGGCGCGCGAGCGCGTGGTGGTCGATCCCAACGCGATCGACAAGAGCGGTGCCGTGAGCATGGACTTCTTCGTCCCCTCGCCCGACGGCTCGAAGGTGGCGGTGTCGTTGTCTCGTGGCGGCACCGAGTCGGGTGACGTCCACACCTACGACACGGCGACCGGACGCGAGATTGGCGAGATCATCCCGCGCGTCAATGGCGGCACCGCAGGCGGCGACGTGGCCTGGGACGGCGACGGCAAGGGCTTCCTCTACTCGCGTTACCCGGCCAAGGGTGAGCGCCCGGCCGCCGACCTCGACTTCTATCAGCAGGTCTATCACCACACGCTCGGCACGCCGGTGGCGAGCGATCGTTACGTGATCGGCCGTGAGTTCCCGAAGATCGCCGAGATCCTCCTCGACACCTCGCCCGACGGGCGGCACCAGCTGATCGAGGTCCTGAACGGCGACGGTGGCGACCACGCCTACTGGCTGCGCATGCCGGACGGGCGGCTGACGCCGGTCGCCGGCTTCGCCGACCGCGCGGTGCGCGCCCAGATGGCGGACGACGCATTGTTCCTGCTGTCGCGTCACGCCTCGCCCAACGGCGCCATCCTGCGCGTGCCGTACGACAAGCCCCGGATCGAGTCCGCGGCCACGGTGGTTCCGGCCGGCGAGAACGGCATCGCCGACTTCGTCGTCGCCGGTCACCGCCTGTACGTGCACGACATCGTCGGGGGGCCGTCCCAGGTGCGCGTGTTCGGCACCGACGGCCGGTCGCTGGGTGCGTTGCCGCTGCATCCGGTGAGCTCGGTGGCGGGGCTCACCCGCGGTGTCGGCGACGACGCCTGGTTCGAGATCCAGAGCTACACCGAACCGCCGAAGTGGATGCACTACCGGGCCGGCACCGGCGCGCTGGCCGAGACGCGTCTCGCCATGCGCTCGCCGGCCGACTTCACGGACACCGACTCGCGACGCGAGTTCGCGATCTCCAAGGACGGCACCCGGGTTCCGATGACCATCCTGATGCGCCAAGGCGTGAAGCT
>JBIOKD010000108.1:0-9463 GCA_044451485.1 Candidatus Eiseniibacteriota bacterium | reverse complement strand
CGTGTCCTCGGCGGGCCGGGTCGCGAACGCCGTCACACGCGCCGCCGCGGCGCTCTCGGCGGCCGCATCGCCGTGCAACGCGAAGTCGGCCCGCACCAACTCGCCGTTGCGCAGGTCGACGAAACGCAGCCCCGGCGTTCCGCGCTCGCGATGCGTGACGGCGACCGGCGTGGCGCCGGCCGGCAGCGTGGTCCGATCCAGCGCCAGCGCGTGGGTGCGGGGTGTGAGCCCGTAGAAGCTGAACCGCCCGTCGCCGTCGGTGATCACCCAGGTGCCGTCGTCCAGCGCCACACGCACACCCGGCACACCGCGCTCGTCGCGCGACCGCCGTCCGTCTCCGTCGCGATCGAGATACACGCTGCCGGTCACGATGCCCTCGGTCGCGAACGCGCCGCCACCCACGCGCACCGTGGCGCGCGCGGTGTTGGAGACCGCGTTGCCATCCTCCGCGAACGCCGCGTTCTGCGCGTCACCGGCCGGCGTGCCGGCACCGACGCGGAGCCGATAGCGCAGCGTGGTCTGCCGGTCGGGCGCGAGCGTGCCGAGCACGAAGGACAGCTCGGGGCCACCGCCACCGGCCGGGTCACCGAGCGCGCTGGTGTCGCGACGCGCGCTGCCGGCGACGTACGCGAAGCCGCGTGGCAGCTGGTCGCGCACGGTCACCGCGGCGAGCGTGGAGTCCGAGCGGTTCGCCACCGCCACCGCGTACTCGACCACGTCGCCCCACGTGGCGTCGGGGACCGATGCGGTCTTCTCGACGAACAGCGACGTGCCGGGCACCGCGTCGAGCGGCACGTCCCAGCGCACCGGCGAGGCGGGATCGGCCACCGCGAAGGCACCGCCGTACGACGCCGCGGCATCGATCTGGTGTCCGGGGGGCAGGGCCGCGGGTGTTACCGCGGAGGGGAAGCGATGGGTGGCGGGGGGCACGATCTCGAGCCGGTAGCTGCTGGCCGGAACCTCGGGGAATTGGAAGCGGCCGCTCGCGTCGGTGAACACCGTGCTCGGGAACGCGGTCACGCCGTCGGGGCCGGTCACCGAGGCGGGTCCGCCGGGGTTGCCGCCGTTTCCGGCGCCGGTGACGTCGATCAGCGTCACCCGCGCCCCGGGCACCGGCCGGTCGTCGTGCGCGTCGAACACCGTCCCCGCCGGATCGATCCACACCAGCGCGATGGTGCTGGCGGCGCCACAACCCGCCAGCGTCGCGGTGATCTGGTCGTCGGGACTCTCGTCGAGCACACCGGAGCCGCTCACCGCGCTGCCCGGCGACGACAGCGCGGTCACGATCTGGGGCAGCACGCGGAAGCGACCGGTCGACGGACCGGTCTCGACCGCGCGGTAGCGCTCGATGTCGCCGGTCCGCTGCGAGACCAGCGTGATCGTGACCGTGTCCGGCCGGGTCGGATCGGTGTCGCACCCGGGCGCGTCGGCCTGCAGGTAGAGCGGCGCGCCGGTGCCGGTCACGCGCTGGATCTGGCCGAAGCCGGCGTCGCGGTAGAACGCCATCGCCGGTGGTGCCGTCGCCGCCAGCGTGAGCGTGGTGTCGATCGCCAGCGCCGACGCGCCGCCCGGCGTGCTCGCCCGCAGCATCAGCCACGCCGACGACGGACCGGGGGCGTTGGCGGGGACCGACGCGCTCACCAGCAGGGTCGCCGATTCGCCGACCGCCAGCGTGATCGTGCCACCCGGGACGAGTGGCGTGTCGCCGGGCGAGACCCGGCCGTCGTCGTCCACGTCGCGCCACAGCGCGAGTGAAGCGAGGTCGAAGCCGTCCCCGGCGAAATTCGCGAGATCCAGCCGCGCGTCCACCGACACGTTGCCGGTGTCGGTGATCCGGTGCGCGAAGGTCACGTTCGCGCCGGCCGTCACCAGCGTGTCGGGGGCGGTGGTGAGCGTGAGCGCCTCGTGGGCCTGGATCTGGGCGCGCACGGTGTCGGAGGTGGCGGCCAGCGGTGAGCCGCTCAGCGAGTCGTCGGCAGTGCCGACCGCCACGTTGGGCACCCACGTCCCCGGGAGCGGTCCGGCGGGGACCATCGCAGGCCACGCCAGCGTCACGCCCGTCACGGCGAGGGCGAGCAGCGCCCTCGCACGCGCACGCGCGCGCGCGATTATATATACCGCCCGGTGGGCGGTGGCGTTCGACGGTGTCGTGGGCATGATGGGATGAGCCGGCACCCCGCCGCGCCGGCCCGGATGGGCCGGCGCGCGCGGAGACCGGGCGATCGGTGGGGACGGCGGCGACATGCCGCCGTCCGTCACGTCACGGGTTGATCTGGATTCCGAACACGATGGTCGCGGACTGCCCCGGGGACAGCGTCCCGATGGTCGCGGTGATGGTGCCCGGGCTTCCGGATCCCGGTGTGCTCACCGTGCCCACCGTGGTCGACGCCGCCACCGAGCCCGAGTACGTGGTGTTGGCCGGTGTCGCGTCCGACACCACCAGGTTGGTGATCGCGGCGGTGCCGACGTTGGTCACCACGATCTGGTAGCGCAGACAGGCGCCGGGGATCGCCCCGGAGGTGATGTCGGCCGTGGTGTACGCGGTCTCAGGCGTCCCGTCGCAGTTGGCGTCGAGCGCCTGGCTCTTGACGATCTGGATCTGACCGTTGAGCACCGTGGTCTGGTCGGTGGCGTTCACCACCACCGGTGCCGGACTCGCGTAGCCCACGTTGGTGGTGGTGGCGGTGACCGTGCTCAGGTCCACCTGGCCGAGCGGTGCGCCGGCCGGTGCGAACACCCGCACGAACAGCCGCACCGTGGTCCCGGGCGCGAGACCACCCATGGAGGACAGGTCGCTGATCGGCTGGTCCACACCGCTGTCGAACGCGCCGTTGTTGTTGCTGTCGATGTACACCACCGAGTTCCAGCCGACCTGGTCGTCGTTACGCGTCAGCGCCACGACACTGCCCACCCCGTCGCCCTCCAGCACGTTGCCGGTATTCGACAGCAGGTGCGTGTAGGTCCAGGTGCCCCCGGGTGCGATCTGCGCGGTGTTGTTCGGCACCAGCGCCAGACTGCGCTGCGGGTTCACGCTGACCGCGTCGTGGATGCGGTCGGAGGCGGCCGACACCGGCGAACGCGCGCGGAAGTACAGCTGCTGCAGACCCGCCGCGAAGCCGGCCGGCACCGTGACGTCGGCATACACCACCACGTTGCCGCCACCCGCCACCGGTCCGGTGTTGGTGATGACCGCGTTCGAGGCGTCGTGGAACACCACCGTCCAGCCCGGCGGCAACGCCAGCGCGGCGAAGGTCGGGTCGGTGCTCGCGGCGAGGTCGAAGTTGTCCCCGGTCGCGCTGTTGTTGTTGGCGTAGAGCGTGAACCGCACCGTGAGACCCGGGTTGGTCGCGGTGGTGATCACCGGCGACGCCTCGGGACCCGCGCCGGCGCCCGGCGCCGCGCCACCCGGCGAGTTGTTGGTCAGGTCGACCACGTTCGCGGTGATCGCGGTCAGCACGTCGGTCGCGGTGGCGGTGACCGCCGGGTTGCTCTCCGAGCGGGCCAGCTTGCCCACCGAGAACGGGCCACCGGTCGCCGCCGACGGGAGCGTGACCTTGAGCACGACCGTGGTGGTGACGCTGGCGCCGATCGGCCCGGTGTCCGGCGTGCCGTTGCCGTTGCTGTCGGTGAGCGGCGTGACGCCGTCGCTCTGGTACAGCACGTATCCGGTGCCGACCGGGAACGTCAGGCCGTTGAGCGAGATGTCGAACGTGTCGGTCCCGTTGCCGGTGTTGTGGAGCGTGTTGGTGTAGGTCAGGGTGGCGCCCTGGACCGCCGAGGCGATGGTCTGCCCGGTGAACGTGAAGCTCACGTTCTGGTTCACCGTGAAGGGCGCCTGGTTGGTGGTGAACGGTCCGACGTTGCCCGCGCCGTCGTTGTAGGCGTAGGTGGCGGCGTTGTTGATGACCTGGGGCGCGAGACCCGCGTTCACGTTGATCTGGAAGGTCAGCGTGCCGCTGGCGCCCGGCGGGACCTGCGCGATGACCGCGTTGACGTTCCCCGCGGCGGTCACGCCGAAGTCGTACTTGACCGTGTTGGGGACCACGCCCTGCGCGTCGGAGGAGTCGGCATCGGTGAGCGCGGCGGCGCCGGTGGTGCTCCACCGGCCGGTGCCCGGCACGTAGGTCATGCCGGCCGGGATCGCGTCGGTGAGACGGAGCACGCCGGCAGTGGCATTGCCCGAGTTGGTGTAGGTGAGGGTGTAGGTGTAGGGCCCGCTGGGCGAGGCGCCGGCGCTCTGGCTGATCGCCTTGGTCACGCTCACCACCGCGTTGCCCGACACGTTGACCTGGTCGGTGTTGAAAGCGGTCTGGGTTCCGTCGAAACCGCTGGTGCCGGTGACACGCGCGCGCGCCACCTGACCACCGACCTGCACGCCCGGCACGTTGCCCACCACCACGAACCGGAACGCCACGCCCGGATCGAGCGAGTCGGTCGCGGCCAGCGGGGTGAAGTCGTCCGGCACGCCGTTGCCGTCGGCGTCGCGGTACATCGCCAGCCCGGTGAGATCGAAATCATCACCACCCAGGTTGACGAGCGCGAGGTTGAAGCGGTCACGACCGTTGCCGGTGTTGGTCAGCGTGTGGGGGAACGACACCTGCGCCCCGGGGGCGCCCGGACGCACGCCGTCGGCGGTGAGCGTGAAGCTCGCCACCTGCTGCACGTACGTGGTGACCAGGTTCGAGGTCACCGTGCGGAGTGTGCTCGAGGCGTCGAGATAGGTCGCCGATGCGCTGTTGCCGATCGGCGTGCCGGCGTTGGGCGCCGCGTGCGCCAACCCCGAGCTGACGAGGATCAGCGCCGCGGTGACCGGCAGCAGCCACCGTGACGTCGTGGAACGGCGCGATGCACCGTCCATGATGCGGGTATCCATCCGAGGTCTCCCTGGAATCGGCCTTGCGGCCAGACACTGATGCCGTCCGCGGGCATCTGTGCCCCGGACGGGATCCGCGTGGGTATGGGCTTCGTGGGTTTCCGGATCAGTGCGTCGTGCCACCGGTGGTGACCGACGAGACCGGGCCGGCGCCGGGGTTCACCCGGACACGCGCACGCACCGTCTCGCTCTGGCCCGCGGCGATGTCGCCGAGTCCCCAGCGCAGGTAGCGGTATTCGTCCACGGGCACCTCGCGCAGCGCCTCGCTGCCGTCCGCCAGGCGCACGCGGCGCTTGAGCGGGATGACGTCGAAGTGCTGTCCGTCGAGGCTGGCCAGCGCCGAGCCCGGCACCGCCGTTCCGGGCACGTACTGCATGCCCGCTGGGATCGGGAGCGTGGCGACCATCTGCCGCACCCCGCCATGACCCTGGTTCGCGTAGACCGCCCGGTACTCGATGACGTCGCCGGGCTTGGCGTGATCGGCGGACGCGAGGATCTCCTTGCCCGCCGCGCCGGTGGTGATGCGATGAGCCGTGAGGTTCACCTGGATGTCGTCCCCGGCGTGCGCTGCGAGTGGCAACGCGAGCGTGGCCAAGCACGCGACGAGGAACGTACGCAACGACGGATGACGCATCGTCTGATCCTCCCTGGATCGGACCGTGCCTCTGCCGGCCGTGGTCCCCCCGCGATGTGCTTGGGTCACGGCCGCGATGTCGGGCGGGCACCGCACGTCACGCGGTGCGATCCCTGCGGCCCGCCTCCCCGGTGGGGACGCGGACGAGTGCCTGCCTCGCCATGGCTATCGGCAGGTCGGGGGTGGGGGTTGAGCCGGGGTGTCGCCCGGCGGCTGTGATTCCGACCGCCCGCTGGCGTTCTCCGGTATGACCTGCTTTGGCCGGCCCCCTCCGCCCTCCAGGAGAACCCATGGAACCGACCCCACGCTCCACCCGCCCGGCGCGCGTCCGGACCGCGCTCCTCGCCGCCCTGCTCGCCGTGTCCCCGGTTGCCCGAGCCTCCGCCGAGGAGGGCGCCGCGACGCCCGCGACGGAATTCCCCGCGGACGTCTCCTCACTGGGCTTCGCCACCGGGGCGCCTCCCGGCGCCCCGTTCCGGCCGCTCGGACGACCGGGCCGGGCATCCAACGCCGGTGTGGCCGTTCCCGGGGCCCCGCCCGCCGCACCCGCGTCGATCAAGACGATCCCGCTCGGGAGCTTCGAGTCCAACGTCGCCAACCGGTTTCTGGGCCTCTCGGTCGCCACCGCCGGGGACGTGAACGGCGACGGCTACAGCGACATCGTGGCCATCGGCAACGTGGGCGTCAGCAACATCGCGCTCTACCTGTTCTTCGGATCCCAGTACGGGTTCACCCTCGCCCCGGGGTTCCCGATCACCACGCTTCCCTATGGGGACGGAGTGACGGTGAGCGCGGCCGGGGACGTGAACGGTGACGGCCACGCCGACATCGTGATGGGGTGGCCGGCCGCCACGGCGGGAACCGTGCGGGTCTACCTGGGCACCTCGACCGGGTTCGACATCGCCCATCCGTTCGTGGACTTCCAGAACTTCACCAACTACTACGGCCAGGTGGTGGGCACCGCCGGCGACGTGAATGGGGACGGCTACGACGACGTGATCGTCGGCTCGCCCCAGTCGGGCGACCAGATCTCGCTGTGCCCGGCCGCGAACCAGTACAGCCTCGCCGGACGGGTGGACGTGTTCTACGGCTCCGCCACCGGTCTCTCCAGCACGCGTCGCTGGACCATCTGGGGCTGCAACATGATCGGCTCCGGCGCCCTGCTGGGCGCGGCCGCGGCGACCGCCGGGGACGTGAACGGCGACGGCTACGACGACATCGTGATCGGCTCCCCTGGCGCCGCCACCGGCGGCAGGATCTCGGTCCTGTACGGGTCGGCGAGTGGGCTGCCGCTGCTCACCGGTTACACCGATGTCGGCACCCTCGTGGGCTCGACACAGATCAGCTCGCCGACCGCCGGTGCCGGCTTCGGTTCAGCCGCGATCACCGCCGGGGACGTGAACGGTGACGGCTACGCCGACGTCGTGGTCGGGGCGCCCAACGACAACACGTACGCCAGCAACGGCGGGTACGTGCGGGTGTACCTGGGCGGGCCAAGCGGACTCGGCTCGAGCGTGTGGTGGTGGGAATCCAGCTCGTTCGCCAACTCCAAGCTCGGGATCTCGATCACGCCGGCCGGTGATCTGAACGGCGACGGCCTCGCCGACCTCCTGGTCGGAGAGTCCGGCAAGATCGACGTGGCGGTGAGCTATGGGAGCACGATGTTGTTCACCAATTTCATCAACGTGGGCGGCAACTATCGCTCCTTCTGCACCGCCGGCGACTTCAACGGCGACGGGCTGAGCGACGTGGTGGTGGGGGACGGGTCCTACACCAACGGTCAGTCGGACGAAGGCGAGATCGTCGTCTATCCCGGCGTGGGGGAGGGTCCGACGACCACGCCCTACTACAGCTACTCGGTGACGGCCGACGGCTCCAATACGGGTTGGTCGGTGTCCTCGGCGGGGGACGTCAACGGTGACGGCTACGACGACTATCTGATCGGTGTTCCGACGTACAACAACACCAGCGCGGGCGAGACCAACAACGGCGCGGCCCTGCTGGTGTATGGCGGCTTCACCGCGCCCACCGGGGGCATCCACTGGTTCCGGATCGGCGCGAATGGCGATCAGCTCGGGATCTCGGTGTGTCGTGCCGGCGACATCAACGGGGACGGTTATGGCGACATCATCGCCGGCGCACACCAGCCGGGGACGGGGAACGGCGAGGCGTGCATCTGGTACGGCGGCCCCGGCAAGCCGGTGCTGAACGCGCCGCCCGATGTCACGCTCACCGGGTTCGCGGCCGACAGCCAGTTCGGTGGCTGCGTGACGAGCGGTGACTTCAACGGCGACGGCTACACCGACGTCGCCGTCGGCGCGCCGCAGGAGGCCAACGGGTCGTTGGCGGGCGCGGGAGCCGTCTACGTCTATCTCGGCGGGCAAACGGGGATCAACGCCACGCCGGCATGGATCGGTCGCGGCGATCAGGCGGGTGAGCACTACGGCAGCTCGCTCGCGGGGGATGGCGACGTGAATGGCGACGGATTCACCGATCTCATCGTCGGATCCCCGAACTACGACGTCACGGTGGGTGCCACGACCCTCACGGACGCGGGCCGGATCACCCTCCATCCCGGTCACCTGTATGGCTCGCCGCTCGGACCGCCGCAGGTGATCCCGGGCAGCATCGCCGGCGAGTGGTTCGGCAACGCGGTGGCGCACGTCGGCGACGTGAACGGGGACGGCTTTGGCGACGTCGCCGTGGGCGGTCCGTTCGCGACCAGCACCCTCGCCAATCAGGGTCATGTGACGGCATTCCTCGGGGGGGTGAATGGCCTGGTCACGATCCCGCTCTGGAGCCAGTTCGGCTCCGAGGTGGGTGGCGGCTTCGGCAGCTCGGTCGCCGGCGCCGGAGACGTGGACGGCGACGGTCTGGACGACGTGCTGGTCGGCGCCGTGTTCGAGGACGACGGTGGCGCGGTGGACCGCGGTGTGGTCCGCGTGTACGCCGGACCGCTCGGCGCCGGCGCGCCTCCGCTGTGGAAGGTCGACGGGCCTTCGGCTTTCGCGAATCTCGGTCACTGTGTCGCGAACGCCGGGGACCTGGACGGCGACGGATTCAGCGACCTGTTGTTCGGCATGCCCGGTTATTCCGATTCGTTCAATCGCCAGGGTCTCGTGTGGGGCTTCCCGGGAGCGGGGGGCCTGGGGCACCACAACGGCCACGCCCTGACGTTCAACCGGACCAATCGGGTCCAGCCGCTGGGCTTCACACGGGATCCCAACTTCGATCTCCGCTACACGTCGGTCTCCGCCGCGGGGCGGACCTGGTCGAAGATGCAGTGGCACGTGTACCGCGCGGTCAACGTGCCCGCGGGCGCGAACCTGTCCGGTATGCAGTCGGGCTACACGCATGCGCTCGCGCCGAATGGCGCGCGTGCCAGCGAGGACACGATGCAGGTGAGGATCAACGGTCTCGCGACCGGCATTCCCTATTCGTGGCGTGCCCGCTCGTTGTCGCGCTCCGTGTACTTCCCGACCACCATCTGGGAGTCGCCGGTCCACAGCGGCGCGTTCGAGTACGACATCCGCGAGCTGGGCACCTGGGTCGGGGTTGGGGAGGGGCCGCTGGCGACCGACGATCGGTCGTTGTCGGCGCCGAGCCCGAACCCGATGCGGAATCGCTCGACGATTTCGTTCAGTCTCGACCGCGCCGCGAAGGTGTCGCTCGCGATCCTCGACATCCAGGGCCGGCGGGTCCGGCAGCTCGTCGACGGGATGCAGACGGCGGGCCGGCACGACGCGTCGTGGGGCGGCGAGGCCGACGACGGGCGGGACGCCGCTCCCGGGGTGTACTTCTACCGGCTCGAGACCGGGGGCAAGGTGACGAGCCGGAAGCTCGCGTTGATCCGCTGATTCGCGGAGCGACGGACGCGGGCGGGCCCACGCGGGCCCCGCCGCCCCATTAGATTGGCGTTGCAGCGCGCCCAAAGCGACCCAGGCGCCCGGACACCG
>JBIOKD010000107.1:0-9481 GCA_044451485.1 Candidatus Eiseniibacteriota bacterium | reverse complement strand
GCTCGAGATCGCCCGCGCGCTGGCCGGACGACCGCGTCTGCTGTTGCTCGACGAGCCCGCGGCCGGGTTGAACCCGCAGGAGAGCGAGGATCTCATGGAGCTGATCCGCGATCTGCGGCGCCGCTTCGCGCTCACCATCCTGCTGATCGAGCACGACATGAAGGTGGTGATGGGGGTGTGCGAGCGCATCGCGGTGCTCGACTACGGCGTCAAGATCGCCGAGGGTCTGCCCGCCGAGATCCGTTCCAACCCTCAGGTCATCGAGGCGTACCTGGGCGAGGAGATCCCGCACTGATGCTCGAGATCAGCGGTCTCGACGTCTATTACGGCGCGGTACACGCGCTCAAGGGTGTGTCCATGACCGCGCGCGCCGGCGAGATCGTCACGCTGATCGGCGCCAACGGCGCCGGCAAGACCACGCTGCTGCGCACGCTGTCGGGTCTGGTGCCGGCGCGGGCGGGATCGATCCGCTTCGAGGGCCGTGACATCGGCCGCACCCCGCCCCACGAGATCGTGCGGCTCGGCATCTCGCAGGCGCCCGAGGGCCGCATGGTGTTCGCCAACCTGTCGGTGGAGGACAACCTCGAGCTGGGCGCCTACCAGCGCCGGGACCGGGCCGCGGTGAGGAAGAGCCGCGAGGACATGTACGGGCTCTTCCCGCGTCTGCGCGAGCGTCGCACCCAGCTCTCGGGCACGCTCTCCGGCGGCGAGCAGCAGATGCTGGCCATCGCGCGCGCGCTCATGGCGCAGCCGCGTCTTCTTCTGCTCGACGAGCCGTCGCTGGGGCTGGCGCCGCTCCTGGTGCGGGAGATCTTCCGCACCGTTCAGGAGATCAACGGCCGCGGCGTCACGGTCCTGCTGGTCGAGCAGAACGCCCACATGGCGCTCTCCATCGCCGGGCGGGGGTACGTGCTCGAGACCGGGTATGTCCGCTTCGAGGACGATGCCCGCCGGCTGCTCGCCAACGAGGACGTGAAGAAGGCCTATCTCGGCGGCTGATCGGCCCATTCGGGTGCCCCGGCGTGCGGTTTCGTGTTGCGCACGCTGCGCCATGCACGGTGTTCGGCGGGGCTTTTCACCCGGGTCTTGCTTCGCCCGACGCGGCTTGCCCCACCGCACCCACCCCGCACGCTAAGTGCAAGCCCGCCACCTCGATGCGCTATCACCGTGCATCCCGTTCCAGAGTGCCGATTTGCGCTCGGCGTTGCAGACCGGCACAGCGGGGTGGCATGGCTCCTGCGTTCACGGGGGCGTGGCTCTGCGTCACCATTCCCGTCGGTCCACCCCCTCAAGCGGTGACGACGGTCCGCGGGATGCTGGTGGAGCAAGGTCGGCCGGTTTCGCGCCGGCGAAGAAGATGCCGGCTTCGGTCCGGCGCGCAAGTGGCCCCATCAACAGAGGAGTCATCCGATGCTGAACCTGGTTCGCAACTTCGTGCGTGAGGAGAACGGCGAGGACCTGATCGAGTACGGCCTGCTCGCCGCGTTCGTCGCTGCGGTCGCGCTGGTCACCATCATCGCCGACCCGCTGGGCATTCGCACCGCCTTGCAGGGTGCCTTCCAGAAGGCCGCGGACGCCCTCACCAAGTCGTAATCCAGCACCCGAGACGTACCTCCGTCGTCAGGAAGGCTCCGGGGGGGCCGAACCCCGGCCCCCCCGGCCGCTTGCCGGGCAGCGGAGTCATCACCGACCCGGGGCCGGCCGCTGGCCGGCGTCACGCGGATCCACCGCGTGAGCCACCACGCCGCACCCGCCGTGGAGCACACGCCATGTGGGAAGCCATCCGCCGTTTCGCACGTGAAGAGAACGCCGAGGACCTGATCGAGTACGGCCTCCTTGCGGCCTTCGTGGCCGCGGTCGCCCTGGTCACGATCATCGCCGATCCGATCGGCATCAAGCCGGCGTTGCGGGCCGCGTTCCAGAAGGCCCAGGACGCGCTCGTCAAGTCGTAGGGGAGCGACCTCCGCGTGACCCCGGTGAGCCCGATGTCCCTGCCGCCGTGGATCGTCGCGCCGGTCCTGGTGCTGGTGACCCTGGCGGCACGGGCCGACGTCCGGACCCGGCGCATCCCGAATCACCTCACGTTTCCCGCGTTGTTGATCGCGCTCGTCTCGCATGCCGCGTTCGGAGGCCGTGACGGCTTCCTGGACGCGGTGACCGGCATGGCGATCGCCGGCGGCGTGCTGCTGCCCGGCTGGCTGATGGGCTGGATGGGTGCCGGTGACGTGAAGCTGGTCGCCGCGGTCGGCGCCTGGCTCGGGATGCCGGGGGCGGTCTTCGCCCTGCTCGGCTCCCTGGTCGCTGGCGGGCTCGTCTCGGTGGTCCTGGCGATCCGCCAGGGGGTTCTGTTTCGAACCATCCAGGGGGCGGCCCTGCTCGGTGTTTGGGGTCTGGTCCGGGGCGGGCGCGGAGGCGGTCCCCCGGCCACGAGCGGCATCCGCTTCCCCTTCGGGGTGGCGGTCCTGGCGGGGTCCGTATTCGCACTCATTTGTGTGCGATGACGGCCGATAACCACCTCATGCAGCAACGGAGTGCGAACCGGCTCACGGCCGGTGAGCGACGGACCGCGTCCGGCGGAGGCGGCCTCGTTCCCCGGTCACGACCACGACGAGTGGTCGCCGTCGGAGCGCACGCGCCCGCAACAGGCTCAGCCATCGCGCACTCGCATCCAGGCCATCCACGACCGGTGACCCGAGCGAAACGGATCCCGGTGATCGACCCACGATGACGCTGTCCGGCACGACCGCGACGCGGAACCACGGGACCCATCCGGTCCCCCGGAGGACGAAGCCGTGAACACCAACCAGGGCAAGCAGCTCATGTTCGTTGCGCTGATCCTGGGCGCGGCCGCAGCCGTGGCGGGTTACTACGGCTTGACGTCGATGGCCAGCAAGGCCGCGGCCTCGAACGACAAGAACTACAAGAACGTGGTGGTGACCGCGACCGATCTCACCTTCGGCGTGAAGCTCGATCGCACCCAGCTCCGGATCGCGCGCTATCCCAAGGACGCGGTGCCGGAGGGCGCCTACGCCAGCATGGATTCGGTCGTGGGTCAGACCACCAAGGTGTTCATGAGCGCTCGCGAGCCGGTGACCGCGATCAAGCTCAGCTCGCGTGGCGGCGGTCTGTCGATGCTGGTGCGGACGAGCATGCGCGCCGCCAGCCTCGAGGTGAACCAGGTGTCGGGTGTCTCGGGCTTCGTGCTGCCGGGTGACCGCGTCGACGTGATCTGCACCGTCGAGCCCCGCACCAATCTCGATGACGCGATCACCCGCACCATCCTGCAGAACATCGAGGTCCTGGCCGCCGGGCAGAAGACCGAGCAGCAGGACAACAAGCCGATCACGGTGCAGAGCGTGACCCTGCTGGTGGACCCGAACGGCGCCGAAGCGCTCGCGCTCGCCGAGCACGAGGGCAAGATCCACCTCGTGCTGCGCAATCCCGGTGACAACGATCAGACCGAGGTCGCCTCGCTCAGCACCGACGAGATGCTCGGCCAGCGCAAGGTGCCCGCCACGACCGACGCGGCGCCGGCGCCGCGTCACTCGTACCGTCGCTCCAACACGGCGCGCGCCGTCGCGTCGCCATCCGGCCCGAAACCCAATGTCCGCATCATCCGCAGCGCCAGTGTGACCGAGACCCCGGCCGTTTCCGACAGCGCCAAGAACTGACATCGCACCAGCGAACGGACTTCGACCGCAGATCAGGAGGGAACCACGATGAGCCGGAAGATCCCGTTCGTGATGCGCACGCTGGCGCTCGCCGTCGCCACGTTCGCGTGGGCCGCATGGGCCCACG
The DNA here is from genome assembly GCA_044451485.1 of Candidatus Eiseniibacteriota bacterium. Classification (GTDB taxonomy): domain Bacteria; phylum Eisenbacteria; class RBG-16-71-46; order RBG-16-71-46; family RBG-16-71-46; genus JBIOKD01. Next base: position 5,683 of record JBIOKD010000107.1, on the reverse strand, counting down.
CGGCCACCGCGCCGACCGCGTCGTCGCCGTCGCCCACGACGTCTCATGCGGCCACCGCGCCGACCGCGTCGTCGCCGTCGCCCACGACGTCTCATGCGACCGCCGCGCCGTCCGCGGCTCCCGCGTCGTCGCCCGCGCCAACAATGTCGGCGCGTGGCGCCGCCGCCGTGCCCGCGCCCTCCGCACCGGCCCACGCGGCCGTGGCCTCACCCGCGGCCTCCATGAGCGTCGCGGCCCCCTCGGACCACGAGCGGATCCGTCTCGCCGTCGGCCGTGGTGAGGTCATCATCTCCAACGACGACGTGCGCACCGTGGCCATCGCCGAGCCCAAGATCGCCGACGCGGCGGTGGGCTCGCAGCGGTCGGTGGTGGTCAACGCCAAGTCCCCCGGGATCACCACGCTGGTGGTCTACAACGAGGGCGCGCGCTACAAGATCTACGACATCGAGGTCTACGTCCCGAACAGCGACAAGCAGGTGGCGCTGCACTCGACGCTCGCCGAGGTGAGCGACGAGGCGCGTCACCAGCTCGGCTTCGACTGGGTGGGCGGAGTCACCAGCACGACGCCGTGGCTCGACGGCACCGCCACCGGCGGTCTGTTCCCGCTCAAGGCGACCAGTGACACGCGTGACGGGTTCATCACCTACGTCCGCACCAAGGGCGACATGAACCTGTCGGTGCAGTGGCAGGCGCTCAAGCAGAACGGCGACCTTCGCGAGCTGGCCAACCCGACCCTGGTAGCCCGCAGCGGAGGACAGGCCTCGTTCCTGGCCGGTGGCGAGTTCCCGGTGCCGATCGCGACCGGTGGCGGCGCCACGGTGGGCGCGGTGGTGCCACAGACCGTCACCATCGAGTGGAAGCAGTTCGGCGTGCGGCTCGAGTTCACGCCCACGATCATGGAGAACGGCAGCATCCTGATGGACATCTCCACCGAGGTGAGCGCGCTCAACTTCAACACCTCGGTCAAGGTGTCGGGCTTCGATCTGCCGTCGATCGACACCCGCAAGGCCAAGACCCAGGTGGTGCTGCAGCCGAACGAGTACCTGGTGATGGGTGGTCTCAAGCAGACCGAGAGCGTGCGCGTGGTGAAGAAGGTCCCGATCCTGGGCGAGATCCCGCTCCTGGGATTCTTCTTCTCGAGCAGCAACACCCAGAAGACCGAGAAGGACCTGCTGGTCGTGGTGTCTCCGGAGATCGTGTCGTCGGCGAACGCGATGCCGGCGCTTCCGACCGACACGCCGATGCCGTCGGAACCCGGCAAGAAGTAGACACGCGGGCGGGATGGATCGGGCCAGGGAGAGACAGGGATGAGCGCGAATCTCACGGTGGTGGTGGTCCATGGGAACGACCACGAGCGGACCCAGCTGCGCCTGGCGCTGGAGGCGCTGCCCGGGGTGGCGATCTCCGGCGAGCGCGCCGATCTGCGCGCCGGTCTGGCGCTCGCCAACCAGGTGCGGCCGACGATCCTGGTGCTCGATCTCGCCAAGCCGATCGAGGACACGCTCCACGCCGCCTCCCAGTTCAAGATGGAGCACCCCGATTCGGCCATCTTCCTCGCCACCGATTCGGTCGACCCCGACACGCTGCTCAAGGCGCTGCGGGCCGGCGCGCAGGAGGTGCTGCGTCGTCCGCTCGATCGTGGCGCGCTGCGCGAGGCGGTGGAGCGGGTGGCGCGGCAGTTCGCCAAGAAGACCGGTCACGGCGCCAGCCGTGGCGTCATCACCGTGTTCGGCAACAAGGGCGGATCGGGCGTGACCACCATCGCCACCAACCTCGCCATCAGTCTGCGTCTGCTGACCCGGCGCGAGGTGGCGCTGGCCGACTTCGACGTGTTCTCAGGTGACGCCGCGTTCCTGCTCGGGCTGGCGCCGACGCGCTCGCTCTCGGATGCGCTCGCCGCGCCCAAGCTCGACTCGGCCGGCGTGCAGGACTCGCTGATCAAGCACGACAGCGGGCTCTACGTGATGTCCCAGCCCGATCAGCTCGACAAGGTGGACGGCGTCACCGGCGAGCAGATCGGCTCGGTGCTGGAGATCATGAGCTCGACCTTCGACTTCGTGGTGGTGGATGCCCCCCACGTGTTCAACGACATGACGCTCGAGATCTTCGACCGCTCGAGCACCATCCTGCTGGTGTGCGAGCCGAGCGTGCCGTCGGTGCGCGCCGCCCGCCGCTCACTCGAGATCTTCCACAAGCTCAACTACCTGGTCTCACCCGACCGGGTCCGGCTGGTGCTGAACCGGCGCAGCGACAGCAGCGCGATCACCGCCACGCAGCTCGAGGAGACGCTGATGATGCCGCTGTACGGCGCCATCACCAACGACTACGCGGCGGTGAGCACCGCCATCAACGTCGGCAAGCCGCTGTGCGGCGGGCAGGACGATACCCGTGCCGGACGCGACATCCTCGCGCTGGCCAAGAAGCTGGTGCCCTCGGAGGTGGTCGAGGCGCCCGGCGATCCCGAACCGGTGTCGGCCAAGCGGCCCGGCAAGCTCCGGTTCTTCGGCAGGGGGTAGGACACCATGAACCTTCGCCAGCGTCTGGGAAAGGTCCCGGGCCAGTCCCCCTCGGCACAGCCGCTCCTGTCGGTGCGGCCGGCCGAGAGCGAGCCCGACCGTTACCAGGTCATCAAGAAGCAGCTCCACCGCCAGCTCATCTCCAAGCTCGATCTGGCGCAGCTCGAGAGCATGAGCGAGCAGGACCGCCGCTCGCAGGTGGAGACGCTCGCCCGGCACATGCTGGTCGAGGCCGAGATCCGGCTCACCCGCGGCGACGAGGAGCGGCTCATCACCGAGCTGCTGCACGACACCTTCGACCTGGGACCGATCACGCCGCTGCTCCTCGACGAGGAGATCAGCGACATCCTGGTGAACACGCACCGCCAGGTGTACGTCGAGCGGCTCGGCAAGCTCGAGCTGACCGCCATCAGCTTCCGCGACGAGGCCCACCTCCGTCACATCATCGACCGCATCATCTCCCGGGTCGGTCGCCGCATCGACGAGTCGGTGCCGCTGGTGGACGCCCGCCTGCCGGACGGGTCGCGTGTCAACGCGATCATCCCGCCGGCCGCGCTCGACGGCCCGATCCTCTCCATCCGTCGCTTCCGGCGCCGGGCGCTCTCGATCGACGACCTGCTCCAGCTCGGCAGCGCCACGGCCGAGGTCGCGCAGCTCCTGACCGGGGCGGCCCGTGCCCGTCTCAACATGCTCATCACCGGCGGCACCGGCTCCGGCAAGACCACGCTGCTCAACATCGTGTCGCGCTACATCCCGAACGAGGAGCGCATCGTCACCATCGAGGACTCGGCCGAGCTCATGCTGCAGCAGCCGCACGTGGTGCGGCTCGAGACCCGGCCGCCAAACATCGAAGGCCGCGGTCAGATCACCCAGCGTGACCTGGTACGCAACGCGCTCCGCATGCGGCCCGACCGCATCGTGGTGGGAGAGGTCCGTGGCGACGAGGTGCTGGACATGCTCCAGGCCATGAACACCGGTCACGACGGCTCGATGACCACGATCCACTCGAACGGTCCACGCGACGCGTTGCACCGCATGGAGAACCTGGTGCTGATGGCCGGTCACTCGCTGCCCGACAAGGCGATCCGCGAGCAGATCGCCTCGGCGATCGAGATGATCGTCCACGTGTCCCGTCTGTCCGACGGCCGCCGGCGCATCATGAGCGTGCAGGAGCTGCTCGGCATGGAGGGGTCGGTGGTCACCATGCAGGAGATCTTCCGATACGTGCCCACCGGCCGTGATGCCGACGGCAACGTGGAGGGCCACTTCGAGTCCACCGGCATGGTGCCACGCGTGGCCGACCGCATCCGTCTTGCCGGGGTCGACCTGCCGAACGAGCTGTTCGAGCGCACCCGCCGGATGGCCGCGTAGGAGGACACCGTGTTCCTGTTCGTCGCGATCATGCTGTTCCTGGCGGTGGTGCTCGCCGTCGGTGGCATGGTCATGCACAAGAACGCCGATGGTGCGCGCGCGATGCGCGACCGACTGCGCGGGCTCGGCCAGCCGGCCGAGCGCCGGCACGAGCTGAACGTCGCGCGCGACCAGCGTTACAGCACCATCCCGTTCTTCGACACCCTGTTGCGCAAGATCGACATCAGCCAGCGTCTGGAGCTGATGCTCTACCAGGCCGGTCTCACCATGCGGGTCGGTCAGCTGGTGCTGCTGAGCGCCGCGCTGGCGATGGGCGGCTACTTCATCGGCGTCATGGTGTTCCATCGCATCCCACCCGCCATGCTGTGTATGGTGGCGGCGTCACCGGGCCCGTTCCTCTGGGTGCGCTACAAGAAGCAGGCCCGCATGAAGGCGTTCGCGGAGGAGTTCCCCGACGCCCTCGACCTGCTGGTGAGCGCGCTGCGCGCCGGTCTGTCGTTCAGCGCGGCGATGCAGATCGTCGCCGAGGAGTCCCCCGAGCCGGTGCGCAGCGAGTTCGCGATCACGGTCGAGGAGCAGTCGCTGGGCCTCGAGTTTCGCGACTCGCTGATCAACCTGACCGAGCGGGTGGACTCGATCGACCTGCGCTTCTTCGTGACCGCGGTGATCCTGCAGCGTGAGACCGGTGGCAACCTGGCCGAGGTGCTGGAGAACACCTCGCGTCTGATTCGCGACCGCTTCCGCATCCTGGGTGACATCAAGACGTTCACCGCCCAGGGCCGACTCACCGGCGCGATCCTGCTCGCACTCCCGGTCGGGATCACGATCTTCACCGTGGTCATGACCCCCGACTACTTCCGACCGATGCTGGCCAACGACGGTGGCCGCATCGCCCTGATCATCGCCGGCAGCATGCAGCTGCTGGGCGCACTGGTGATCCGCAAGATCGTCAACATCAAGGTGTGATCCCATGATGATCCTGATGATGAGTCTGCTGATCTTCGGCGCGGTGGTGACCGCGGCGGTCGCGGTCGTCCAGTCCAATGCCGGCGAGAAGAACCCGGTCACCCTGCGCCTGCGCGAGCTGCGCATGGCGCACCACGGGAGTCTCGGTCTGAGCAACGTGCGCCGGCCCCCGATCGTGCTCCGGCTCATCGCCCAGCTGGGCGGATTCATGCCGGCGCGCGAGGGCACCGACGCGATGCGCACCGGTCTGATCCGGGCCGGCTATCGCCGCGCGGACGCGGCGATGCTGTTCCTAGGCAGCAAGCTGGTGCTGGCGGTGGCGCTGCCGATCCTGTGGAGCGCGGTTGCCTACACGATGATGAAGCCCACCGGCAAGCTCGCGATGATGACCTTCGTGCTGCCGGTGGTCGGGTTCTATCTGCCCACGATGTGGATCGCCTGGCGCTCGCGCCGGCGTCACGGCGAGATCGTGACCTCGCTCCCCGACGCCCTCGACCTGATGGTGGTGTGTGTCGAGGCCGGGCTCGGCATGGCCGCCGCGATCCAGCGGGTCGGCCAGGAGGTGCGGCTCGCGAGCCGTGCGTTGTCCGACGAATTCGCGCTGGTGAACTCCGAGATGCAGACCGGCGTGACCCGCACCGACGCGTTGCGCAACCTGGCCGAGCGGACCGGCGTCGAGGACATCTATTCGCTGGTCGCGATGCTGATCCAGACCGACCGGCTCGGCACCAGCATCGCGCAGTCGCTGCGTGCGCACGCCGACTCGATGCGCACCAAGCGTCGTCAGCGCGCCGAGCAGATGGCGCGCAAGGCGAGCATCAAGCTGGCGT